>VGRE01000147.1 GCA_016875435.1 Deltaproteobacteria bacterium | reverse complement strand
CGCCGACGCCGACGCCGACGCCGACGCCGACGCCGACGCCGACGCCGACGCCGACGCCGACGTGGACACGGGCACGTCCCCGCGCGACACCGACGACGACGGCGACGGGGTGACGGAGAACGAGGGCGACTGCGACGACACCGACCGCGACGTGGGCCCGGGCGCCGAGGAGACCGAGTACAACGGCACCGACGACGACTGCGATCCCCGCACGCCCGACGACGACCTCGACGGCGACGACTACGGCGAGGCGCAGGACTGCGACGACACCGACCCGGCCACCAACCCCGGCGCCTCGGAGAAAGCCTACAACGGCACCGACGACGACTGCGATCCCCGCACGCCCGACGACGACCTCGACGGTGACGGCTACGGGCGCGACAACGACTGCGACGACACCGACGGCAGCGCCAGCCCGGCCACCGCCGAGACCACGGGCGATTCCGTCGACAACGACTGCGACGGGTCGACCGACGAGCCCTTCGAGGTGGAGACCCTCGACAGCAGCACCGACGCGGGAAATCCCTCGGCGATCGCCGTCGACACCACCGGCACGGTACACGTGGTGTACCGCGACGCCGATGCCGGCACCCTGCGCTATGCCGCCGACGACGGCACGGGCTGGTCCGCCGCGACGGAGATCGTGTCGGACAGCTCGGTGGGCGAGTCGCTCGACATGGCGGTGGATAGCGCCGACCAGCTGCAGATCGCCTACACCTGGCGGTCCGGCGGCGTCACCGATCTCTGGTTTGGCTGGATGGACGCCTCTGGCGCCTGGGACACGGGCTACCTCGTCGATGGCTACGCCTACTCCGCGTCGACCGACATCGGACACTACGTCAGCATCGCCGTCGACAGCAGCAACCTGCCATCCTTCGCCTACTTCGACGCCGACTATCTCGTTCCCCGCCTGGCAGACTACACGACGTACGGGGTGGCGATCTACACCGACATCGACATCCTCTGGGCCTGGACCTACGGCACCGGCTACTTCACCACCCTGGCCATCGACAGCGCCGACTACGATCACGTGGCGTGGTTCGACGACAACTTGCTAGGCTCCGAGGCGCAGTATTCCGACTTCCGGGAGAGCACTGTCAACGAGTCGGTGGCCGCCGACGCGTGGTACACCTCCCTCGCGTTGCAAAGCGACGACACCGCGTGCCTCGCCTACCAGGACAACACCAGCGCGAACCTCGTCTATGGCTGCCGTGACGCCGGTTCGCAGACGTGGAGCGCCACCACCCTCGACAGCGCCGGGAGCGTGGGCGGCTACGCCCAACTCGCCTTCAACAGTGCCGACGAGCCCTGGATTGCCTACTACGACGAGTCCAACGGCAATCTCAAGGTGGCCGGCATGGTGGGCGGGAGCTGGTCGACGTGGACCGTCGACGCCGTCGGCGACGTGGGGATCGCCCCGTCGATCGCCATCGGTCCCGACGACCGCGTGTACGTGAGCTATTACGACGCCACAAACGAGGCGCTGAAAGTCGCGGCCATGAACGACTGAGCCCTTGGGCGCGACCGCCAGGCGTTCACCGGACGGCCCGGAGCAGCTACACCTACGCCTGTCCCCGAGGGCGCGGGCACCCTCGCCCTCGGCCTCTCACCCCTTCGCGATCTTGTCCTTCCGATTGCGGTACAACTCCGCGTCGACCGCCTCGGACATCTTGGCCTCGTCGAGCTTGCCGCCGAGGAACTGGTTGATCTGCTTCGCCACGGACTTGCCGTCTTTCACGGCCTCGTCGTAGCGGACCTCCAGCACCTGCCAGTTCTCCTTCTTCCGGGCCATCACCCGGATGGAGGCGAGGTGGTTGAGGTAGTGCTCGGTCATCGCCTTGTCGTCGGCGGTGCCACCGGTTTCCTGGCGGTGCTTCAGCATCTTGTTCTGCGAGGCGAGCACCTCGTTCAGGTCGCGACGCATGAAGATGATTCGGTAGTCGTTGTCGTCGGGCAGGAACTTCAAGAGGAAGGAGATGACCTTGAGCACCTTGCCGCGCGCCTCGCGCACGTAGCTCTTGTCGGTTTCCTTCTCGAGGTTCTTCACCCGCTCCACCTCGTAGTAGCCCTTCGGGTTGTCGACGTCGGCCACCCGCTCGCCGTCGGTGAGCACCGAGAGCCCGCCCGCCTCCAACATCTTCATCATCATCGAGGTGCCGGAGCGCGGCAGGCCCGACACGATGACCACCGGCTCGCCCTGGGGGGCACGGCCAAACAAGCGAGAGAGAAAGTCCATCGACAGGGTCCGGGGCTAGAGCGTGACGCCGAAACGGTCCTTGAGCAGGAAGCCGGCCGCGAGCGAGAAGACGAAGAACCAGACGAGAATGCCAGCCTCGCCGCTGGGGAATGGACCGAGGCCCCTCTCCTCCCAGCTCACCTTGATCGTCTGGAAGGCGCTGTCGCTCGGCAGGGCCCGCTCGCCCGGGTAGAGCACCGCGTCGAGCCCGTGGCCGCGCAGCACCGGGACCTTCCGGTTCTCGCCGCCCACCGCCAGCGCCTTGTCCTGCACCTCGCCGCCGAGCGTGAAGCGGAGCACGTGGTCGCCCTCGGTCGCGACCACCCGATACGCGGCGCGGCCGTCGGTGGTGCGCACCGGGGGCGCATCGAGCGTGACACCGTCCGGCAACTCGAGCTGGATCTCGCGCGCGCGGGAGCGCGCCGAGTCGGCGAGCTCCACTTGCACCAGCACCGGCTCGCCCGGCTCGAGGGGCCGGTAGGCGTAGTGCGCCACGAGCTGCACGAGCACCAGCGTGATCGGCGCGAACATCACCAGCATCGGCACGATGTTGTAGGCCAGGTAAAGGAAGTTCTGCCCGAGCGCCTTGGCCGTCGCGACCAGCACCGCGAACAGATCGTCGCGGTACAGCACCACCTCCAGCAGGTGCACCTGGATCCTGTTCTTCGCGCGGGCGATGCCCTTCTGGTTCGACACCCGCTTGTAGACCAGGAGCGCCACCACGCCGGCGATCACCGGCCATGCGAGCATGTCGAACTCGGGGCGGTCGTGTCCCAGCGGTGCGAGCACCACGTCGAACACGACGCCACAGAGGTGGAGCAAGGAGTCCACGAGTCGCGACTAGGAGATGTAGCCGAGGCCCTTGAGCTTCGCGCGGATGTCTTCATCCGACTTGCTGTCCTCGAAGTGGAGCATCTCCTTCTCGAGCACGTGAGCGATGAACTCGTCGGCAGTGGCGTAGCCGGCCACGTCCGCCACCTTCACCACGCGGGCGTAGAGATCCTTGTCGATCTTCACCGAGACGTTCTTGCCGAAGCCAAACATGGGGGCTCCCAGGAAAAGGGGGTCGGGACTAATCCGCGAGCACGGGCTTGCCACCCATGCCCTCGGCGGGGGCAACACCGTAGTGGTGGAGCACGGTGACCGTCACGTCCATGAGGTCGTGCGGACCGGCCGCGATCTTCTTGTTCGAAAGCAACACGCCGGGCACGACCGACGGGTCCATCAGGTGGTTGCCCGACCAGCGCGAGGTGTTGTCCTCGATCCAGCCCTCGACGATCTCGCCGAGGGTCGACTCGTCCGATGCCCCGTAGCCGGCGTCGTAGCCCACCACGAGGTCGGGGGCCTCGGCCCGCCGGGTGGCGGCGTAGATCTCGCTCGAACGCGACACGCTCTTGATCACGCGCGCGTTGTCGACGGGGTCGGCGACCGCGAGGAGTTGCGCGGAGAGCTCCGCCATCACCGCGCTCGCCTCGCCCGGCTTGACGATGCCTTCGGCCTCGCGGCCCGCCAGGTTGAGGTACACCGCGTTGAAGCCGATGCCGTAGGCGCGGGTCCTGGTCCAGTCCACGTCGCCGGCCGCGATCTGTCCCGTGGTCTTGCCTTCTTTCAAGGTCAGCCAACCGTGGTCGCGCAGCCAGGTGTTGAGGTGCACCTCGCGACGGAAGGGCTGGAAGCCGTGGTCGCTCATCACCAGGAGGGTGGCGTCGGCAGGCAGCTTGGCCCGGATGCGCGCGAGGTGGTCGTCGACGGCGCGGTAGTAGCCCTCGATGTCGTCGGCGTGTTCGCTGGCAGCCGCGGCCTCGTAGGCCGGGTGCGGCGGCGCGCCGGGGTGCTTGGGATCCCCGTGCCGCCAGAGCATGTGGCACTGCAGGTCGACGTCGCTCACGTAGACGAATCCCATGTCGCCCGGCTGTAGGCGCGCCATCGCCACGTCGATCAACTCGCGCGTGTCTTCCTGGACGAGCGCCACCTGCCGCTGGTAGTCGTCGTCGGAGAACAACGTGTCCTTCAGGGCGTTGGTCTCCTCCGGCATGCCCTGCGTGTAGAAGTCGCCCATCGCCGCGGCGAGATCCTCGGCGAAGTCCTCGGGGGTGGTGATCGGCTGCGCGGGGCTGTCGGGCGCGATGTTCACCGGCGAGGCGTACACCACGAATCCGGGTCGCAGCTCCTTGGCGTAGAAGCGTACGATCCCGGAGAAGGGCATCGCTCCCATCGGCAGCGCGTCGAAGCTCACCGTCATCCAGTCCGACCACTCGCCCTCGGCGAGCACCGCCACGTCGTCAAGGGCCTCCACCATCACCGTGTCGGTGTCGGGGTCGAGGTAGAAGTTGATCGGGGCGGTGAGGTAGTCGTTGTCGCCCGGGATCTTTCCCGGCGGCAGGTGAAACACGTCGGGCGTGCCCTTGATGTTGGCCCGCACCGTGTCGGGCGTGCCGTCGAGGTCGGTGTCTTCCACCGTCACCAGCTGGATGTCGCCCTTCTTGCTCTCCTTGTCGGGCACCGCCTGGTCGGTGAACCAGGTGTACACGCCGTAGCCGCCGCGCACGTCGACCGTGCCCATGCCGGAGAGCACCTTCGCGTCGCTCTCGGGCGGCGGGTAGTTGCCCGGCACGCGGAAGATCTCCACGTCGACGCCCTCGTCGAGCAACCGGTCCCAGAAGGGCACCCCGCCGCGATTGTTGAGCACCTCGGGCGCGCCGATGGGGAAGTAGTAGCCCGCGATCTCGATGGCGGAGCCGGGGTCGGTCACCGGCGGCGTGGCCGAGCTGATCGGCACGTAGCGGACCGGGTCGCGGTGGACGAAGTCGAAGATGCCGTGACCGCCGGGGTCGAGGCCGGTGACGAAGCTCGACCAGGCCACCGGGCTCTGAGGCGGGTTGACGGTGCCAAGCTCCGAGAACCCCCCTTCCCTCGCCAGCGCCGCGAGGTTGGGGAGCTTGCCCTCGTTCATCAAGCGCTGGAGGATCACCGGGTCCATCCCGTCGACCCCGAGCACGAACATCGTCGGGACATCGGGCGGCTCGGGCGCGCAGGAGGCCAGCGCGAGCGCGAGCACGGCGCCGCTACGCCACGCCATGCGACACCTCGTCGAGCACGGCAAGGGCGCCGGGTGCGCAGCCAGACTGCTCCAGCCGCCGCAGGTCGAAGAAACCCTTCACCGGGGCGTCCTGCGCGCCCTCGGCGAGGATCATCCCGCCCTGCATGTACTTGGGCGGCGCCTGGCCGAAGAGCCGCATGATGGTGAAGGGGATGTCGACCAGCTTCGGGTGCTCGGTGACGAGCGGTCGCGACGAGAACAGGATGCCCGGGACGATGGTGGGATCCACGCAATGGTCGCCCGACCACGACTTGGTGTTGTCGCAGAACACGGTCCGCGTGACCGACCCGGTGGCGCACTCCCAGGAGTTCCGGTAGCCGCCCTCGTAGCCGATCAACAGGTCGGGGGCGTCGATGCGGTAGGGGCCGTCGAAGGCCGCCATCGCGATCTCCACGCGGCGGATGGCGCGCGCGCCCGTCTCCGGGTCTTCGAGCGCCTCCAGCTTGCCCTTGATCTCCCGCACCAGCGCGCGGTACTCCTCGCCCTCGGCCACGATGCCACTCCGCTCTCGCCCCTTGCGGTTGATGAACATGCCGGTGAGGCCGAGTGAGAACGCCCTGGTACGGCTCCAGTCCACCTTCTCGAACCAGTCGCCGCTGAGCTCCGCGTCGTCCTTGAGGTGCAGGTATCCTTCCTGCTTGAGCCAGGTGTTGAGGTTCACGCCGCGGCGGAAGTTGGTGAAACCGTGGTCGGAGATGACCATGAGCACGCTCCGCGGGTCGTCGCCGAGCTTGGCCATCACCTTGCCGATCACGCCGTCCATGTGAATGTACACGCGCTCGATCGCGTCGCGCAGCTCGCCCTCGGTGGGCTTGTCGCGGTTCGCGGGGTGGGTGGGGTCGAGGTAGCGGTAGAACATGTGCGACACGCGGTCGGTGGTGTCGAACACCGTGGTGACCAGCCCCTCGCGCACGTGCTCCAGCGCGTCCCACAGCATGCCCTCGCGCTCGTCGCAGATGTCCATCGCCTGCGCGAAGAAGGCCTTCTCGTCGATCACGCGCTCGTTGAGCGCCCAGGTGTCCTCGGCGAGGCCGAGCGTGGCGTAGGGCCCGAGCTTCTTCGCGAGGTACACCGCGTACACCTCGGGGTGGCTGATCGGCATCGCCGGGTTTTCCGGGTCGATGTGGATCGGCGTCATGTAGAGGTTGACGTGCGGCTCGATGCTCACGACGTAAAAGCGCGCGATGCCCTTCACCTCCACGCCCAGGCCCGCGCTGAAGCTCAGCGTGATCCACGGCGAGTACACCTGCGGGAACAGGTCGATGGGGTCGGCCCCGTCGACCTGCAGGCGCACGCTCTTCTTGTCATCGGCGATGGTGAGCGTGAACGGCAGCGTCATGCGGCCGCCCCCCTTCACCATGCCGTTGTCGGGGCCCACGATGCGCGAGCGGATGGTGTTGCCCTTCGGGCGCAGGATGGTCTGCTCGCCGCCAGTGAACGCCGGCACGCCGTCGTCGTTCCTCGTGGAGAAGAAGCTGAAGGTGCCCTGGCTGCCGCGCAGGTCGGGCACGCACATGCCCGAGAGCAACAGCCCGCGGAAAGGCACCGGCGGGAAGGTGATGGGGACGCGCTGGATGATCGAGAAGATGTGCTTCTCGCCGAGGAGCTTCCAGAAGTGCTGGGACTTCTGCAACAGGCGAATCTTCGGCTTCTCGAGCGGCACGATGTACTTGCCGATGTTCACCACGCGCTTGGCCTGGCCGATGTCGGTCGACGACAACATCGGCGCGCAGGTGCAGGGGTCGCGCGTGATGAAGTCGAAGATGCCGTGTCGCGACGGATCCACGCCGGTCGCGAAGGTGCTCCAGGCCACCGGCGACATCGACGGGTTCGACGTGTCGAGCGGGCGGAAGGCGCCCTTGTCCATCAGCTTGCGCAGGTTGGGGAGCTTGCCCTGCTGCAAGAGCCGCGCCGTCATGCCCGGGTCCATCCCGTCGCAACCGATCACCACCACCCGGCGAGCGCTGGCGTTCTTGAAGGGGTTGCCCACCTTGATGGTCTTCCACGCGAAGCTGATCGGCCACAGCAGGATGGTGCCCAGCGCCAGAGCGAAGGCGGCCACGAGCACCAGGAGCGAGCCGGCGAAGGCGAAGCCCGCGCCCGGGCCGATGTAGGCGAACATGGCGCGGCGTATACCCAAAGGGCCCGGCGATCGCCACGGGTCTGCACCCGCGCTGCACAGCTGCTGACAAGGCTCGACACGACGACCGGCCTTCGCCGCGGTTAGCACCGTGCCGTTCCGAGGCCTCCATGACGACGCTCCTCCTCGCCCTGTCCCTCCTCGCCTGCGGCGGCAAGACCGCAGCTGACTGGCGCACCGAGGCCCAGGCCGCCCTCGACGCGGGCGACCACGGCAAGGCGATCACCAGCGTCGACGAGGGACTCAAGGTGGCTGCCGGCGACAAGGCGGCGGCCTGGGGCCTCGAGACGGTGCGCCTGCACGCGCTTGCCAAGGTCGGCAAGGGCGCGGAGACGTCGAAAGAGCTGGAACGGCTGGAGAAAGACTTCGGGACGCAACTCACCGCCGCGCTCTTCCGCCAGCTCGCCGACGAGGCCAAGGCGGCCAACGACTCCACCGGCGCCATCGACTTGCTGGCGGCGGGCGACAAGAAGTTCCCGGATGATCCCTCGTTCAAGGCCTCCATCGACGCCATCAAGGGCGCCGAGGGCGTGAGCCCCGAGGAAGTCGAGCGGCTCAAGGCGCTCGGCTACCTCTAGCGAACGACAAACACCATGTGCTTGAGGTACTCCGTCTCCCGGGCGCCGGGGAGAACCGGGTGATCGGCGGCCTGGCCACCCACGCGCACCCGCGCGAGGCGGCGACCGGCCTGCCGCGCGCCCTGGTGTACCGCCTCGGCGAAGCGCTCGGGCTCCACGTGGTGCGAGCACGACGACGCGAAGAGGAGCCCACCCGGGCGAACCAGCCGTGCCCCCGCGGCGTTCACCGCCTTGTACGCGGGTAGCGCCGCCCCCGCCGACTTGCGGTTCTTGGCGAAGGCCGGGGGATCGACGCACACGATGTCGAAGCTCCCGGGAGGCAGCCGCGCCATCTCCTCGCGGGCGTCGCCCTCGATCACGTCGATGCTCACGCCGTTGAGTTCGGCGTTGCGGCGGATCAGGGCGTTGGCCGCCGGGCTCGACTCGATGGTGCTGGCGGCGCTGGCGCCGTTGACCAGCCCGGTGAGCGCCCAGCCGCCCATGTGGGCGAAGACGTCGAGCACGCGCGCCCCGGCACAGCGCGAGGCCATCCACGCGCGGTTCTCGGCCTGGTCGAAGAAGAAACCTGTCTTCTGGCCGCCCACGAGGTCGGCCTCGTAGCGCACGCCGTTCTCCTCGAAGGGCACGCGCTCGGGAACGTCACCCCACCACACTCCTTTCTCGAGCGGGAGGCCCTCCAACTCTCGCAGCTTCACGTCGCCCCGGAACACCACGCCCCGCGGGGCGATCACCGCCTCCAGCGCCGCCCGCACCTGGTCGCGACGCTGCTCCATGCCGAGGGAGGTGACCTGCGCGCTGAGCACGTCGTCGTAGCGGTCGACGACGAGCCCGGGGAGACCGTCGGCCTCGCCGGCGACGAGCCGGTAGCTCTTCCGCCCGGGGACGACGCGCGCCCGCAGGAAGAGCGCCTCGCGCACCCGGCTCTCGAACAGCGCGGGGTCGTCGGGCGAGTCGTGGGGGCCGCAGTAGAGCCGGATCGAGATCAACGAGCGGGGGTTGGCGTAGCCCCGGCCGATGAACTTTCCGCCCGGATCGCGCACTTCCACCGCGCCGCCCGGCGGCAGCGAGATGACCGGCGGCGACACGATCTCGTTGGAGAAGATCCACGGGTGCCCCGGCCGGGGACGGGCAACGACGGGAATCAACCGCTAGCCCAGGAACGGATAGCGCCAGTCCAGCGGCGGGTTGAAGGTTTCCTTGATGGAACGCGGCGAGATCCAGCGCAGGAGGTTGAGCGCCGCGCCGGCCTTGTCGTTGGTGCCGCTCGCCCGCCCGCCGCCGAAGGGTTGCTGCCCCACCACGGCGCCGGTGGGCTTGTCGTTGATGTAGAAGTTCCCGGCCGCGCCGCGCAGCGCCGCGAGGGCCTCCTCCACCGCGTAGCGGTCGTCGCTGAACACCGCGCCGGTGAGCGCGTAGGGCGAGCCGGTGTCCACCAGCCCGAGCACCCTCGACCAGTCCGCGTCGTCGTACACGAAGGCCGACACGATGGGGCCGAACAGCTCCGTCTGCATCACCTCGTGACGCGGATCGTCCACCCGGCAGAGCGTGGGCTCCACGAACCAGCCCTTGTCGCCGTGGGCGTGCCCCCCGGCGACGATCTCGGTCTCCGCGCGCAGCCGCCCGAGCCAGCTGTCGTGCTTCTTGAAGGCCCGCTGGTCGATCACCGCCGCCACGAAGTTGCCGAAGTCGCGCACGTCGCCCTGCTTCATCTCGGCCATCATCTCGGCGCAGTGCTGCCGCACCGCCGGCCAGAGCGACCGCGGCACGTACACCCGCGAGGCCGCCGAGCACTTCTGTCCCTGGTACTCGAAGCCGCCTCGCACGATCGCCACCGCGAGCGCGCGCGCGTGGGCGCTGGGGTGCGCGACGATGAAGTCCTTGCCGCCTGTCTCGCCGACGAGCCGTGGGTAGCAGCGATAACGCGCGATGTCGCGACTGATGCTCTGCCAGATACCCTGGAACACGCCGGTGGAGCCGGTGAAGTGTACGCCGCCGAGCTCGGGTCGACCGTAGAGCACCGGGCCCACGTCGGCCCCGTCGCCGTTGACGAAGTTGATGACGCCCGCCGGGAGACCCGCCGCCTCGAGCAGCTCGAAGAGTTTCCACGCGCTCAGCGACGAGGTGACGGCCGGCTTCCACACCACGGTGTTGCCGGTGAGCGCCGGCGCCGTGGGCAAGTTCCCGGCGATGGAGGTGAAGTTGAAGGGGGTGATCGCCAGCACGAAGCCGTCGAGCGGGCGGTGATCGGTGCGGTTCCAGGTGCCCGGCGAGTGCGCCGGGGGCTGCTCAGCGAGGATCTGTCGATAGAAATGAACGTTGAAGCGCCAGAAGTCGATCAGCTCGCAGGCGCTGTCGATCTCGGCCTGGTGCACGGTCTTGGCCTGCCCGAGCATGGTGGCGGCGTTCACCCGGTCGCGCCAGGGCCCCGTGAGCAGGTCGGCGGCGCGCAGGAACACCGCCGAGCGCGACTCCCACGACAAGGCCGACCAGTCGCGACGGGCCGCCTCCGCCGCCAGCACCGCCGCCTCGGCCACCTCGGCGCCGCCGAGGTGAACGCGGGCGAGCACGTGGCCGCGATCGCAGGGCATGCAAACGTCGCGCGTTCTTCCAGTGAAGATCCGCTTCCCGGCCACCA
>VGRE01000146.1 GCA_016875435.1 Deltaproteobacteria bacterium | reverse complement strand
GATGCTCAGGGTCTTTTCCTTGGCGTCCCAGATGATGCGGATCTCCTCGTTGTGCGAGATCAGCTCGATGCGCTCGTCGCCGCTCTTGTCGTCGAAGGTGAGGCGGTGACCGGAGCGGCTCTGGAACACCCGGAGGTTGTTTTCCCCGTCCTCGTTGGCGTAGGGAGGCGTGTCCACCCCGTTGTAGAGCGATCCGAGCACGACCGCGTTGTTGATGTCGCCGTGGACGAAGCCGACCAGCACCTCGTCGTCTTTCTCGGGGATGGTCACCCAGCCACGCTCGCGACCCGCCATCGGCATCGACAGGCGCGCCCACCACGACTCGGGCATGTCGGGGAGCGTGGGGAACTTCACCTTGATGCGACCCAGCTTCTCGGGGTCGACGTTGTCGACGCAGATGCCTTCGACGAGGCCGGGCATCTGGCCAGACGTGGGGCGACCGTGGCGGTCGGTGACCTTGGGCATTTGGGCTCCGAGCAGGGCGAGCCGCCAGTATAGCGCCGAGGGCGCGGCACCGGGACACCACGCGACCCGAACTCGGGACTACTTGCGAGGCGGGTGTTTGTGCGCGGGCGTGGGGAGGGCGCTGGCCATCCCCGCAGTCTACCCCGGCTTGCGCGCCACGAGGGCCAGGGCGCGGTGAACGTGACGGGTGCGCGGGGAGATGCGGAGCGTCCACTCGAGGTCGTCGTCCACGCGCTCGAGGCGGCTGCCCAGCGCGTGCCCGCCGATCTCGCCCTCGCCGGAGAGCGCGCGCAACAAGTCCGTCTCGTCGAATCGGCGCGAGGCCGGCGTGGGCTCGCCGAAGGCGAAGGCGCAGGTGACGATGAGAGTTCCCCCGGGCCTCAGGAGCGCCTCGGCCTGCGCGAGGGCAAGGCCTGGGTCGCGACATGAATCCAGCAGGTTGACGAGAGTCACGCCGTCGAAACACTCCGGCGGGAAGGGCGGGTCGATCGCGTCGGCGCACAGCGCGACGCCCGGTCGCACCGCGAGGCTCTCCTCGAAGCGGGGGTCGGGCACGAGGTCGACGGGCGGAGGGCCGGCGCGGAGGAGCCGGTGGTTGAGGTCCACGCGCACCGTCCCCGGGTGGCCGGGGCCAGACCCGAGCTCCAGCACGAGGCCCCCCAGTCGCGACAGCTCGGCATCCACCCAATCGACGAGTGGATCGCGAGGCGCGGCGGCGTACACCCTCGCCAGCTCGCGGTTGCGGGCGGCGGCGCTGCCCGGGGGGACCAGCAGGTCGAGCAGCTCGGGGTCGGCATCGGCGCGGAGCGCGTCCAGCCCCTCGGAGGCCGCCCAGCTCGCGACGTCGGCGAGGACGATGGGGATGCCTGCGACGACGGGGTAGCGAGCGCCGCAAGCGCAGTGGAGCACCGGGCCGGTGGCGTAGAGCCCCGAGAGTTGCAGGTTCCCGGCTCCGTCCACGTGACGGCAGCGCGGGCATACGAGCGGGACGATGCGGCTACCCGCCCACGAGCACGTTCGGACTGCCCTGGATCATCTGGCCCACGCCGCCACAGTGCGTGTCCATGTCGCCGAGGCGATGAGCCGGGAGCTTGTTGATGAACACCGTGCCGCTGCCCTTGGCGGCCACCCAGGTGTTGGGGCCACAGCAGGCCGCGTGAATCCCCGGGTCGGTGACCCGCAAGGCGGGCATCGAGTTGACCATCACGTTGGGCGAACCGGCCACCGCCGGACCCACCGCCGGGTGGGGACAGGCGGGACAGCCATGGGCGTCGGCGGGAACCTGTGACTGGTCGCCCACGCGGCATTGCGGCGGCATCCGACCTCCGGGACGGCGCACTCTACCACGACGGGGCACATTGGCGCGATGCCCCACCGTGCCCTGGTCAACCGGGAGCTGAGCTGGCTGGAGTTCAACGCGCGGGTACTCGACGAGGCCCGCGACCCGACCGTCCCCTTGCTCGAACGCCTCAAGTTCCTCGCCATCTTCTCCAGCAACCTCGATGAGTTCTTCATGGTCCGCGTGGCCGGCCTGCACCGGCAGGTCGACGGCGGCGTGTCGCTCCCCGGCCCCGATGGCATGGCCCCGGCCGCGGTGCTGGCGGCGGTGAGCAAGCGCGCGCACGAGCTCGTGGCCGAGCAACACCGCCTCATGCTCCGCGAGCTGCTCCCGGCGCTGGCGCGGGAGCGCGTGTACCTTCGCCGGGCAGGCGAGTGGAGCGCGGAGCAGGAGCGTTTCCTGCGGAAGTGGTTCCTCGAGAGCGCGTTGCCGGTGATCACCCCCATCGCCATCGACCCGGGGCACCCCTTCCCCCACGTGGCCAACCGCACACTCTGCCTCGTGCTGGAACTCGAGCCGCACGACGAGGAAGCCGAGCTGGCGCCGGCCGACTTCTGCGTGCTCCACATCCCGGCGGCCGTGCTGCCCCGTTTCCTCCGGCTGCCGTCGCGGGCCGACGAGGTGCACGTGGCGCTCCTCGAGGACGCCATCCGTCTCAACCTAGACGTACTCTTCCGCGACGCGAAGATATTGAGCGCCGGGGCGATCCGCGTCACCCGCGACGCCGAACTGGACTACGACGAGGACCGCGCCGACGACCTGTTGCGCACCGTCGAGAGCGCGGTGCGCGCGCGGCGACTGGGTGGCGCCGTGCGCCTACAGCGCGAGCCCGGCGTGTCGAGCGAGTTCCTCCCACGGCTGGTGAGCGAGCTGGAGCTGGGCGCGGGCGACATCTACGAGGCCGAGGGCTTCACCGCCTTTGCCGACCTGTTCCAGCTCTACGCGCTGGTGGATCGTCCCGGGTTGAAGTTCGTGCCCCACGCGCCCTCGCGGCACCCGAGATTCGCCCGCAGTCGCGACATCTTCCGCGTGATCGACCGGGGCGACGTCCTGGTCCACCACCCCTACGAGAGCTTCGACGACGTGGTGCGCTTCATCGAGACGGCGGCGCGCGATCCCGAGGTGCTCGCCATCAAGATGACGCTGTACCGAATGACGCCCCAGAGTCGCATCGCGCAGGCGCTCCTGATGGCGGCGCAGTTCGGCAAGGAGGTGGTGGCGCTGGTGGAGCTGCGGGCCCGTTTCAACGAGGAGTCGAACATCGCGTGGGCGCGGCGCCTCGAGGACGCGGGCGCCCACGTGGTGTACGGGGTGACGGGGCTCAAGACCCACGCCAAGTCGGCGCTGGTCGTGCGGCGCTCTCGCTCGGGACTCCGCCGCTACGTCCATCTCGGGACAGGCAATTACAACGAGGCCAACGCCGCGCTCTACGGCGACTACAGCCTCTTCACCTCGCGGGAGGCCGTCGGCGAAGACGTCACCTGGCTGTTCAACCTGCTCACCGGCTACGCGCGCCCCCCTGCCTTCCGCGAGCTGGTGCTCGCGCCGATGCACATGCGCGAGCACATGGCGGGGCTGATCCGTCGAGAAGCGAGGCACGCGCGGGCGGACAAGCCCGCGCGCATCGTGGTGAAGGTCAACGCGCTGGTCGATCCCGCCCTCATCGACGAGCTCTACAAGGCCTCGCGGGCCGGGGTTCGCGTCGACATCATCGTCCGGGGCACGTGCTGCCTGCGGCCGGGGGTCAAGGGACTGTCGGAGAACATCCGCGCCATCCGCATCGTGGACCGGTTCCTCGAGCACGCCCGAGTGTTCCGCTTCGAGAACGACGGGGAACCGGCCTACTACCTGTCGTCGGCCGACTGGATGCCGCGCAACCTCGACGGCCGCATCGAGATCGCCTTCCCGGTCCACGACGCCAAGCTATGCAGGGATATCGACGCTTTCCTGGAGCTACAGCTCGCCGACAACGTGAAAGCCACGTGCATCTTGCCCACCGGCGGACAGGAACGCGTCGTCACCGAGGGCAAGCCGGTGCGCAGCCAGGAACGCCTGCGACGGCGCCGCTAGTCCCTACCTCGCGGCCACCACCCGCAGGATCTCCTCCTGCCAGAAGCCCTGGATCGGCTTGTCGATCAACACGCTGGTTGGCTGGCCAGTCGCCGCGCGGAAGAGTCGCGACTCCCGCGCGCTGAGCCCGTGGGGCGCGTAGGCGGAGGCCGGGCCCTCGCCGCCGAGGCGGCCGGCAATGCCGGCGGCTGCGGGGTCGTCGATGGGCTCGGGGCCGTGCAGCGCACGGAAGGCCACGCCCTCGCGGATGCCGTAGGTGGACAGGTGCATGCCGGGCTGCCGCGCCAGCCGGGTGAGGGTCGACAGCGTGAGCGCCACGGCGACGACGCTGTCGACGCGGCTGGCAGGCAGGCCCGGCACCGTTGCCCGCTCCCGCGCCGGCGCGCGGGACAAGCGCTCGTACATGTCGAGCATCGCGTCGTGGTCGAGCCAGTAGCCGTGCCCGTGCTTCACCCGCCAGTCCGCCGCCTTGCGCGCCATCTTGGCCAGCACTCGAGCGGAGCCACCCGCCGCGACCAGCGGCGCGCCCGGCAACCAGGGGACCACGCCGAGGGCGTGGACCACGTGTCGGCGCAGGGCCACCAGCGCGTCGGGCGACGGCGGGTCGCCCACGAGGAACCGGTCGGCAAGGCGCAGGGCGCCCAGCGGGAAGCTCATCGACGCCACGCGCAGGCGATCACGCAGCAGAGACAACTGCAAGCTTCCACCACCCATGTCGACCACGACGGCGTCGCGAACGGGTAGCGTACACTGCACCGCGTGGGCGGCGAGGTCGCCCTCCTCCTCGCCGCTCACCAGTCGCACCGCCATCCCGTCGTCGGTGACGATCTCGCGCAGGAGCTCGTCGCGATTTTGCGCGTCGCGCACGGCGCTCGTGGCCACCACCTCGATGCTCGCCGCGCCGAGCTCGCGGGCCTTCTCGCCAAACTCACGCAACGTCGCGACAACGGCCTGAACCGCCGACGCCGACAGGGCGCCGCTGGCTTCGATCTTCCGCATCAGCTGGAGCGCCTCGCCCTGCTGGTACACGCGGTCGAGGAAACCTGCCGGTCCAGCCTCGAAGACGCCCAGCGTGGTGGTGCCCGAGCCAACATCGACGACGGCGTGACGTCTCAAGGGGCGCAGGGGGGCATGGCGCCCCGTTTATCGGTGAGCTACCGTCGGCGCCTCCGCGAGCCCGACCATGATCTTCCTCGCCTTGCTTGGCTGCCCCGCGACCGACGACACGGGCGTTTCGCCCACCGAGTACGCCGATTGCGACCCGATCAGCGACTCGCTGTGCAGCCTCCCCTTCCCGTCGAGCTTCTACCTGCGCGAAGACTCGAGCACGCCCACCGGCTACCGCGTGAGGCTCGGCGCCACGACCATCCCCGCCACCCAGCAGGGCGAGATCAGCTACCAGCCCGCGCCCGATCTCTGGAACGAGCTCGACGGCTTCTCCCCGATGGGCCCGCTGATTGCCGAGTTCCCCGGCATGGCCGACGCGAACCTCGTGGGACACGACAACATCGCCGCATCCATCGCCGACGGCAGCAGCACGGTGATCCTCGACTGGGACACCGGCGCCCGCGTGCCCCACTGGGCCGAGCTCGACTACGCGGGGAACGCGTCCGAGGGCAATCGCATCCTGTTCATCCGTCCTGCCGTGCCGCTCGAGCACGGTCACCGCTATGTCGTGGGCATCCGCGGGCTGGTCGACAAGGCCGGCGCCCCGGTCGACGCCTCCGCCGGCTTCGCTGCGCTCCGCGACGGCACCGCCACCGACGACTGGAACATCGAGGGACGGCGCTCGCTCTACGACGACGTCTTCTCTAGGCTGGAAGCAGATGGTTGGTCGAAGGGCGAGACGCAGCTCGCGTGGGACCTGGTGATCAAGTCGGCCGACGCGGTGGCGCTGCGGGGAGAGGTGATGCGCGACGACGCTCGCGAGCGACTGGGCGCCGACGGGCCGCCCTACACCATCACCTCGGTCTCCGAGTTCACCGCCGAGGAGAACGCCTACACCTGGAAACGCATCTACGGCGAGATGACCGTCCCCCGGTACACCGAGGAGGACGAGCCCGGCACCCTGCTGTCTCGCGACAGCAACGGGCTCCCCGAGTATGTCGGCGACACGACGGTGCCCTTCACCATCATCGTCCCGCGCACCGCGCAGGCCGAGCCGCGCCCGCTGAAGCTCCTCCAGTACGGCCACGGGCTCCTCGGCTCTCAAGACGAGGTTGAAGGCGGATACCTGTCCGAGATCGGGGAGCGCTACGGCTACGTGATCTTCGCCACCGACTGGACGGGGATGAAGGGGGAAGACACCGACGCGATCACGCTGATGATCCTCCAGGACCTCGGCCGCTTTCCCATGATCGCCGAGCGCTCCCAGCAGGGCTTCATCGAGTTCCACGCCGCCCTGTGGATGATGAAGGGCGCGATGAGTCGCGATGAGAATCTAACTGTAGACGGTATTTCACTTCTTGATACCAGCGAAGTTTACTACTACGGCAACTCGCAGGGCGCGATCCTCGGCGGGGCCTACGTCGCCCTCTCGCAGGACATCGAGCGCGCGACCCTCGGCGTGGGCGGCGCACCCTACTCCCTGCTCCTCTCGCGCAGCTCCGACTTCACGCCCTTCTTCGGTTTGTTCCAGTCGGTCTACGACGACCAGCGCGAGCTCGCGCTCTGGATGGGGCTCTTGCAGCAGGTGTGGGACCCGGGCGAGGCCGGCGGCTACGGGCGCCTGATGAACGAGAGCCCGCGCGAGGGCACGCCCGCCAAGGCGGTACTCCTGCAAGACGCCGTGGGCGACGCGCAGGTGGCCACCCTCGGCGCCCAGAACATGGCGCGGGCGTTCGGGGCGGCGATCATCGATCCCGCGTTGCGCGAGGTGTACGGCGTCGACGTGGTGACGGGCCCCCACGTCGGCAGCGCGCTGGCCGAGTACGACCACGGCGCCCCCGAGGTGCCCTACACCAACACCCCGCCCGACGAGAACTACGACACCCACGAGGACACCCGCCGCGCCTGGGCCGCCCAGGAGCAGATGGCCCACTTCTTCGAGACGGGCGAGGTGGATCACTACTGCGAAGGCCAGTGTTTCTGCGCCGACGGCGCCTGCGAGCAGCCGGGCGAGTGAGTTTGACGAGACCGACAGGGGCGCCCAGACGCAGGTGCGAGGCACCTCAACCCTCCCCCAGCACCCGCACCACGCCCCTCTCGGTGACCCACGCCGACACCAGCGCGGCCGGCGTCACGTCGAAGGCCGGGTTCCAGGCGTCGACCGGGCCCTCCTGGTAGCCCCCGAGCTCGGTGGGATCGCGCTCCTCCACGACGATGTCGCGACCGGTGGCGGTGGCCGGATCGTAGCTCGACCGGGGCATCGCCACGTAGAGGGGCACGCCGAAGTGGCGCGCGATCACCGCGAGGTTGAGCGTGCCCAGCTTGTTGGCGGTGTCGCCGTTGCGCGCCACGCGGTCGCAGCCCACGACCACCGCGCGGGCGCGACCCGAGGCCAGCACACTCGCGGCAGCCCCGTCGGCCACCAGCGTGCAGCGGATACGGTCCTGGGCACACTCCCATGCGGTGAGGCGCGCGCCCTGCAACCACGGGCGCGTCTCGCAGGCATAGAGGTGGATGTCGCGACCATGGGCGATGGCGGAGCGCACCATTCCCAGGGCCGTCCCGTGGCCGCCCGTCGCCAGCGCACCGGTGTTGCAGATGGTCAGCACACCCCCGTCGAGCAAGGGAGCGCCATGCTCGCCGAGGGCCAGATTGACGCGCAGGTCGTCGCCGTGGAGATCCCGCGCGGCGGCCTCGATGTCGCGGGCCTGCCGCACGCGATCCACGCCCCAGCGGAGGTTCACCGCCGTGGGACGCGCCGCCACCAGCGCCCTCGCCGCCTCGTCGAGGTCGCTGCCAAGTCGCGCGGCCAGCGCGAGGCCGTAGCCGGCGGCGATGGCGATCGCCGGGGCCCCGCGCACCACCATGCACCGGATCGCCTCGGCCACCTCGCTCGCCGTCGCCAGCGCCAGCCATCGCTCCTCGGCGGGGAGCAGGCGCTGGTCGAGCAAGTAGAGGGTGCCCGGCTCGTAACGGATCGCGGTCAGCACGCGCGGCGCCCGGCGATGAACACCATCTCGGCGCGATGCCCCCCCATGTGCTGCACCAGCACACGGGGGTCGGCAATCTCGCCGGGTGGAGGATCAAAGATCGCGAGGTCGGCCGCAGAGCCCGGGCCAATCCACCCCTTGCCCGGCCGTCCCAGCGCCCGGGCGGCGTTCACCGTGATTCCGGCGAGGGCCTCCTCGGGCGAGAGGCCCATCGTCAAGCAGGACAGCGTGGCGCAGGTCCAGAGGTCGGCCACCGGCGAGCTGCCGGGATTGAAGTCGGTGGCCACTGCCATGCGCACCCCGGCGGCGCGCAGCTTTGCCACCGGGGGGGGGGCGTCGCGCAGGTAGAGCATGGCGCCGGGCAACAGCATCGCGACGGTCCCGTGCTCGGCCAGGGCGGCCACCCCCTCGTCGTCGAGTTGCTCGAGGTGGTCGCAGGACAGCGCGCCCATGCGCGCCCCCAGCGCCGCCACCCCGGTATGCGCCACCTGCTCGGCGTGAACCCGGAGGGCGAGCCCCCGGGCCTTCCCGGCGGCGAGGATGGTCGCCGCCTCGTCGACGGTGAAGGCGCCGCGATCACAGTACACGTCGATGGCCTCGCACAGCGGGGCGCAGGCCTCCAGCATGGGTCCGCTCACCTCGGCGACGTACTCGGCACGGTCGCGACCAGCAGGCACCGCGTGGGCGCCGAGGAAGGTGGTGGACACGTCGATCGGCCACGCTGCCGCGCGGGCGGCGCGGAGCATTTTCACCTCGGTCGCGACGTCGAGCCCGTAGCCCGACTTGATTTCCACGGTGGTGACGCCGCGCTCGAGCATCGCGCGCAGCCGCGTCCGGGCTAGCCCCGCGAGGGACGCCTCGCTGGCCGCGCGAGTCGCGGCGACCGTGGTATGAATCCCTCCGCCCCCCTCGAGGATCTCGGTGTAGCTCGCGCCCGCGAGGCGCCTGGCGAAGTCGCCGAGGCGCGTGCCGGCGTGGACGAGGTGGGTGTGCGCGTCGACGAGCCCCGGCACGCCGATCCGCCCGGATCCGTCGATCACCACCGCGCCGCTCGGGACGTCGACCGACCCCACCTCGACCACCTGCCCACCCGCCATGAGCACCGACACGTCGCGAAGCACGCGATCGCCCGTCCACAACGCGGACAAGTCCTTCACCAACAGGGGGGGCATGTGTGTTGCCATCGCGGCGACGCCCGTGCTATCCGGTGCGGTCGCTCCGAGGCACCGATTCGCATGCGCACGATCATCACGCTACTCGCCGCCACCGCCGGTCTTTCCGGCTGCACCGGCGGCTCGTACTCCAACGACGAGGCCTTCGGCGACCCGGGCAAGGACGACACGTCCACCGAGTCCGACACGGACACGGACACGGATACCGACACCGACACCGACACCGACACCGACACCGACACCGACGCCGACGCCGACACCGACGCCGACGCCGACTCAGACAGCGACACCGACAGCGACAGCGACTCCGACAGCGACACCGACACCGACCTCTGCGAGAACTCCTGGTTCGCGGTCCACGAGCCCAGCTACTACCGGGAATACGACATGACGGTGTACGACTTCGTGTCGAACGCCGGCGCGGCCGGAACCGGCTATCTGGAGGCCTACGGCCAGGGCTACACCGGCACGGGCCAGCCGGCCTGGGTGTACATCGACGCGGCCGACGGCAACGGCAGCGGCTGGGACGGCGAGGTGTACCTCACTTGCGACTACGGCGGCGAGGAGGGCCTGTTCATCGCCGAGTGGGACATGTCGATCCTCGCGATGGGCAGCCCGATGGCCGCGCCCTACGCCGAGATCTCGCCGCCGCGCAAGGTGTTCCCCCCCGCCTACGAGGTGGGCGGCGCCGGGTCCTGGACCTACTCCGACACCGCCAACATGACCGACCCGAGCTTCGGCAGCTTCACCGCTGAGTCCTCGGGCACCTTCGTCGATGGCGGCTTCGAGGAGATCACGCTCTACGACGGCTCGAAGCACGACGCCTTCAAGCTCACCAACACCTACACGGTGACGATCTCGCTGATGGGCCAGACCATCAACGGCGTCCAGGAGCTCTGGTACGTCGAGAACCTCGGGCTGGTGAAGGAAATCAACACCAACACCGACACCGCGACGGTGATCATCTCTCGCGACCTCACCAGCTACTCCGGCCTCGCGCCCTAGGAACCTTCCCATGCTCGTTCTGCTCATGTCGCTGGCGCTGGCCGACAACCACACCACCACCTTCGCCATCGACCCGCAGTACACCGACCCGCCCTTCGCCGGGCTCGAGCGCCTGTACGTCGACCCCGCGCAGAGCGCGGCGCAGATCAAGCCGGTGGCCAGTCGTCCCGCCGTGGAGAGCGTGAAGGACGTCCCCGGCAAGGGGCAGCTGGTCTACACCAACCCGATGAGCCAGTGGGGAGAGGTGACGGTCAACGGCCTGAAGATCGGCACCATCGGCCCATTCGCCACGATGACCCTGGACGGCATCGCGCCCGGCTGGTACCAGATCGACGTGTGGGTGGCCACCGGGCTCACGCGGCGCTTCGCGGTGGAAGTACAGTGATGCTCCTGCTGTTCGCCTGCGCCGGCAGCGTGGAGGTGGAGGGCGTGGGCGGCTTCGGGATGGTCGGGTCGTGGTGGCGCGTCGAGGGCCTCGTGACCTAGCGTTCGCTGTGGATTGGAGAGGGCGCCGTCGAGGACTACGGTCCCGTCTCCTTCGACGCGGCGATCCGCGTGACGAACTACGTGGCCGGCTGCGACGC
>VGRE01000145.1 GCA_016875435.1 Deltaproteobacteria bacterium | reverse complement strand
GGGACGGAGGTGTAGCCCGGCCCAGGCCGGTCCCCAGCGCGCCCACGACCGGCCCCAGATCCGGGTGGCCCCCTCGGCCGGGCCACGCGCGTGTACCAACGCCTCGATGCCCGCGTCGCGACAGGCGCCGGCCACCGCGTGGGCCCAGCTCGCGATGCCGCCGATGACTGGCGGGTACTCCGGGGTCACGATGTGCAGCCGGCTCAAGCCAGCGACCTCGCGGCGGCCAGCACCCGCTCGGCGCTCAGCCCTCGCAGGCAGGCGTGGTCGCCCACCGGGCAACTGGTTCCCCCGAAGCGGGAGCAGGGTCGACAGGAGAGCGGCAACTCCACCGCCACCGCCCCCGTCGTGTAGTGGAAGAAGCCATCGGTCGAGGTGGTAGGCCCGAAGATGCCCACCACCGGGAGGCCCACGGCGGCGCCGAGGTGCAGGAGTCCCGTGTCGCCCGCCACCAGCACCGCGCCGCCTTGCATCGCCTCCAGCGTGCGCTCGAAGCCCGCCTCGGCCACGCCGCCTAGCTCGGCGACGATGGCCTCCTCACCGGGCCCGCCGATGGCCGTCACCGGCCCGTCCCAGAGGCGCGCCAGCTCGCGCCAGTACGGCCAGCGCTTGGTGGCGTGCGCCGCCCCCGGCGCCAGGACCAGCCGCGCGCCCCGCCCGACCGGCGGCAGCCACGGCGGCGGGCCCGGGACGACCCCCGCGGCACGGGCGTAGCGAGTCACCACCGCGTCGGCCGGCGGGCCCTTGAACCAAACCCGCGCGCGGCGCCGCCAGTCCTGTCTCGCGACACGCATATCCGCGCGGTACTGTCGCGACCGGAGATTGTTATGGAGGTCGATCACACGGCCGCCCACTGGCGCGTCATCCGGGCCGAGCACCCGCGCCACGCCGGGCAGGCGACGGGCGAGGTCGGCGTAACGAGGGAGGGTGCGGAAGCTCACCTCGCCGAGCTGGCCCGTCACCGCGCCGGCGAGGACGATGTCGCCCAGCGAGGAGAAGCGGATCACCGTGGTCATCCGAGCGCCGCCATCACCGCGCCGACGCTCACCCGGTCGAGGCAGGGGCGCCCCCAGAGGCAGGTCTTGCGGTAGCAGGGCTGGCACCAGAGCGGCTCGCCCAGCACCGCCCGGCCGGTGCCGGTCAACGCCGGCGCCGTGCTCCCGTGCACCACCACCACCGGGCGCCCGCAGGCCGCCGCGAAGTGGGCGGCGCCCGAGTCGTTGGACACGAAGACGGCGCAGCGATCGAGCGCCGCGGCGAAGTCCGGCAGCGGCAGGCCAGCGACCACCGCCCGCCCCATCTGCGCGCTCACCTCGGCCACCTCCCCCGGGCCGCAGTACACCACCACCGCGCGCCCCTCGGCTTCCAGGTGATCGGCGAGGGCACGGAAACGCGGCCAGCGCACCGTCGCCGACGGGCTCCAGGGGTTGAGTCCCACGTGGCCGGGCGGCACCGGAGGCGACGTCCCTCGCAGGCTGTATGATGATGTCGCGACATCGATCGCGCCCGCTGCCAGCGCGATGCGCGCGTAGCGCTCGCGGCGGTGCTCCTCCCGCTCGGGGAGCGCCGCGCCCAGCAAGCCGCGGGGGCCGACGCCCACGGTGGGAAGCCCGCGCCACAGCCAGGCCGCGCGCCAGGAGGGCTTGAACAGCACGGCGCGCTCCGCGGCCGGGGGCGGGCCGTCCCCGTCGTGTACCGCCGTGGCGACACCTCCATACAGCTCGGCACCCCAGAGCCCCCGCGTCCACACCTCGACCGGCGCCAGTCGCGACAGCGCAGTGACGGCCCCGAGCGCCATCACCGCGTCGCCGAGGTGATCCGGCGCCCGGACCGCGATCATGTCGCCAGCACTACTCGCTGCGGCCGTAGAAGAGCCAGGAGCCGCCCGAGTTGCTGTAGCCGAAGCCGTCCCAACTCGTGGCGCCCGACATCCAGTCGCTGTTGCCGTCGGCATCCACGTCGCCGCCGCCGTCGATGGTGTAGCCCACGGCGTCGTTGCTGTTGGCCCCGGTGAACAGCGCGTCGAAGCTCGAGGCCGACACGGTGCCCGAGCTGAGCGGGCCGTACCAGAAGTACACCGCGCCGGCGCCGCTGAGGGCGCCCACGTCGTAGCCGGTCGCGCCCACGAGCAGGTCGGCGTAGGTGTCGCCGTTGGTGTCGCCCGCCCCAGCGGCGGTGCGGCCGAAGTAGTCGGAGGCGGTGCTGCCCCGGATGATGGTGTCGGCGGCGGCCGAGGCGTTCGACGAGCCCGACGGCCACGAGGTGATCACGTAGGCCGCCCCGGCGTCGGTGGCGGCGCCATCGTTCTTGTCCGACGTGGTGACGATGTCGGCGGTGCCGTCGCCGGAGACGTCGCCGAGACAGGCCACCGCGAGGCCCTGGCGGTCGCCGTTGGACGAGCCCGCGAGGATCGCGTCGGCGGTGCTCGCCGCGGCCGAACCCGACATCGCGTCCATCCCGTAGAAGATGTAGGTCTTGCCGGGCACAGTCGTGGCCGAGGCGGCCGGGGCGCCGAAGATGCCGTCGGCCGTGCCGTCGGCGTCGATGTCGCAGAGGGCGATGCTGTAGCCCAGGTTGTGGCCCGCGCTCGCGCCGGTGATGAGCACGCTCGCCGCCGAGAGGCTGTTGCTGCTGGCGATGTCGCCCGCGAACCACACGCCCGCCGCGCCGGCGCTGGAGGAGTAGCCGTAGGCGCCAACGGCCACGTCGCCCATGCCGTCGTTGTCGACGTCGCCACCGTACACCGAGGAGCCCACGTACGCGCTCGCGGTGGTGGTGGTGAAGGTGGCGTCGGCCCCCGACACGCTTGTGGCGCTGCTGTTGCCCTCGAAGAGGTAGGCGGCGCCGTAGTCGCTCGTGTCGGCGCGGTTGGCCGCCACGAGGAGCTCGTCGTCGAGGTCGCCGTCGTAGTCGGGCACGAAGCGCAACGCGCTGCCGAGGTAGTCGCTGTTCCGGGTGGTGCTCCCGTCGAAGGTCTGGTGGGCCGTGCTCAGGCTGTCGCTGGTGTCGACCGGGCCGAGCCACAGGTGGACGCGACCGTTGTCGGTGGCCGGCGAGGTGTCGTGGTAGAGCTGGCCCACCGCCACGTCGTCGAATCCGTCGCCGTCGAAGTCGCCGTTGTTGGCCACCGACGAGCCCACCGCGTACTCGGCGCCGGTGCCGTAGGCGCGGAAGTCGTAGTCGGCCTTGATCTCCTCGGTGCCGCTGAACAGGCACGCGGCCGTCGTGGCATCGCAGTCCTGGTCGATGCCGTCGTTGCACACCTCGGTGGCGCCGGGGTTGATGCTGGCGCTGGTGTCGTCGCAGTCGTCGTTGGTGGTCGAGTAGCCCGAGGGCATGGTGCATGCGGTGGAGGTGCTCCCCGAAGGGTCGCCGTAATCGTCGCCGTCGCCGTCGGCGTACCAGGTCGTGCTGCCGCTGGTACCCTCGTCGGTCGACCCGTCGCAGTCGTTGTCGACACCGTCGCACACCTCGGTGGCGGCAGGGTTGATCGTCGCGTCGGTGTCGTCGCAGTCCGCGGGGTTGCTGTAGCCGTCGCCGTCCTCGTCGCCGACGCAGTCGTAGTTGCTCTCGCCCGGCGTGCCGTGCTCGTCGTTGGGGGTGCCCGACACGTCGTACCAGCGGTAGCTGGTGTTGTTCGACGGCGTGCCGGCCCCGTTGGACGAGGTGAGGCACCAATTGCTCGCGCTGTCGTTGTCGCTGCTGTCGTAGTGGACCGGGTCGAGCGACAGCGAGAAGCGAACGTAGTTCGGGTAGCTCGCGTTGTAGCTGATGTCGTCGATCACCCGGCCGGTGCTGCTGTCGCCCTCGATCGACAGCGAGACGTCGTCGGCGTCACGCCGCAAGTAGAAAGTGTTGTCGTGGTAGTCGCCGACGTAGCTGGCGGGCTGGGACTCGTCGCCCCAGTAGTAGTCGCAGGCCAGCGGGTAGGCGGTCGAGGCACCCTCGTAGTCGTTGCTGTCGCAGAACACGAGCATGCCGCCCGCCGCCACGGTGACCGCCTCGGCCGGGTCGATCATGATGCTGTTGGCCGTGGAGCCGGAGCCACGCTCGAGCACCCAGTTGCTCAGGTCGACGGTGCGGGTGGACACGTTGACCACCTCGAGCCACGACGCGTTGTTGACCACGCTGCCGCCGCCCATGATCGAGCGCTTGTTCACCTCGCTGATGACGATGTCGCCGGTGGCGACGAAGTCCTCGTCCACCCAGCCGTCGCAGTCGCCGTCGCTCCCGTCGTCGGCCTCGGTGGCGGCCGGGTTGATGCTCCCGTTGGCGTCGTCACAGTCGTCGTCGTTGCTCACGCCCCCGCTCGACCCGCAGGTGACCGGCGTGGCAGGGTCGCCGTAGCCGTCGCTGTCGGCGTCGGCGTAGCCGGAGCCGTCGTCGACCACGCCGTTGCAGTCGTTGTCGATGCCGTCGCAGGTCTCGCTCGCGCCGGGGTTGACGGTGGCGTCGGCCTCGTCACAGTCGGTGGCGCCGGTGTAGCCGTCGCTGTCGAGGTCGGGGTCGTTGAGGCAGTCGTAGTTGGTGGCGCCGGGGGTGCCGTACTCGTCGGTGGTGACGCCGGGGGTGTCGTACCAGCGCCAGATGGAGTTGCCCGACACCGTGCCTGCGGCGCTGCTGGAGGTGGAGCACCAGGCCAGCCGGTTGTCGTTGAGGCCGCTGGTGTAGTAGGCGGAGTCGAGCGAGAGCGAGAAGCGGGAGTTGTTGGGCCAGTAGCCGTTGACGGCGTCGTAGTAGTAGCTGACGCCGTCGATGAGCGTGCCGGTCGTGCGGTTGCCATTGATGTAGAGCGCGAAACGATCCTTGTCGCGACGCATGTACCAGGTGTTGTCGTGGTAGGTGCCCACGTACGTCGCGGCCTGCGTCTCGTCGCCCCACATGTAGTCGCAGCTGAGGGGGTACGCGGCGGCCGAGCCCTCGTAGTTGTCGGTGTCGCAGAACACGGCGTACTCGCCGGCCGCGAGCACCGGGGCGCTGGCGGGGTCGATGTACACCTGGTTGCCGCTGGTGATGCCGCGGGCGATCACCCAGTTGGCGAGGCTGACGGTGCGGCTAGAGGTGTTGTAGACCTCGACCCAGGAGGCGTCGTTGACAATGCCGCCGGTGCCGATCTGGGAGCGCTTGTTGATCTCGGTGACAATGATGTCGCCGACCGAAACGAAGTCCTCGTCGACGTAGTCGTCGCAATCGTCATCGGTGAGGTTGTCGCTCTCGCTGGCGCCGGGGTTGACGGCGGCGTTGGCGTCGTCACAATCGACGGCTTCATCGTAGCCGTCGCCGTCGCCGTCGGCCTTGGCGGCCGCCGACCAGCCCCAGCCGCTCTCTTCGAGCGCGCTCCCTCCGTCAACCTCGGCACAGGAGGCAAGCGCCAGGGCAGTGACGGGCCAGAGGCGCACGAGGGACGTAGGGAGAGGGGTCATCTTGGGTTCACCGTTGCCGGAAGGAATCAGTCAGGGCGTGTAGTCCTTTTATAGCCCGGGCCACCAGGCGTCGCGCGACCTTCCTTTCAGAACGTCGCCCCTCCGCCGGGGCGCGGCATGCTACCCAGCAGGGGCGCTGAGGAGGCTTGGCTGGTCTCGGACCTCGCGGGAGGATGCTCGGGGTCACGCTTGTCGTGCTGCTGGCGTCGGGCGCCGCCGCGCGGCTGGAGGAACACCACGCGGGGTGGGGCAGGCGGTGACCTCCCCATGACACGCCCCGGGCTATGCGCGCGGCCGTGAGCGCTACCGCCCTGTTCGACCCCGCCGAGATATTCGCCGCCGTCCAGCAGGTGCGGGAAAACCTGCACGTTGTCCGCCGCGAGTCGGGTAGCGTTTCCGAGATCGGCGTGGCGCTCGGCGACTTGCCGCAGGGCGTGGAGTGGGTGGGCACCCTGCCACCGCTCTACCCGGAGTGGCTCGGCGACCGGTCCTTCGCCGAGGCGCACGGCACCCGCTTTGCCTACTGCACCGGCGCGATGGCCAACGGCATCGCCACCGTGGAGGTGGTGGAAGCGGCGGCACGCCATGGCTGCCTCGGCTTCTTCGGCGCCGCCGGGCTCCTCCCCGGCCGGGTAGCGCAGGCGGTCGACCGGCTCAACGCCGAAATCGGCGGCTTGCCCTTCGGCGTGAACCTCATTCACTCGCCGCAGGAGCCGCGCGTGGAGGCCGAGGTCGCCGAACTGCTGGTGCAGAAGGGCGTGATGGCGGTCGAGGCCAGCGCCTTCATGCGCATCACGCCGCCGGTGGTGCGCTACGCCCTCGCGGGGGTGCATCGCGACGAGCAGGGAACCCTCCATCGCCCCCGCCGAGTGGTCGCCAAGGTGTCGCGACCGGAAGTAGCGAGGCAGTTCCTGTCGCCGGCGCCCGAGTCGATGTTGCGCGAGCTGGCGCAGCAGGGCCTGCTCTCGCCGGCCGAGGCCGACCTCGGCAGGCGTCTCCCGGTGGCGGAAGATGTCACCGTCGAGGCCGACTCCGGCGGCCACACCGACAACCGGCCGCTCGTGGCCATGTTCCCCGCCATCGCCGACCTCGCCCGGCAGATCGCGCGCGAGCAAGGCTACGCTCGTCCCCTGCGGGTGGGCGCCGCCGGCGGCCTCGGCACCCCCGCCTCGGTGGCGGCCGCCTACGCGCTGGGGGCCGCGTATGTCATGACCGGATCCGTCAACCAGGGCTGCGTCGAGTCTGGCGTGGCGCCGGCGGCCCGAGCGCTCCTGGCGAAGGCCGACGTGGCCGACGTCGCGATGGCCCCGGCGGCGGACATGTTCGAGATGGGGGTGAACGTCCAGGTGTTGCGCCGCGGGACCATGTTCGCCGCCCGCGCGCAGAAGCTGCGCGACCTGTACCTCGCCCACCCTTCGCTGGACGACATCCCACCCAGCGATCGCGCCAAGCTCGAGAAGGAAGTTTTTCAGGCCCCTCTGGCCGATATCTGGGCCCAGACCGAGCGTTATTTTACCGAGCGCGATCCCGCCCAGGTGGACCGAGCGCGCAGGGATGGCAAGCACCAGATGGCCCTGGTGTTCCGCTGGTACCTGGGCAAGGCCTCGCGCTGGGCGATTGACGGCGACCCCGCGAGGCTGATGGACTACCAGCTGTGGTGCGGCCCGGCGATGGGGGCCTTCAACACCTGGACCCGGGGTAGCTTCCTCGACGACCCGGCCCAACGCAGCGTGGGACAGGTGGCGCTCAACCTCCTCGAAGGCGCCGCCGCGATCACTCGGGCGGGACAGCTCCGGAGCTTCGGCGTGGCCGTCCCCGCCGAGGCCTTCGGCTTTGTGCCACGGCCGCTGGCCGTCTGAACCACAGAAATCCACCCCACCGTGACGCGACCGTGACCCTGGCCGCGAGGGGATCGGGTAGACATCGGCCCCCGAACCGCCCCTCGTCGCAAGGCTTCCCCGATGTCCTCTTTCGCTCCCCTCGCTATCGTCGGCGCCGGCGCCATCTTCCCGGGCTCGCTGGACTACCCCGGCTTCTGGAAGAACGTCCTCTCGAAGAAAGACCTGGTCACCGACGTGCCCGAGAGCCACTGGCGCGTGGCCGACTACTACGACGCCGACCCCAAGGCCCCCGACAAGACCTACGCCAAGCGCGGCGCCTTCCTGCCCGACGTGCCCTTCGACGCGATGGGCTTCGGCGTGCCGCCGAGCATCCTCCCCGCCACCGACAGCTCGCAGCTCCTGGCGCTGATCGTCGCCAAGATGGTCCTCGACGACGTCGGGCAGAGCGGCGAAGACCTGTCCCGCACCAGCGTGATCCTCGGCGTCACCGGCGCGCAGGAGTTGCTCGGCTCCCTCGTGTCGCGACTGCAACGCCCGGTGTGGGAGCGCAGCCTGCGGGAGCTCGGCTGGGAGGAAGAGAAAGTCCAGGAAGCCTGTGCCAAGATTGCGAGCCACTACGTGCAGTGGCAAGAATCGAGCTTCCCGGGCTTGCTCGGCAACGTGGTGGCCGGCCGCATCGCCAACCGGCTCGACGTCGGCGTGACCAACTGCGTCACCGACGCCGCCTGCGCCAGCGCGCTCACCGCCCTGCACATGGCCGCGCTCGAGTTGCACGCGGGGCACTCCGACATGGTGATCACCGGCGGGGTGGACACCATGAACGACATCTTCATGTACATGTGCTTCAGCAAGACGCCGGCCCTCTCGCCGTCCGGCGACTGCCGGCCCTTCGACGCGTCGGGCGACGGCACCCTGCTCGGCGAGGGCATCGGCATGGTGGCGCTCAAGCGCCTCGCCGACGCGGAGCGCGACGGCGACAAGATCTACGCGGTAATCCGCGGGCTCGGCTCCTCGTCCGACGGGCGCGCCAAGTCGGTGTACGCGCCGGTGCCCGAGGGGCAAGCCAAGGCGCTGCGCATGGCCTACACGCAGGCTGGGTACGGGCCGGAGACCGTGGAACTCATGGAGGCTCACGGCACCGCGACCAAGGCGGGTGACGCGGCGGAACTCAAGGGCTTGCAGCTCGTCTTCCAACCTGACGCCAACCGGGGACAGTGGTGCGCCCTCGGCTCCATCAAGTCGCAGATCGGGCACACCAAGGCCGCCGCTGGCGTGGCGGGGCTACTCAAGGTGGTGGCGGCCCTCCAACACAAGACCCTGCCGGCCACCATCAAGGTCACCCAGCCCACGCCGAGCGTGGACTGGAAGAACAGCGCCTTCTACGTGAACACCGAGAGCCGCCCGTGGGTGCGCGGTCCAGGCCACCCTCGGCGGGGGAGCGTGTCGAGTTTCGGCTTCGGCGGCTCCAACTTCCACGTGGCGCTCGAGGAGTACACCGGCAGCGGGCGCCGTCCCGCGCGCATGGACCCGTGGGACAGCGAGCTGGTGATCCTATCGGCCGACACCAGGAACGCGCTTCTCGCCAAGATCACCGCCGCGAAGGGCGGTAATGCGACCGATCTGGCGCTCGCAGGCCAGTCAGAGAAGCCCGGAGCCTGGCGAGTCGCGCTCGTCGTCAGCGGCGATCTCGACACCAAGCTCGACCGGGCCGCCGCCGCCGTGCGCGAGGGCAAGGAGTCCACCAAGGGCGACGTGTTCTTCGCGCCGAGCCGCGTGGAAGGCAAGGTAGCCTTCCTCTTCCCCGGGCAGGGCTCGCAGGCGCTCGACATGGGCGCGGCGCTGCACCGCTTTGCCGCCGTGGCCGACACCCTCGACGCGGCGGAGGCCGCCGTCCCCGGCCTCGCCCGCCGTCTCTACCCGATGCCCACGTTCTCGACCGAGGACCGCAAGCGCCAGGAGGCCGACCTCACCCGGACCGAGTGGGCCCAGCCGGCTCTCGGCGCGGTGTCGGTCGCGATGGCGCGGTTGCTCGGACAACTCGGCGTCCGCGCCGACCTCGCCGGGGGCCACAGCTTCGGCGAGCTGGTTGCCCTGCACCTCGCCGGCGCGATGGACTTCGACACGCTGATGCGCGCCGCGCGCACCCGCGGCGAGTGCATGGCCGCCGCGGCCAGCACCCCGGGCACGATGGCGGCGGTGATGGGTCCGGCGGCCGAGCTGGCGCGCCATTGCGGCAGCGAGGTGGTCCTCGCCAACCTCAACGCGCCGGAGCAAACGGTGATCGCCGGGAGCGTCGAGGCCGTGGAGGCCGCGATGGCTCGCTTCGACGCGGCGGGACTTCGCTGCACCCGCCTCCCCGTCGCCACCGCCTTCCACTCGCCGATCGTGGCGCCCGCGGCCGACACTTTCGCCGCCTACCTGCGGGGTCTCTCGCTCGGAAACCCGAGCTTGCCGGTGTTCTCCAACACCACCGCCGCGCCGCACGCGGGCGACCTGGCCGATGCCCTCGGCGCCCACCTGCGCTCGCCCGTCCGCTGGGTGGAGCAGATCGAGGCGATGTACGCGGCGGGCGCGCGCGTGTTCGTGGAGGTGGGACCCGGTGGCGTGCTCAGCGGCCTGGTGGGACGCATCCTCAAGGGCCAGCCCCACCTCGCGGTGTCGCTGGAGACGAAGGGGCGCGAGGGCCTGGAGGCCTTCCTCGGCGCCCTGGGACGGCTGGTCGCCAGCGGCCTCGATCTCGACCTGGGGCTGCTGCGCGCCGAGCGCGCGCCCGGGCCGAGCCGCTTCGTCGCGAAGCCCGGCTCCGTCCTGGTCAACGGCGCCAACTACGGCAAGCCCTGGCCGGCCAAGTCCACGCCCATTCTGCCGCCGAACCCGCCCCGGGCAAAGGTCCAGACGGTCGCCGCAGCCGCGCCGGCCGTCGTGCCTACCCCGGTCGTGGCGCCGCGCGCCCAGCCCCGCTCGACAGTCCCGGCCGCGTCGGCTAGCCGGCCGCCCGCTCCCTCTCTGCCCCCGGAGAAGCCCGTGAATCGTCCTGCCAACCCTGCCGCGGCCTCGTGGCTCGTTGCCTTCACCGAGAGCCAGCGCCAGATCGCCGACGCGCACGCGCGCTTCAGCCAGTCGATGAGCGAGGCCCACGTGGCCTTCCTGCGGGCGCAGGAGGTGGCAGCGAGCGCGATGGTGGCGATGGCCACGGGGCAGCAGCCGGTTGCATCGGTCGTGGCGCCGCCGCCCCCCGCGTACACGGCGCCCGCCCCGGCGTCCCCGGTGGTGGCGACCCCCGTCGCGCTGGCCGTGCCCGTCGCGATGCCCGTCGTGGTGGCGCCGGTGGCCGCGCCCGTGGCCGCGCCGGTCCCCGTCGCCGTGCCGCGGCAGGCCCCGGCTCTCGCCACGCCCGCGCTCGACCTCCCCGCCCTCCTCCTCGCCGTCGTCGCCGAGAAAACCGGCTACCCCGCCGAGATGCTCCGCCTCGACATGAACCTCGAGGCCGACCTCGGCATCGACTC
>VGRE01000144.1 GCA_016875435.1 Deltaproteobacteria bacterium | reverse complement strand
AGTACCGCGCCCTCGCCGACGCCGCCGCCAACCGCGTGCGCGCTACCGTCACCACGGCCTCAGCGGCGTCTCCCGCCCTGCGCGCCAAGATCACCCGCAGCTTGAGCGCCTCCACCGGGAAGGACGTGGTCGTCGAGATGAAGGTCGACCCGGCCCTCCTCGGCGGCATGGTCGCCCGTGTGGGCAGCAAGCTCTACGACGCCTCTCTCCGTACTCGCCTGGAGGATCTCCAGGTGACCCTCGCCACCACCGCACTTTCCTAGACCAGGGATCCTTCCATGGACATCCGCGCCGAAGAGATCAGCCAGATCCTCAAGCAGCAGATCAAGAACTACGAGGGCCGCGTGGCCGTCAGCGAGACGGGCACGGTTCTCAAGGTGGGCGACGGTATCGCCCGCATCTACGGCCTCGAGAACGCCCTCGCCGGCGAGATGCTCGACTTCGGCAACGGGCTGAAGGGCATGGTGCTCAACCTCGAGGAAGACAACGTCGGCGCCGCCGTGTTCGGTGACGATCGCACCATCAAGGAGGGCGACCTCGTCAAGCGCACCGGCGAGATCGTGTCTGTCGCCGTCGGTCCGGCCACCCTCGGTCGCGTGCTCGATGGCCTCGGCAACCCCATCGACGGCGGCCCGGAAATCCCGCGCGACATCGTCAAGCCCATCGAGATCAAGGCCCCGGGCATCATCGGCCGCAAGTCGGTGCACGAGCCCATGGAGACGGGCATCAAGGCCATCGACGGCATGATTCCCGTCGGTCGCGGCCAGCGCGAGCTGATCATCGGCGACCGCCAGACCGGAAAGACCGCGATCGCCATCGACACCATCATCAACCAGAAGAACTTCGTGGGCGCCGGCGCCAAGAAGCTGCACTGCATCTACGTGGCCGTGGGCCAGAAGCAGAGCACCGTGGCGCAGGTGGTGGAGAAGCTCAAGAACTACGGCGCGATGGACTACACCACCGTCGTGAGCGCGCCGGCCTCGTCGCCCGCGCCGATGCAGTTCCTGGCGCCCTATACCGGCGCCACCCTCGGCGAGTACTACCGCGACAACGGCATGCACGCGCTCATCGTCTACGACGACCTGAGCAAGCAGGCCGCGGCCTACCGGCAGCTCTCCTTGCTCCTGCGCCGCCCGCCGGGCCGCGAGGCCTACCCGGGCGACGTGTTCTACCTGCACAGCCGCCTGCTCGAGCGCGCCGCCAAGGTGGGCGACGCCGAGGGCGCGGGCTCGCTCACCGCGCTCCCGATCATCGAGACGCAGGCCGGCGACGTGTCGGCCTACATCCCTACCAACGTGATCTCCATCACCGACGGCCAGATCTTCCTCGAGGCCAACCTCTTCTACTCGGGCGTTCGTCCCGCGGTGAACGTGGGTATCTCCGTCAGCCGCGTAGGTGGCTCGGCGCAGGTGGCGGCGATGAAGGCGGTGGCCGGCACGCTGAAGCTGACCCTCGCGCAGTACCGCGAGCTCCAGGCCTTCAGCGCCTTCGCCTCCGACCTCGACGAGGCCACCCGCAAGCAGCTCAACCGCGGCGCGCGCCTCGTCGAGATGCTCAAGCAAGACCAGTACTCGCCGCTCGCGATGGAGATGCAGATCATCCAGATCGTGGCGGGCACCGAGGGCGTGCTCGACGACATCGCGGTCACCGACGTCCGCCGTTTCCTCGGCGACCTCACCACCCACTTCGAGGGGCCGGAGAAGGCCCTGCGCGCGGAACTGGCCGCCAAGTCCACCTTCAAGGGCAACGACCTGAAGGACCGCGTGATCGCGGCCTGCAAGGCCTTCCGCGCCTCCTGGAAGTAGTTCATGGCCTCCCTCCGCGACATCCGCACGCGCATCGCCTCGGTGAAGTCCACCCGGCAGATCACCAGCGCCATGAAGATGGTCGCGGCGGCCAAGTTGCGTCGTGCCACGGAGGCCGCCACCAATGCGCGCCCCTACCAGGAAACGCTGACCGCCACGATCGGCCGCGTCGCGAGCGGAGCGGGTGATATCGAGCACCCCCTGTTGACGACGCGCGCCGCCGTTAAGAAGGTGGTGCTCGTGGTGGTGGGCACCGACCGTGGCCTTTGCGCCGGCTTCAACAGCAACCGCGACCGCAAGGTCGAGGAGCTCGTTCGCAGCCTGCGCGCCGAGGGCAAGACCGTCACCGTGCGCAGCTTCGGCAAGAAGCCCCGCGACTTCCTCAAGGCCCGCGGCGTGGACTCCCAGAACGAGAACGGCGTGGTGGCCGCGAAGTACGCCGCCACCGTCGCCGCGCTCTCCGAGTCGCTCACCACGGGCTTCGAAGCCGGTGAGTTCGACGAGGCATGGCTCTGCTACAACAAGTTCAAGAGCACCCTCACCCAGGTGCCAACCTTCACGCGCATCCTCCCCCTGTCCATCGAGAAGAGCGAGGGCGCCGCGGCCGACTTCAAGTACGAGCCCGACGGCAAGAACATCATGGGCACGCTGCTGCCGCTGTACCTGCGCACGCTCTTGTTGCAGGCCTTCCTCGAGAACGAGGCCGGCGAGCACGCCAGCCGCATGACCGCGATGGACAGCGCCACGCGCAACGCCTCCGACCTCATCGACCGCCTGACGCTCGAGTACAACCGCTCGCGCCAGGCCGCCATCACCAAGGAACTCATCGAGATCATCTCTGGCGCGGAAGCGCTGTAGGAGCCGCAAATGGAAGCCACTGGAACGATCAAGCAGGTCATGGGTCCCGTCGTCGACGTGGAGTTTCCCCCGGGCCAGCTCCCCCCCATCTACACGGCGTTGAAGGTGAGTAATCCATTCATCAGCGACGTGTCCGACAACCTCATCATCGAGGTGGCACAGCACCTCGGCGAGAACACCGTCCGCGCCATCGCGATGGACGTGACCGACGGCCTCAGCCGCGGCATGGCGGTGAAGAACACCGGCAACCCCATCATGATGCCGGTTGGTCCGCAGACCCTTGGCCGCATCCTCAACGTCGTGGGCGAGCCTGTCGACGAGGCCGGTCCCGTCGGTGCCAACCTGCACTACCCCATCCACCGTCCCCCCCCCTCCTTCACCCAGCAGTCCACTCAGGTGGAGATGTTCGAGACGGGCATCAAGGTCATCGACCTGCTCGCGCCCTACGCGCGCGGCGGCAAGATCGGCCTCTTCGGCGGCGCCGGCGTGGGGAAGACGGTGCTCCTCATGGAACTCATCCGCAACATGGCCATCGAGAAGGGCGGCTTCTCGGTGTTCGCCGGCGTGGGCGAGCGCACCCGCGAGGGGAACGACCTGTACCACGAGATGGTGGAGGGCGGCGTCATCAAGGTGGTGGAGGACGACAAGGGCCACCCGGTGAAGGACGATCGTGGTCGCTACAAGCTGATCCCCGAGAAGAGCCAGGTGGCGCTCATCTACGGCCAGATGAACGAGCCTCCCGGCGCGCGCGCGCGCGTCGCGCTCTCCGCGCTCACCATCGCCGAGTACTTCCGCGACGACCAGGGCAAGGACGTGCTCCTGTTCGTCGACAATATTTTCCGCTTCACTCAGGCGGGCTCGGAAGTGTCAGCGTTGCTCGGCCGCATCCCGAGCGCGGTGGGCTACCAGCCCACCCTCGCGACCGAGATGGGCGCGCTCCAGGAGCGCATCACCACCACCAACAAGGGCTCGATCACCTCGATGCAGGCCATCTACGTGCCTGCCGACGACTTGACCGACCCGGCGCCCGCCACCGCTTTCGCCCATCTGGACGCCACCACGGTTCTCAACCGCAAGCTCACCGAGATCGGCATCTACCCGGCGGTGGATCCGCTGGACTCCACCAGCCGCATCCTCGACCCGCGCGTGGTGGGCGACGACCACTACGCCGTGGCCCGCGCCGTGCAGCGCGTGCTCCAGCGCTACAAGGAACTGCAAGACATCATCGCGATCCTCGGCATGGACGAACTTTCCGACGAGGACAAGCTGATGGTGGCCCGCGCGCGCAAGATCCAGCGCTTCCTCAGCCAGCCCTTCTTCGTGGCCGAGAAGTTCACCGGCATGGCGGGCAAGTACGTGAGCAAGGAAGAGTCGGTGCGCGGCTTCAAGGAGATCCTCGAGGGCAAGCACGACAAGCTCCCCGAGGGCGCCTTTTACATGGTGGGCAACATCGACGAGGCCGTGGAGAAGGGCCGTAAGATGTTGGAGAACTAGCCAATGTCGCTCGCCGTACGCGTCGTCACGCCGCGCAAGATCGTCTGGGAGGGCACGGCCAACTCGGTCACCGCCCCGGGCGAGCTTGGCGAGTTTGGCGTGCTGCCGAAGCACATTCCGTTCCTCAGCACGCTCAAGCCCGGGCCGCTCACCATCGACACCGGGAGCGCGAAGCTCAAGTTCACGGTGGGCCTCGGCTTCGCCGAGGCTGGCCCGGCCCAGGTGACGATCCTCACCGAGAGCTGCGACGAGGCCTAGGTCAGGGCGCGGCTCTAGCTGGATTCGGTGGCGGTGCGGATGCTTGCGCCGCCCGCGTTACTTCGCGGGCGCGTTGAAGTTGCGACGGTTCATCCAGTCCTGGAAACCATCGCCCATCCCGGTGCCGGCCCAGGACGTGGTCATCCGCGACACGAACAGCCGGTCCTGGCCAGCGACGATGCTGGGCTTGAGCAAGTCGCGGATCTGCTGCGCCGTGAAGCGCGTCTCGACCATCCAGACCCCACGCATGCGGTTGGACCAGTTGCCGAGGGCCTTGATGGCCTTCTCGAGGTCGCCGTACTGGTCGGCGGGGCGAGCGTTGAGCTCGAGGGTGACGAGGTACATCATGTGGAGAGCTCCGTGGCGGCGCCGCTTAGCGCCCCGGCCCGGCGACCGCCATGCCGGGTCGGGCGAGGATAAGCGGCTGCGTGTCTCTCAAGCTGACGGTCGCCGCGCTGGTGTGGACCGTGGCGCTGATGCTGTCGAGGGCGCTCGGCCTCGTCCGCGACGCGGTGCTGGGGCAGACGCTGGGCGTCGGGATCGAGGCCGACGTGTACGCGGCGGCTTTCCGCATTCCCGACCTGCTCACCTACGTGGTCAGCGGCGGGGCGCTGTCGATCGTGTTCATCCCGATGTTCACGCGCTTCTACTCCGAGGGCGACGAGGAGCGCGCGTGGCGGGCCTACTCCCGCGTAGCCAACTTCATCGTGGTCCTGGCGGCGATCCTCGTGCCGACCCTGCTCCTCGCGATGCCTCGGCTGTGCGCATGGTTCTTCCCTGGCTTCGACGCCGCCGCCCAGGCGCAACTGGTCTTCTTGAGCCGGGTCGTCCTCCCCGCCCAGGTGTTCCACCTGCTGAGCGGGATCCTCAGCGCAGCGCTGGTCTCGCGCGACCAGCACGCCGTGCCCGCGCTCGCGCCGCTCGTCTACAACCTCGCGATCATCGTGGGGGGCTGGGTGGGTGGCGATGCGGAGGGATTTGCCTGGGGGGTGCTCGCGGGGAGCTTCCTCGGCCCCTTCCTGTTGCCGCTCTGGGCGGCTCGCCGCGCCGGTTTGCGGTGGATGCCTCTGCTCGACCTCCGCCACCCGGACTTCCTCGCCTACTTGCGCGGTGCGCTGCCGATCATGCTGGCCTTCTCCCTGGTGGGTCTCGACGACTTCGCGTGGACACACTTCGCGGCGGGCAGTCCCGGGGATGTCGCGACGCTCAGCTATGCGAAGGCCCTGATCCGCGTGCCGATCGGCGTGTTCGGCTTCGCCATGGGCATGGCGGCCTACCCCGAGCTCTCGCGGCTGTACGCGCAGGGGCGGCGCGCCGAGGCCTGGGTGCTGCTGCGCACGGCGACGTTGCGCGCCCTCGTGCTGGCGCTCGGGGCGCAGGTGGTGCTGTCGGCGGCGGGTCCCGAGGCCGGGACGCTGGTGTACTCCGCCGCGCGGATTCCGCCGCAGCGCCTCGACGAACTGGCCGCCTGCCTATGGGCCTTCGCGCTCGCGCTCGGGCCGTGGACGGTCCAGACGCTGGTGGCCCGGGGCTTCTACGCCCGCGGACGCACCTGGGTGCCGACGCTGTGGGGGACGGCGGTGCTCCTGCTGTCGCTCCCGGTATACGCGCTGGGGTTCCAGCGGCTGGGGGCGCTCGGCCTGGCGCTCGCGTCGAGCCTGGCCATCACCGTCTACGTGGTTTCGCTGTACGCCAAGCTCGACCGGGATGTCCGCGAGGGCGAGGGCGTGGGTCGCGACATCCTGAAGCTGTGCGCGGCGGCGGCGCTGGCGGTGGGCGCCGGGCTCTCCGCGCGGGCCATCCTGCCGCCGTTCGCCTACACCCGGCTCGATGCGGCCTGGCGCATCGGGATCATCGCCGTCGTGACCAACACAGTATTCGTGGGCGTGGCGTGGGGGCTCGGCGTCGCGGAGTTGCGCGGCCTCGCGCGGCAGGTGGCGCGCCGCCTTCCCGGCGCAGGCGCGGCGACCGGGGCACCCACGCGCCCGGATAAGCCCGACCCATGAACATCGTCGTCACCGGCAGCAGCCGTGGTATCGGCGCCGCCATCGCGCGCCGGCTCGCGGCTCCCGGGCGCGCCGTCCTCGTCAACTACTTGCAGGGGGAGGAAGCCGCCCGCGCCGTGGCCGCCGATGTGGAGGCCCGCGGCGCCCGGGCAGTCCTCGTCCAGGGCAACGTGCGCAGCGAAGACGACCTGCGCCGGATCGCGGCCACCTTCGACAGCGTCGACGTGCTCGTGCACAACGCGGCCATCGGCGTGCTCAAGCCCTTCGACAAGATCCGCGCCGCCCAGTGGGACCTCACCCTGGAGTCATCGCTGCGGCCTTTCTGGCTGTTGACCAAGCTCTGCCCGCTCGCGGCCGGCGCCGCGGTGATCGGGCTCTCCTCCATGGGCTCGTCGCGACATGTCCCAGGCTACGCGGCCATGGGCGCGGCGAAGGCGGGGATGGAGGCGCTCACCCGCCAGTTGGCGGTGGAGCTGGCGCCACGGGTGCGGGTCAACACCGTCTGCGGCGGCCTCGTGCGCACCGACGCTCTGCGCCATTTCCCCGAGGGCGAGCAGATGGTGGCGCTCGCGTCGCGACACACCCCGCTGGGGCGCATCGCCGAGCCCGACGACATCGCCTCGATTGTGGAGCTGCTGGTCGATCCACGCAGCTACTGGATCAACGGGCAGGTCATCGTGGCCGACGGTGGCTTGTCTGTCCGATAGTCGCGTCACACATTTCCCGGCCCCGTCGTTGTGGCTCGTGTCGGGTCGTGGCAAAATCACGCATCCTGACGCGCACCGCGCGCGTCTTCTCACGGAGCTTCGAATGTCCCGATTCGGTTGTCTCTCGCTCTTCGCCCTTGCCGCCGTCGGCTGCGTCACCGACAACGAGCTCACCTCCAAGGACGATCCCAGCACGCAGTTCGACTCGGGCGGTGACTGGCAGCCTCCCGAAGACACCGACGACACCGACATCGACACCGACAGCGGCGGCGGCACGGTGATGCCCGACTACTGCGACGAGCGCAGCTTCGCCGCCGAGGCGGTGGCGCAAGACGCCGACTGCGAGGGCGGGCCCCGCCAGCCCGACTGGAACCTCGAGGTGCTGTGGGAAAAACAGGTGGGTAGCGGCACCTACAGCCCGCCCGTCGTGGGCCAGGTCACCGACGACAACAGCGATGGCGTCGTGGACGACTCCGACGTGCCCGACATCGTGCTCTTCGACTACGCGGCCGTTCTCTGGGTGGTCTCCGCCGAGGATGGCAGCTCGGAGTGGCAGGCCACGCTCAGCAACTCGATGAACCAGCTTTCCGCGATCGGCGACGTCGACGGCGACGGGCTGCCGAACGTGGTGGCCGACAGCAACTACACCGTCACCGCCTACGACAACGAGGGCCGCGTGGTGTGGACCGGCCCCTCCTCCTACGGCAAGAACAAGGGTACCTGCGGCGCCTTCGGCATGGCCGATCTCGACGGCGACGGCAGCGCCGAGGTGTACCACGGCAGCCGCATCATCGACGGCACCAACGGCGACGTGCGCGGCAACGGCTCCGAGGGCGACGGCCTCGGCGTCGGCAACTCCTACGGCCACAGCATCGCCGCCGATCTCGATGGCGACGGCGTCTGGGAAGTCGTGGTGGGCAACGCGGCCTACGACCCCGACGGCAACAGCGTGTGGGCCAACGGCGAGCCCGACGGCACCGTGGCGGTGGCCGACCTCGACAGGGACGGCTCTCCCGAGGTGGTGTCGGTGGGCAACTACGGCGTGTACACCATGGACGCCAACGGCAACGTGCTCTGGACCTTCGACCTCGGCGGCGGCCTTGCCACCACGCCGGCCATCGCCGACATCGACGGCGACACCTACCCCGAGGCCCTCGTCGCCACGACCAGCGAGCTCTTCGTGCTCGACATGAACGGCAACGAGGTGATGTCGATCTCCGCCCCCGGGAGCGGCAGCGGCCGCGGCGGCGTGTCGGCCTACGACTTCGATGGCAACGGCACCTGGGAGATCGTGTGGCAGGCCCCGACGGCGCTGTTGATCATCGACGGCACGACGGGCGACACCCTCACCGACTACTCGCTCAACGCGCCCACCTGCGCCGGGCCGGTGCCCATCGTCGACGCGGACAACGACGGCGACGCCGACATCATCACCTATGATTCCTCGGGGAAGATCCGCGTCTTGACCGACAGCGCCGGCTTCACCCAGGCCCGCCCGGTGTGGCACCAGAGCGACTACTCGCTCACCAACATCGGCGACAACTCGGAGATGCCGGAAGACCCGGAACCGAACTGGATGGGCGCGAACAACTTCCGCGCCGGCGCCCCGGTGGAGCAGATCAACAGCCTCTACCCGGTGATCCGCGACGTGTGCGCCGACGAGTGCGAGGGCGGCTCGGTGTGGGTGTGGTACTCGGTGGCCAACAACGGGTACTACTCGGTGAACGACCGCCTCGCGGTGGAGTTCTGGGGCGTCACCGACGTCGGCTACACCTTGCTCGGCGAGGCCACCTGGTCGGGTAACGTCGACGCCGGCATGATGACCGAGGCGGACTTCATCCAGCTCACCGGCGTGTCGACCCCGCTCTACGACATCGACGTGCGCATCTCGGGCACCAGCGAGGACTACACCGACTGCGACGACGCCGACGACATCGACAAGTGGGGAAGTCAGATCTGTGAGTAGGGGGGCACCCGCTCGGCGGGTTCCCCCGTGCCGCCCGCTGCCTGACACACCCTGACTGGGCGGTCGCGGGGGACGATCTACCGACGTCGCTTGAGGCCGAGCAACGCGAGCAAACCTGCCGCGCTGCTGCCCTCGCTGCAGCCGCAGGGATCTTCCCCCGGGGGCCTGGCGGTGTCTTGAGGCGATGTGTCGTGGGCGCTGTCGGTCGAGACGGCGCTGTCGGCCGTGTCGCCGGGCGAGCCGGTCTCGCCCGGTTCCCCGGTGTCGGGTGGGCCGAGGGTGCTGAGGTACACGCAGGCGTCGTCCACGTTCCAGCCGCCGGCGGAGTCGTAGTCGTCACTCTCGAGCTCCCAGCTCAGCGTCACCGGGGACGACGAGGGCGTCACCACGGCGGTCTGCAGGAGCCAGTCCTCGTCGGCCGCTACCTCGGTGGTCCAGGACTCGGCCTCGTTGACGTAGAGCCGCGCGTGGTCGCCGCCCTCGGCGTCGAGGGTGAGCCAGCGGCGAAACTGGACCACCAGGGGCCGGTCGACGGGCAGGTCGAGCGGGGGCGAGTAGAGCCGATTGACCACCTCGTAGGGGTAGGCGCCGTCGCGATCGAAGTCGTTTCCCCAGGCGTTGTCACCGGTGTAGGCGCCGTAGGGATCGCCGGCCATGCCCTCGGGCACGCCGAAGGCCCAGTCATCGGCGCTGGTGCCACTGCCGGAGAGCGCGGCGTGGGTGAAGGCTCCGTCGCCGTTGCTGAAGTCCTCGCACCAGCCAGCCTCGGTCTCGCCCACGTAGAAGCTGTGCGCGCCCACCGCGGGGAAGCGCAGTTTCTCGCCGTCGCCCGCCACGGCGACGATCGCATAGGAAACGACGGTGCCGTTGGGCTGCGCGGGGATCACGCCGGTGGCCACGCCGTCGCCCAGCGCGAGCGGCGTGTCCGTCCAGGTGGCGCCGTCGGTCGACCAGGACACGCGCACGGCCCCGAGGTCGAGCTCGATGCAGCCGGGGGCGAGGCTCCTCACGTTGGCAACCACCGCGATGTCGGTGTCGGCCGGCTGGTTCTCGATGGGCGCGTGGGCGAGGGTGGCGGGGAAGCTCTCCACCGCCGGGCCGAGCCCGTGGTCGCCGAAGGCCTCGACCAAGAGGCACAGGTGGGGCGTGCCGTCGGAGAGGTCGGCGTTGTCGTCGTCGGCGAGCATGTACTCGTCGAAGATGGTCTCCAGCGTGGGGCCGCCCACGAGTGCGTCGGCGAGCAACTGCGAGGAAACGGTCCAGGCCTGTCCCTTGTCGCTGGCGCCCTCGCCATGGAGCGCCTGCAGGGCGCCGAGCAGGTCCCAGGCGGCGCCCGAGTAGATGAGGGAGTCCTGGTAGACGTTGTCGCGAATGTCTTCCGGATAGTGCCGGAAGGTCGTCAGATCGCGGATGGCGCGGCCATCCTCGTACCACCCGAGCGCGATCGCCGAGTCGAGCGTCTGCATCGCCGCGACGAGGTCGCCGACCGCCTCGCCGATGGTGCCGTCGACCGTGCCGCTGAGCACGCTGCTCTCGTGGAAACCGTGCCCCCACTCGTGGTAGTTCGTGTCGGCGATCTGCCCGGCGTTGGTGCAGCCGTCGCCCGCCACGCCGAAGTTCACGGCGCCGTCCCAGTAGGCGTAGCAAGTGACGCTCGCGTTCACCTTGGAGCGCACCTGCGTGTCGAGGAAGGCGAGCCCGGGCGCGAAGCTCCGGGCCCAGTCGCGCACCTGGTGGAGGTACACGAAGCTGTCGATCTCGGCCTGCGTGGCGGCGGCGCTGGTGTACAGCGGCGAGGCGCCGTCGATCGGCAGCTGTCCCTCGTCG
>VGRE01000143.1 GCA_016875435.1 Deltaproteobacteria bacterium | reverse complement strand
CCCGCTCACCACCCGCCCCGCCGCCTCACCGCCTCGGTGTCGCGCCCGAGCTCGGGGGGCGGCGTCGGCGCCGCGCGCTCCGACCCGTCGAGGTGGAACGGGGCACCGACGAACCTCACCCCCTCCCCGAGATCGACCTCCATCCCCAGCTCCCGCACCGGCGCGCACGCGAAGGCCTGCGCGAGGTCGTTCACCGGCGCACAGGAGACCTTCTCCCGCTCCAACGCCGCCTGCAGCTCGGCGGTCGGGCTCACCCGCATCCGCGCCCCGAGGATCACCTCGAGCGCCTCCTGGTGCGCGAGCCGGGTGGCGTTGGTCGTGAAGCGGCCGTCCGCCCGGAGCCAGTCGAGGCCCAGCGCCCGGCAGAACCGGGCCCACATCTCGTCGTTGGCCACCGCGATCACGAGGTGCCCGTCGGCGGTCTCGTACAGGTTGTACGGGCAGATCGAGGGGTGGCGGTTGCCGGTGCGCTCGGGCACCGCGCCGGTGGAGAGGTGCTCGGCGCCGGCGAACGAGGTCATCGCCACCGCCGACTCCAGGAGCGACACGCGCACCCGCTGGCCGCGCCCCGTGGCCTGCCGCTCGAGCAGGGCGCCGAGGATTGCCACCGCCGCGTACAGGCCGGTGGCGTAGTCCACCAGGGGGATGGCGCTCTTGAGCGGCGCGCCGCCGCGCTCGCCGGTGAGGCTCATGAACCCCGACAGCGCCTGCGCGATGATGTCCTGCGAGGGCCGCGCGGCGAACGACGTCTGCGCGCCGAAGCCGCCGATGGCGCAGTACACGAGCCGCGGGTTGAGGCGGTGGACCTCCTCCCAGGAGAACCCGAGCTTGTCCAGCGACTCCTGCACCCAGTTGTGCACGAGCACGTCGGCCTCCTCGACGAGCGCGACGAACAGCGCGCGGTCGTCGGCATCGGAGAGGTCGAGCGCGACGCTCTGCTTGCTCCGGTTGAGCGCGTTGAAGTAGCAGCCCTTCGCCTCGGCGCGCCCGAACCGGCGCGACTCGTCGCCCACCCCGGGCCGCTCCACCTTGATCACTCGCGCCCCGAGGTCCGCGAGGACCATGCCGCACAGCGGGCCGGAGAACACGCGGCCGAGCTCCAGCACGCGCAGGTCGGAGAACGCGCTCATCGGGGGAGGAGCTCGCGCAGGTGCCCGGCGAGGGCCGGGGCGTGGGCGTCGGTCATCATCGTGATGTGGTTCCCGGGTACGTGGCGGATGGTCACCCCGGCGACGAGGTCCTTCCAGCCGAGGTCGTCGTCGAGGAAGAGGCGGCGCGTGGCCGACTTGATCACCACGGCGTCGATCGGCGCCGGGCCCGGCTGGTAGCGCATGGCGAGCTGCCGCATCCGTAGCTGGGCCCGGACCATGTCGCGGATCCGGCGCCAGTCGGGAACACCGCCGACCCGGCCGCTCACCACCGCGAGGGTGTAGGTGAGCGACACGGCGCGAAACCAGATGAGGAGGTTCTTGGTGACGAACTGGAAGAGGCCGCCCAGGATGCTCTCGTCGCGCGCGTAGTTCGGGGTGTCGAGGAGCCCGAGGAACGTGACCCTCTCGCCGGCGCCCACGAGCTGCCGCGCCATCTCGTAGGCCAGGGTGCCGCCGATCGAGTACCCGAGCAGGCGGTAGGGGCCGGCGGGCTGGGCCGCCCGCAGGGCGTCCACGTAGCGGCCGGCGACCTCCTCGATGGAGGCCGCGTCGGCGCCGACCTCGGGGGTCCACCGGATGCCGCGCACGCCCAGCCGCGGGTCGAGGTGCTTCAGGAGCGCGGTGTAGGCGATGAGATCGCCGCTGAAGTCGTGGAGCACGAACAGGGGGTCCCGGGCCTCCGCCCCGGCCATCACGACGACGTTGTCGACCGCCTCGGCGCGGCTGACCACGCCGGCGAGCGAGGCGACGGTGGGGTTCTGGAACAGGGCCGACACGGGGAGCCCGCCGCCGAAGCGCCGCTCGATCTCCGCGAACAGCTCCATGGCGCGCAGCGAGTCGCCGCCGCTGTCGAAGAAGGCGTCGGCGACGCCGAGATCGTCGCGCTTCAGCACCGCCTGGAACAGGCTCAGGAGCGCCCGCTCGACGTCATCCCGCGGCGCCACGGCGGCGGCACCCGACCGGCCGCGGAGCGCCAGCAGGGCCGCGGTGTCGGTCTTCCCGTTCGGGGTGAGCGGGAGCGCCGGGACGACGAGGAGCTCCGCCGGGACCATGAACGGCGGCAGCCGGGCCTCGGCGAGCGCGCGAAGGTTCCCGACGTCCACCTGATCGGCGCCTCCCCCGTCCGCGCCTCCCCCGTCCGCGCCTCCCCCGTCCGCACTGCCCACGACGCAGCAGGCGACGAGGTGCCGCTCGGGCCCCTCCTCCCGCACCAGCACGACGCAGCGCTCCACCGCGGGGTGAGCGGCGAAGCAGCGCTCGATCTCCTCCGGCTCGACCCGGAACCCGCGGAGCTTGAGCTGGCGGTCGCGGCGCCCGAGGTACACGAGGTTCCCGTCGGGCAGCCAGCGAACGCGGTCGCCCGTGCGGTAGGCGATCGTGTCCCGCTCCCCCGTCGCGAACGGGTTGGGGACGAACGCCGCGCGCGTGAGCTCGGGCTTCCCGAGGTACCCCCTGGCGATGCCGTCGCCGGCCAGCAGGAGCTCCCCCTCCTCGCCCGGGGGGACCAGGCGGAGGTGCTCGTCCACCACGTACGCCCAGGTGTTGTCGGCCGGGGTGCCGATGGGGACGTCGGACTCGTCGCCGCGCACCTCGTAGGCGGTCGCGTAGACGGTCGCCTCGGTGGGGCCGTAGCCGTTGAGGATCCGGTACGGCCGCCCCGGCGCGGACGACAGCGGAGCTTGCGCCCGGATCGGCGAGCGGAGCTTCTCGCCGCCGACGGTCAGCACCCGCAGCGAGCCGGCCTCCCCGTGCGCCATGAACAGCTCCCCCACCCGCGTCGGGAGTGTCGCCACCGTGATCGCGTTCTCCACGAAGAACCGGCCGACCTCGCGCACCGAGCCTCGCACCGCGGACGGGACCACGTACACCGAGGCCCCGCGGACGAGCGGGGTGAAGACCTCCCCCACCGAGACATCGAACATGAAGCTGCAATACGCCGCGCAGCGGTCCGCGCTGGTCACCCCGGAGAGGCGGGCGTTCCACTCGCACAGGTTCGCCAGCGCGCGGTGCGGGATCATCACCCCCTTGGGCTCGCCCGTGGAGCCCGAGGTGTAGATGACGTAGGCGAGGTCGTCCGGGCCGACGGGCTCGAACCCGGGGAGCACGGCCGAGCGATCCCAGGTGGTCTCGCCGGTGAGCACGACGGTGATGCCGGCGTCCGCGAGGATCCGCGCCCGGCGGTGCTCCGGCGTGTCCGGCGTAATAGGCACGTACGCCGCGCCGGCCCCCATCACCGCGAGCGCGTGGACGACGAAGGCCGCCTGGCGCTCGGAGATCACCGCCACCCGGTCGCCCCGCTGCACGCCGCGCCGGACGAGCTCCGCCGCCAGCGAGCGGGCCTCGGTGACGAGGCGCCCGTACGTCCACGATCCCGCCGCGTCGACCACGGCGACGGCGTCCGGGTGCTGCCGCGCCTCCTCCTCGATCCGCTGCAGGATCGTGCCCGGCGAAGGCGGGAGGACGCGGGGGGAGGGCAGGCTCAAACGCTCGGCCTCGGTGAGGCGGTCGAGGCGGTGCAGCGGCTCGTCGGGGCGCGCGAGCACCGCCCGCGCGAGCATCTCCACCCGGGCGAACAGGGTGCGGACGTCGGCCTCGCCGTACAGCGCGGACCGGGCGTCGACGCAGAGCTGGAGCGGCGCGGTCCGCGGGCGCTGGTTGGGGTTGATCTTGAAGTTCAGTTCGGCGAGGTCGGCGCCGGGGGAGTACCGCTCGACCGTGGGCTCATCGGCGCCGCCGGGCACGCTCGGGATGAAGTTCACGAACCACCGCAGGAGCCGCTGCGGGTCGACGCCGCCGCCGCGGACGTGCTGCGCGAGCAGGTCGTAGGGGTAGCGCTGGCGGGCGAGGCAGGCGTCGGACACGCCGTGGATGCGGCGGACGAGGTGGGCGAAGGTGTCGTCTTCCCGGAGCGGCAGGCGCATCGGCAGCGTGCTGACGGTCATCCCGACCATCGCCTTCTCCCGCGCGGTGAGCCGGTTGTGGTGCCCCGTGCCGATCACGATGTCCCGGTCGAGCGCGCCCCCCGCGAAGTGGACCGCGAACACGGAGAGGAAGAACCGGAACACCGTCGTCTCGTGCTGCTTGCAGAACGCCTCGACGGCGCGGGAGAGCGCCGGGTCGAAGTCGTGCTCGAAACGCTCGGTCAGGATGGAGACGGCGCCTCGGGGGGCCTCGTCGCCCACCTCCAGCCCGGCGAGGTGGTCCCGCCAGAAGGCCTCCTCCTCGCGCCGCTCCGGGGAGGCGAGGTACTGGCGCTCGCGCTCGAAGAACTCCAGGTAGGAGGGGGCTTCTACCGCGGGGGTGGACGCGCCGGCGACGAGCGCCCGGAAGGTGTCGAGGATCTGCCGGTTGAGGATCGAGACGGTGAGCGCGTCGACGACGATGTGGTGGTACTTGAAGAAGTACCCGATGCGCCCCTCCGGCAGGAGCAGGAGGCGGAAGAGGTGGAGCGGGCTCCCGAACAGCGGGAACGGGCGGCGGCTCTCGTCGAGGAGCGCGCGCCTGGAGGCGTCGACCTCCCACACCGGCGCGTCGACCGCCTCGTGCGGGACGAGGAGCTGCTCGCAGCCGGCGCCGTCGGTGCGGGCGAGGCGGAGGCGGAGCGCGTCGTGGCGGCGGATCACGAGGTCGATGGCGTCCAGCAGGACGGGGAGCTGGGCGGGGGTGCCCGGGAAGTGGAGGCAGCCCGCGAGGTTGCCCACTCCGGTGCCCGGATGCAGCACCTCGGTGAACCAGACCCGTCGTTGGGGATGACACAGGGCGAGGCGGCCCTCGCTCATGGGCAGCTTCGCTCGATGATCTGGGTCAACTTCTCGCCGTAGCGGCTCATCTGGCCCTGGATGAGGAGGCGGTGGGGCAGGGAGATGCGCGAGGTCGTCAGCGCCTCCTGCGTGTACACGACCCGCGTGTGATCGGCGTCGTGGGTGACGAGGTAGCCGGCCTGGAACGTGGCCGGGTACGGGAGGAAGCCCTCCTCGTCGTGCGAGAGCATGCGGATCGTCATGGCGCCGTGGGTGGGGTCGAGCTCGCGCAGGTAGTCGACGGCGCCGTACAGGCCCAGCACCCGGAACTCGACGCCGATGACCATCGCGGCCGGGGCGCGGCTGCGGACGGTGATGGTGTCCGCGTAGCTCATGAGCTCGCGGAGGGTCTCCATCGAGAACAGCGTGTCGAGGAGCGTCGGGCAGGCCGGCACGCCCGTCGTCGTCTGCTCGTAGCGGTAGCGCTCCCCCTCGAACGACAGCGTGGAGGTCGCCTCGATCGCGGCGGCGGGCCGCGGCACCCCGAGGGCCAGGAGGGCCGCGAGACGGAAGCGGGCGAGCGCCATCGGCGGTCGGGTATCATGAGAGATCGGTTAGCGCGGGCCCTCCGAACCCCTCCCCAGCCACGTGCGCCCCCTGCTCACCCTCCGCGCCATCGGCGACCGCATCGGCGAGGGCCCCTCCCCCGCCCTGCCCGAGCGCGAGGTCGACGCCGTCCTCACCCTGCTCGCGCGGCGCTACGGCAGCCTGGCCGACCCGGACGTGCTGGTGCCCGAGCCCGATCTGGACGCGCTGGGCGCGCTCGTCGCCGGCACCGCTCCCCACCTCGCCGCGCTGGCCGCGGAGCTCCCCGCGGCGGTGGAAGGCCCCTGGTCGGCCGTGATCCTCCCCCGCCTGGGGCTGGATCGGCTCTCCCCCGCCGAGCGCTGCTTCCTCCTGTTCGCGCTGTCCCTCGGCATCGGCCGGCCCACCGCCACCGACCACCTCACCCGACGCATCGTCTGGAACCTCCGCGCGTGTGAGGACCGGATGGCGAGGGGGACAGCGTCGACGTTCTCGGAGCACAACGAGGCGGCGCCGCTGCACACCGACACCCAATACTACGCGGAGCCCGAGCGGTACCTCCTCCAGTACTTCGTCCGGAGCGCGGGCTGCGGCGGCGGCACCACCGAGCTGAGGGACGGAGCGAGCGTGGTCCGCGCCCTGGAGCGGAGTGACGCGGGGCGGCGCGCCCTGGCGGTGCTCACCCGCACGCCGCTGCCGTTCCGCATCCCCGCCGCCTTCACCCGGGACGGCGCCGCCTCCACGCTGGAGCTCACCTGGGCGCCCATCTTCGGCGCGCGCCCCGCCCTCCGGTTCCGGGTCGACACGTTGGAGGCCGGCCTCGCGGCGTGCCCCGAGCACGCCACCCCGGAGGTGCGCGACGCCCTGCGCACGCTCTACGCCGAGCTCGCCGACCCCTGCCCGCGCGTGGAGCGCACGCTGGAGCCCGACACCCTCGTGCTGATCAACAACCACGAGGCCCTGCACGGGCGCACGGCCTTCACCGACCTCGCGCGCCACGCGGTGAGGATCCGGATCGCGGAGGGGCCGTAGGAGCGCCCGCTACCGCGCCGCCCACAGCCACGCGACGCCCTGACCGGACGAGGTCGGCCCGTCGAGCGAGATGCCGGAGAACGCGAAGTGGCCCGCCACGCTGCTGTCCTCCACGATCGCCAAGGCGTCACCGAGCTGGTCGTACGAGCCGCCCGTGGAACACGAGGCGTCCATGTCGGTCGCGACCCGGAGCGTGCCGGAGAGCGGCCCGTAGGCGAGGTACACGGCGCCCGCGTTGAGCGCGACCTCGTCGTCGTCCGTGTTCCCGAGGAGCACGTCGGCGTGCCCGTCGTGGTCGAGGTCGCCGACCGCGAGCGCCCCCTCCTCGCCCGAGGTGTAGTACCCCCCGAGGATCACCGCGGTGGCGACGGTGTCGACGCGCTGGATCGAGCCTCCGGACAGCTCGGTGAGCACCCAGGTGGCGCCCGCGTTGGAGTCGGCGCCGTCGTCGTACCCCGGGGCCTGGGCGAAGAGATCGTCGCGACCGTCGCCGTCGACGTCGCCCCCATCCACACGTGTTCGCCCAGCGTGTCGAAGTAGCCGCCGCCCGCCACGCGCCCGTCGTGGTCGGCCATCGTGTGGCTGCCGGTGAGCGGGCCGAGGAAGAGCGCGGCAGTGCCGTCGCTCGTGTTGTACTGGTCGTCGCCGCGCGCGCCGATCCACAGGTCGGCCACGCCGTCGCCGTTCACGTCGCCCCCGCCCGCGATGTCGGTGCCGGCGTAGTCGCTCGACCGGTCGCCGACGATGGTCGTCACCGCGTTCGTGCTGACGCCGGTGTGCACGTACACCGCGCCCCGCGAGCTGCTGTAGCTCTCGACCGACGCGGTCCACCCCACCGTGCTCACGCCCGCGAAGTCCCCCGCGGCGGCCGGGTGGGCCTGGCTCGTCTCCACCGCGTGGGAGGACGCCGACACCGAGCCCGTGGCGCCCCCGAGGTAGACGCGCAGCGAGGTGGAGGTCAGGTACACCGCCAGCTCGTCGTCCCCGTCGCCGTCGAGGGGGAAGGCGTCGCCTGCGCCGTCGTCGCAGTCGGTGGCGTCTCCGACCCAGGTGTCTGGTCCTCGCGCCGCCGGCCACCACGAAGATCCTGCGCAGCCTCGCGAAGGGGACCGCGCCGCCCTGACGGCGCAGGCGCGGGCGAGGTCCGGGAGGCGCGGAAGCGCGGGGCCGGAGGGTGGAGCCCTGTCCGAAGCGCGGAATTCGAGCCGAAAACGCATGAATTCCAGTCGCCGGACCGGCCTCGGGAGAAGGAAGGCGGGGGATGACCTTGCCGCTCGGGGGCGCCGGAGACCGTTCATCGCGGCTATCCGCGAGCGCGCTCGCCGGTTGGCCGTGCCAGCGCTGGAACGAGTCCGCAACGGCGTCGCGGGCCTGCCGAACTGCACTCGTCAGCTGCTCCTTTGCGGCGTTCTGAGCTGAGGTCTCAGCACTCCGGAGGTGCTCCTCGATGGCGCGCTGAGCTTTCGCCTTGGCCTCACCCTCCTGGAACGCGCCCCGCACGAACCAGCCTATGACTCCTGCGGCGATTCCGATTGGGCCGAGCACGGCCATCCCGACGAGCGCAGCTGCACCCCCGACACCGACGGCAAGGCCATCGGCCTCATCGCCGCGGATGTTGACTTGCAGGGTGCCGTCGACGTTCGCGCGCGAGAGTTGCACCCAGCTCACTTGCGCCGGGCGAGCAGCAACCTGCGTACCGCTCGCGCCGACGCGGACCGCACGCCACTCCAGGTCGTGGAGACTCCGGCGGATACCCTGTTCCAGGGCGGCCGCAGATGCTGCGAGTCGGGCCTGCACCGCCGTCCCCAGTGCAGTGGCGTCGATGGCTTGCGCGCTCACCAGCTGGCCGAACTTCGCTGGATCCTGCCCACTCTGCGCCCAGAATGTCGGCAACCTCGCCACCGCTGTGTCCCGCGCCTCTCTGAAGGCCACGCGCAGGGCGCTCTCGACCCCCTGGCGCGCGGCGAGCCCTGCGGCTTCGATCCCTGCGCCGGCAGCCGCCAGGCGCTCCTCGTTCGCCCGCCACGCTTCGGCGATCGCGCCGGTAGCCCCGAGGAATACCGTCCGCTCGTGCAAACAGAACGCCTCGTTCGCGCGCTCCTTCAGCTGCGCGGCGAGACCGGCGACCTGGACTTCCAACCGCGACCGGAGGACAGGCACCGTGTCGGCGATCGCCGCCGCGTCGCGTCCCGCCGCGCTCACCGGCACGAACTCAGGAATCCACTTGCCAAACTGACGCTTCGCCTCGTCGAGAATCTCGGGCCACCGTGCCCGAGGGACGCGGTCCATGTGGGTCACGACGCCAAGGATGCGGCGCCCGAGGTGGGCGGTTGCCTCCAGCGCGGCCCGCGCGTCCTCGTCGGCCAAGCGCGAAGCGCTCACGCACCAGAGCACGCTGTCCGCCCGCGTATACCAGAACAGGAAGGGGTCCTCCGCCTGCACCTCGAAGCCCTCGGCCCCGTGAAGGGTGGTCGCACGGACGCTCACATCCGCGCGGAGTTGTGCGATCCCCGGGGTATCCACGAGCGCCACGCCCGGCGGCGGCCAGGGCGCGTCCACCACCCAGCGCACCTGGTAGAGATCGGAGCGGCTCGTACCGGCGGACTCCAGCCTGGCTTCTTCGGCGTCCGCGACCTCCCTGGCCCGTTCGACGGCCATCGCATCGGGACGATCCGGCCTGCTGCGCCAGTGCAGCTCAGCCCGCGGAGGGCTGCCGGTCTGGAAAAGATCCACCTTCCATGTCTTCGGGAGACGGCTCACGGGCGCCACCGACTTTCCGACAAGGGCGTTCACCAAGCTGGACTTCCCGACGTTGCCCTCGCCGACGACCATGACAAGCAAGGGCTCGGCGGCGTCCCGTACGCGCTGCGCGAGCCGGTCTGCTTGATCGGTGTACCCAAAGCGGCGGGCGTCGCCTTGCAGGATCGTGAGGCGTTCTGTGATGGTCTGAGGCATGCTCGTGGTGAATCCGGAGGCTCTGCCCGAGTCGTGGGTGGTGCTCTGGCCGCTCGGCCAGCGTCACCCGGCGGAGCGCGACCGTCGATGCCCCCACCCGCCAGAACAGCAGGGATTCTTGTGCCGATCTCCGGATGCGGGCGGCCGGTCGCCGAGAGCGCGCGTGCTCCATCACCGGCCCCCCGGTCCACTTGTCCGGGGAGAGGCTCACTTCAGACAAGTGGACCGGCAAGCACTACCCGAACTCGCCGCGCCCTCGCGCCGCCCCCCGCTTCGCCTTCTTCGTCGCCCCGCTCGCCCCCGCCTTCTGGTGGAACTCCACGGCCGGAAGGCCCTGAAGGTCGGGATCGGCCGTGACGAGCACGACGCCGCGCCCTTGGGCCGTCGCGTACACCAGCGCGTCGCATGCGGCGATCCTGTAGGCGTGCCCCAGCTCGGCGGCCCGGCGCGCGAGCGCGGCCGTGATCGGCACCGCCTCGTGGCGGCTCATGGCGGCCGCGTACTCGTCGGCTTTCTCCTCGTCAACCTCGCGCAGGGCCCACCGCTGGACCTCGTACTCGACGATGGCGGGCACGAGCACGCGCTCGTCGCCCTCGATGTAGGGCGCGAACCTGTCGGCGTGCGGCTCGTCGGCGAAGTAGGCCAGCCAACCGCAGGTATCGAGGACGACCTTGCTCACTTCTCGCGGTAGTCCGACGTGTCGGCGCCGCGAGCGGAGCCGCGGAGCGAGCGCACGTCCACGGCGGGCACGAGCACGATGACGCTGCCCTTGGCGATCACGTCGAACTTCTGGCCGGGCTCGGCCCCGACCGACTTGCGAAGTGCGGCCGGGATCCGGATGTTCCCGTCCGCCTTGAGCACCGCGCTGGACATGCCATTCTCGCCTCTCCCGGAGAATATCGCACCGGATCGGCGTCGTCGCGCGGTCGTCGGCGGAACGAGGGCCAGAGCTACGCCGCAGCCTTCTCCGCGGCCGCCCAGGTCTCCCCGACCCCGACCTTCACTCGCGCCCGGAACCCGGCGGCCTGCACCCCACCGGCCATCGCCGCGCGCAGCTCGTCGGCGACCCGATCGGCGTCCTCACGCGGGCAGCAGACGAGCAGCCCGTCGTGCATCGGGGCGGCGAGCCGGGCACCGAGCGGCAGGTTGACGAGGGCGTGGTCGATGGCCTCGGCCTCGGGGGCGCTCCACATCGCCGAGAGGATGCGACGCTCCTTCGAAGCGGCGTTCTTCCGCACCCGGCGCACTGCGCCGGTCAGGGTTCGCACCTCGGCGACGGGGCCGGGCCGCTGGTACTCGGCCCGAGCGGTGTCCAGTGCCAAGCCGAGCCCCGGCAGCTCGCGGAGGAGCCCCCGGCGGACCTCCAAGCCGCGCGCCGGAGCGTCGATGATCGCGCCGATCCTCCCGGCTCCGGCCCCGTTGAGCAGGGCGAGCACAGCCTCCTTTACCTTCGCCCGCACTTCGGGGACGCCGGGGATGACCTTCTCAGCGAGGCGCTCG
>VGRE01000142.1 GCA_016875435.1 Deltaproteobacteria bacterium | reverse complement strand
AGGCGGGGCCCGGACCGGAGCAGGGCGCGCCGTCGCGGAGCAGGAGCCCCCCCGCGGGGCACCACGCCCAGGCGTCGTGGAGCATCCACGCCACGGGCACGTCGCCCGGCAGCTGGCAGGAGAGGCCGCGGAGGTGCTGCACCAGCAGCAGGTCGGGGCGGTGCCGCGCCACCCGGTCTGCCACCAGTTGCTCCATCGCCCGGTCGCGCTCGCCGTTGCGGAGGCCCGCGTACGGGGCGTTCTGCACCACCCTCGTCAGCCCGGGTTCCTCCTCGACCCCGTACATCGGCGCGCCGGGCCGCTGCGTGGCTGCAAGGGTGTGTACGTCGTGACCGAGCGCGCGCAGGCGATCGGCGAGGCGAGCGGCGTACACCTCTGTCCCGGCCCGCTCGCGGGGGGGGTAGCCGTGAACGAACTGGAGGAGGCGCACGCTAGACACGGTATCCTTGGCGGGATGTCGTCCGAGTTGCGGGTCCTCGTCGTCGATGACGAGGAGAACCTGCGCCACCTGCTGGAATTGATCCTCGCTCGCGCGGGCTACGCCGTGGTGACGGCCGCGAACGGGCGCGAGGCGCTCGGGAAGCTGCAGGCCGCCGACATCGTGCTCTGCGATATTCGCATGCCGGAGATGGACGGCCTGGCCTTCCTCGATGCGCTCCCCGCCGGGGCGCCACCCGTGGTGATGATGAGCGCCTACGGCAGCGTGGACACCGCGCTCGAGGCGATGCGGCGGGGCGCGTACGACTACGTCAACAAGCCCTTCAAGTCCGACGAGATCGTGCTCACGCTCAGCAAGCTGGTGGAGCGCGAGCAAATCGCGGCGGAGCGCAGTCGGCTCGCACTGGAGAACGCCCGACTCGCCGAGCGATCGGGTGAGCCGGTGGAGGGCTTCGTGGGGCGCTCGCCGGTGGTCCAGGAGGTGTTGCGGGTCCTTAGTCGTGTCGCGACACACGACACGAGCGTCCTGGTCACGGGCGAGAGCGGTACGGGCAAGGAGCTGCTCGCGCGTGCCATCCATCGGCTGTCGCCTCGCCGCGACCGTCCCTGGGTGGCCGTCAACTGCGCCGCCATCCCCGACTCGCTCCTCGACAGCGAGCTGTTCGGCTACCGCCGCGGCGCCTTTACCGGCGCAGTGCGCGACCACGAGGGCTTCTTCGAGCAGGCCGACGGAGGGACGCTCTTCCTCGACGAGATCGGTGACCTCCCGCCTGCCTTGCAGTCGAAACTGCTGCGCACCCTGCAGGAGGGCACCGTGCGCCGCCTTGCCGACACCGCCGACACCCGCGTGGACGTGCGAATCGTGACCGCCACGGCGCGCTCGCTCCAGCCCCCCGCGTTCCGCGAGGACCTGTTCTACCGGATCGCCGTGGTGCACCTCCACCTGCCGCCGCTGCGCGAGCGTCGCGACGACATCCCGCTTCTGGTCGATCACTTGCTCGACGCGCTGTGCTCGCGGCTGCGACTGCCCCGTCCCCGGCTCGCGGAGGAAGCTCTTCGGCTGTTGCTGGCGCACCCCTGGCCCGGCAACGTGCGGCAGCTCGAGAACGTCCTGGAGCGCGCGCTGCTGCTGTCTGACGGCGAGTTGATCGACGTCGACGCGCTCCCCGCCGAGGTGCGGAGCACGCCTCGGGGCACACCGGGTGACGACGTCTTGTCGATCCCGGTCCGAACGGCCGCGCTGGAGAGGTCGCTCATCGAGCAGGCCCTGCGCCTGCACGAGGGCAACAAGTCGGCGGCCGCGCGGGCGCTCGAGATCTCCTACAAGGCCCTGCTCTACAAGATTCGAGACTACGGGATCGACTCGTGATCCTCGCCTTCTGGATGGGCTGCAGCACCGCCGTCGATCGCGGCGAGGAGGCGTTGAGTCACGACGACCTCGTGGGCGCCGAGCGCGAGTTTCGGTCGGCCCTCGAGTCCGATCCCGCCGACGCGCAGGCGCTCTACGGCCTCGGCTGGACCTTCTACATGGCCGGGGAACAATCCGCGGCAAACGACGCTTTCAAGCAGTTGGTTGGGGCGCATCCCGAGAGCCCGCTCGGCCACCGGGGGCTCGGCAGCGTGGCCGCCGCGCGAGGCGAGGTGCCGGCAGCCAGGAAGCACCTCGACAATGCTCTGGCCCGTGCCCCTGGCGACCCGCGAAGCCTCCAGTCGCTGGCCCTGCTCGACATGCGGGAGGGCAAGTACGACGAGGCCCTGTCGCGACTCGACCTGATCCTCGACGGGGAGCCGGCGAGCGCGGTGGCGCTCCAGACGCGGGCCGCCGTGCTCCTGCGCGCCGACCGCCCTGAGGAGGCGCTTGCCGCCGCAGATGCCGCCGTGTCGAGCGCGACGACGCCGCGCGAGCGCGCCACCTCGCAGCTCACCCGCGCTCACGCCCTCATGGCGACCAGCGACGGCCGCGTGGGTCGCGACAACTGTGTCGACGCGGGCGCGGTGGCGGCCTGGCTCGGCGAGGTCGACGCGGAGCTCGACCGGGCGCAGGCAGCGGGCATCCACGCGCTCGAGGTCGCCGATGCCCGGAGGGAGGTGCGCCGCCGCAGGGCCTACCTGGACGCCACGTGCCCGGCTGGTGCCGGGCTGGGTGGGCAGTGATTCGCCACCTGGGAAAATTTTTCCGTGGTCGGGCCCCGGGCGCACGGCAGGAAGGCCATTTTCGGCGTGGAACGTTTCTTGCTCGTGCGGGCGATGGGTCCACGCTCGTCGAAGTCGCGGTCGTGGTCGCCATCGTCTCCGTCCTCGCCGCCATCGGCTGGGGACATTTCCAGGACCGCGTCACTTCTCACCGGATGATTGGCGTCTCGAAGATGCTCTACAACGACATCGTCACCCTGCGCAGCCTCGCGGTCGACAGCAACCGCGAAGCCCGCCTGTTGCTCGTCGAGGGCGACGAGCAGCTCGATCCCTCGGACGCGCAGCACGGCGCGTGGCGCCTGCAACTGGGCGACAAGTCAAGCGGGAGCGCGGAGTGGGACACCCTCCCCGCCGACCGCGACGGCGTCGTCAGCGAGGCCGACGGCATCCGCAGTCTCGAGCGCGACGGCGAGAACGAGACCACCGCGGTGAGCCTCGCCATGTGGAGCACGATGGAAGACGACGCCATCGTGTTCACGCCGCGCGGCTGGGTCGGCAACCGGGCCAGCGACTTCGAGAGCGGCTACATCACGCTCTCCGTGGTGAACAAGCGCGCACTGGCCGGCGGCGTCGACGAGCGAGGCGTGCTTCGCATCGCGCGCAGCGGCTTCGTGCGGCTGGAACTCGGGCAGAACAGCACGCTGGCCGACGGCGCGGTGGGCTCGGGAGCGACCAGCCGATGACATCGACGCTGCTCGCACGCCGCGCCAGGGGGGGCTTCACCCTGGTCGAGGTGATGGTCGCGTCGGCCATCCTCGGGGCCTCGCTGATCGTCATGTTCGGCTTTCACAGTCAGGCGGTGCGATCGAACATGAACGCGCGGCGCCTCACGGACTGCACCTACCTGGCCCAGACCCAGATGGAACGGGTACTGGCGATGGATTGGACCGATGGCGCGGGGCGTCCCTCCGACATCGCGGAGGGGTACGTCGACGACGCCTCGATGGCGTTGTGGGACCCGCTCACCTCGAACCTGGGCACCGACTCCGACGCCTCGCCGCTCAAGGTCAACGCCGCCTTCGAGTACACCGACGACCTCGGTCCTACCCTGTACACCATCACGTGGGACGTGGAGGACATGGACGACGACGGCACGTGGATCCGCGTGCGCGTGCGCTGCACCTACGACGACGCTGCCTTCGACACCAAGCACGGTACCACGATCTCAACCTACCGCTTCAGGGACGCGTGATGATCTCCCGGTCGCGCCAGGGCTTCACTCTCATCGAGTTGCTCATCGCGATCGCGATCGGCACTTTCGTCGTGGCCGCGCTTTACAACGTGTTCACCGTCCAGCTCAAGCAGTTCCTCTACCAGGACCTGCAGATGGAAATGCACCAGAACATCCGCCTCGCGATGGACGTGCTCACCCGGAGCGCCCGCAGCGCCGGGAAGGGCACCAACGGCCAGGTGCTCGGGGCGCTCGGGCTGTCGGGGAACGTCGACTCCAGCCTCCCGGTCATCATCAGCTACGACGGGTCGGGTCCCTCCGGTTCCGATGCCATCACCCTCGTGTCGATGGACCCCGACCTCGTGATGTACAGCGACGCGGACTACCTTACCGACTGCACTGGCACCAGCATCTACTTCGACACGACGATCCCGGGTTACGACGACAAGCTCGCGGAACTCCAGGTCGGCGAGTACCTGTTGTGTTACGACGGAACCTCGCGAGCCGACCGGGCGGCGTACATGTGGAAGGTCGCGGGCACCGCGTCGGCGACGGGCGAGGTGACGCTCGACGCCACCTCGGGGCTCGCCGCCGACTTCTCGGGGGTCTGTGCCAGCGGCGAGAACATGCCGGTCGCCATGGAGTGCTCGCGGGCCGAGGTCGTCACCTTCTACATCGACGCCGACGACAGCGACGGCGTGGGCGCCGGGTCGGCCGCGCACCCGGTGCTGATGATGGATCTCGACTACGAGTCGCCCGACGACGACGACGTGCCCGTGGTCGATCACGTCGAGGACCTGCAGTTCGAGTACTGCTTCGCGGGCAACGACCCGTGCGGGTCGGGGTCATGGGACGACGCCGTCGATACCTACAGCGACGGCGACGAGGGAAACGATCCCGACGACGTCTACATGCTCCGGGTCTCCTTGGTGGTGCGCTCATCGCGAGAAGACCCGCGGCGCCTCTACTCGGGCGCGCCGCTGACGATCGCCAACAACACGGGAAGCGGCGCCGACGATCACTACTACCGGCAGGTCCTCAGCTCCGAGGTGTCTGTCCGCAACATGAGGGTCCTGCAATGGTGAAAGCCCGCGCTCGCCGCGCCCGCCGCGGCTACGCGATGCTGGTTGCGCTCATCTTGATCGCGATCATCACCATCATTGGCGCCACCTCGCTCTCGATCGCCGGGGTCGACCAGCGCGTGGCCGCCTACACCCGTCGGCACGTTGCCGTTGCCGACGCGGCCGACGCGGGCACGCAGCACGCGCGCTACGACCTCATGTTCGAGACGCCGTCCGACGAGGGCTGGGACGTGGCGGACACCGGCGCGGTGCCCTGGGTGGAGGAGCTCGAGTCCGAGAGCGTGTTCGAAGGGGAGACGTTGGACCTGCCTCTCGGCACCTACACTGTCGACGCTACCTTCGCGAAGTGCGCGGCACCGCCGCCCGGCTACAGCACCGAGGAAGGCAACGACAGCTTCCGCAGCGACTACTGGAACATGAGCTCGCACGCATGGTTCGAGGACAACTCGGGCTCCGACTCGCAACTCAATGCTTCCGAGGCCCGAGCCACCGCCGTGGTGCGCAAGGTGATGCGTGGCTCCTGCCAGGAGAGGTGAAACATGACCACCCGCTTCTTGCCCTTCGCCCTCCTCGCGCTCCTCGCCTCGCCCGCGGAGGCCACCACCTCCACCGCGGTGGCGGAGCAGCTCAGCACCAGCCAGATGGTGCCGCCCGCGGTGATCTTCGTGATCGACCTCTCGGCGAACATGAGCAGCACGTGCTTCCTGGGTAGCACCAACACCTGCCTCGCCGACACCGTCGAGGTGGTGAAGCAGGTGTCCCGGCACTTCACCGACCTGCGCTACGGCGTGGTGGGAACGGCCGAGGACGACAACGATTTTTCCTACCACGAGATCGTCCCCGTGGGCACGTCCTACGCCGACATGGCGGACGCGCTCGACGCGCTCACCGCCTGGTCGACCGACACCCGCAACCTGTCCGAGGTCGTGGAACTCGTCTCCTCCGACTACCTCGCCCAGTCCACGGCGGAGGACTGGAGCGACGACGACGGCGACGGCTACGACGGCGACTGGGGCGAGACGCCGTTCCAGTACTACTGCTCGTCGGTCCACGTGATCGTGCTGTCCTCGGGGCGCGCGGTCGATGACTCCCAGGGCTCGTTTGCGGCCTCCTCGGCGAGTCCCGCTTCCGACGTCATCTGCGACGATCTCGGCGACACCAGCGGCGGAGTCTTCGGCTCCGACGTGGACTGCCACTACGACAACGTGGTCTCACACGTCTACAACTACGACCACAGCTCGCTGAGCGACACCCAGCGCCTCACGGTGTCGACCATCGGGCTCGGCCTCGACACCGCCGACACCTACGGCGAGGCCACCGCCGACTTGTTGTTCCAGAGCGGCTCCGACGCCACCGCGGGCGACGGCATGTACACCAACGCGTCGACGAAGGACGAGGCGATGGCGGGCGTGCTCGCCGTGCTCGCCGACATGCTGTCGGGCGTCTACAGCCGCTCCTCGCCGGTGATGGCGAACAACGGCAGCTACCTCATCTACACCTACTACGAGCTCACGGGCGATCACCCCCTCGCCCAAGGCCACGTGCTCGCCTACGAGATCGATGACGACCCCGAGTCGAGCACCTACGGCGAGCTCATCTACTACTCGGGCGCGCCTTACGACGACTACTACGGCGCGCAATGGGATGCGGGCTGGAAGTTGTACAGCCGCGTGGCCGACGCGTCGGAGTCGAACGACGACGACCTCGATGGCTTCAGCCACCGAGACATCTTCTTCTACGACACGTCCCTCGAGGCGTACATGCTCGGCGACGCGGCCGAGAAGCGGATGGGCTTCGACAACGAGTTCGTCGATGCGGTGGTGCTCTCCGGCACGCTGAGCAACGTGATGGACGACACGGTCGATTCGAGCGGAGCGCTCACCAACGATGCCTATGACCTCACCGGCGACGGGCTCGTGCTCAGCGACGATCTCCAGGGGCTGGTTGACTTCACTCGCGGTGTCTACACCACGCAGTTCCGGTACATCGACATGGAGCACGGCCGGTGGAAACTCGGCGACTCGCCGTACTCCTCGCCGGCGATCGTCACCAAGCGCAACGATGTCTTCTCGAGCTCAGACACCTACCGGAACTTCCTCGCCCTCGTCGAGGCCGAGATGATGCCCGACATCGTCCTGGTCAGCGCCAACGATGGCATGCTCCACGCCTTCGCCCTCGAGGACGACGACACCACCCCCACCACCGACGAGGCCGGCGAGGAGCTCTGGGCCTGGATTCCCAACAGCCTGATCCTGCGGGACCGCGGCGCGGAGTGGGCCGGCGGCCTCATCGACATGATGTGGTACGGGCGCACCTTCCTCTTCGACGGCACGCCAGTGGTGAAGGATGTCTGGATCGACCTCGACGGCGACGACAAGAAGGAGTGCGGCTCCGACCTCGACGACTGCGAGTGGCGCCGGGTGGTGGTGGTCCAGCAGGGCCTCGGTGGCACGCGGACCCTCGCGCTCGACATCACGTACACCGACTCGCCCTCCTTCCTGTGGGAGCAGACCAACAGCGACGACTCCACCGCGATGGGCTACACCACGAGCCGCCCAGCGCTGTTCAACGTCTACGATCGCAGCGGCACGACCGCTCGCGACCGGTGGGTGGCGATGTGGGGCTCGGGCCGACCGGCCGACTACAGCTCCTCGTCGACCGACTACTTCAACTCCGTGGAGGGCAGCCTCTACATGTGGGACCTCGGCGAGGACGTCTTCAGCGGCGGCGCCACCGGCGCCGGCTACTCGGTCGCCGGCGACAACATCGAGACCGCCGAGCACCCCGACAGCACCTACGTCGGCTCGCTCGACCTCGATGGTGACGGCAACCTCGAGTACACCTACATCTCCGCGCCCCCGGCGGTGGTCGACCACGACTCCGACGGCGACGCGGACGTGGCCTACTTCCCGCTCACCTTGAGCTACGCCCCGTCGTCAGGGCCCGGAAGCAGCGTCACGCAGGGGCACACGTGGATCTACAAGGCGCTGATCGACAGCTCCGACCCGTCGGACCTCGAGTGGTGCGAGTTCTACGACCCCTACGACGGCGCGGTGAACGAGGAGGACTCCGGCGGCGGTGCCGTTCCCTACGGCAGCCGCCCCGAGGTGTTCTACGCGATCACCACCGCGTGGCTGAAGACGGGCGACCTGGGCGTGTACTGGGGCACGGGCTCGCCGTTCCTCGCGTCGAGCTCGACCGACCCCGGAGCCTTCTTCCTGATGGTGGATCCTGATCCAACCACCTGCGCGGGCACCGCCCTCGCGATCACCTGCGGTTCCGAGACGGGTGGCTTCTACCAGCTCGAGGCCGGCGAGCGACTCACCGACGACCCCATCGTCTACGCCGGCGCGGTGTACTTCCCCACCTACACGCCAAGCTCCGATACCTGCGAGATGGGCACCGGGCGTCTATACGCGCTCGACGTCCTCGACTGCACGCCGGGCATGGACACCGACGGCGACGGCGTCGCCAGCGTCGCCGACACCGCCTACGTGGAGATGGAGGGCTACATGTCCTCGCCCTCCATCGGCCTCAACGGCAAGCTGTACTACAGCGGCGCTACCGACGTGGACATCCAGGTGGTGAGCGCCGTGGACGACCCCTTCCACGGCACCGCCACGGTGGGCTGGATGGAGCAGTACTAGCCCCTACTGGGGCGGTAGCCCCTACTGGGGCGGGGCTCCCGGCACGGGAACGGGGGGCGCGCCGTCTCCCGCGGCGAAGGACCGCAGCCGCGAGAGGTTCATCGTGGCGGCGCGGTTCTCAGGCTCGATGAGCAGGACCTCGCGGAAGGACTGGGCGGCCTCCGCGTAAGCACCCCGCCCGGCGAGGCAGCTGCCGAGGTCGTTGATGGCCCCCGTGTGGCGGGGGTCGCGACCGATGGCAACGCGGAACGACGCCTCGGCCTCCGCCGTGGCGCCGAGGGCGTACTGCGCCGCGCCAAGCCAGTAGGCGGAGTCGGCGCTGGGCGCATCGAGATCGGCGCGCCGCGCCTCGGGGAGGGCGGCCGGGGCTCGCCCGGAGACGACGAGCGCGCGCGCCAGGGCGAGGTGGACGCGGGCTCGATCGCTGGGTTCAGCCTCGGCGGCGAGCGTGACGGCGCGGCGGAGCCAGTGCTCCGCCTCCGCGCTCCGGCCAAGATCGGTGAGGACAATCCCCAGGTGCAAGGCTGGCTGCAAGCGCCCGGGAGCGAGCGTCAGCGCCGTCCGCAGGGCCGCCTCCGCGCCCGCGAGGTCGCCGTCGATGCGCCGGGAGCGCGCGATCCCCTCCCATGCCTCGAGCCGCTCGGGCGCCTTGGCCGCGCAGGATTCGTAGGCCTCGCGCGCGTCGTCGAGTCGCTTGCGGGCAAACGCCACCTCGCCCCGCGCGCAGTGCGCCGCCGCCGATCCGGGGTGCAGGAGCAAGGCGGCCTGGATCGCGTTCTCGGCCTCGGCCCAGTGAGGCGAGTCGACCCCCTCCCGGGACGCGCTGGTCGCCGAGGCGCGTGCGCGCTCCAGCATCGGGGCCACGAGCGGCTCGAGCGCCGCCTGGGCAGCGGGATCGTCGGCGAGCGCGCGGGCCTGCTCCAGCGCGGCCGCGACGTTGCCTTGGACGCTCGCCTCGAGCACGGCGAGCGCGGCGCGCCGGCCGTCGCGTCGCCGGAGGATCTCGTCGACGGGCGCGTCGTCGCTCCAGGGCCGCGGGGGCGGCGCCGCGTCGAGGCCGAGGCGGCCGAGCGTCAGCGCTTCGCTTCCCGACACGGCCGGGCTACGTGACCACCCCGCCGCCCGGCGCGGCGCGAGGCCGCGCAGCCACTCCCCGTCGGCGGCGACCAGGCCCGCGAGATCCTCGGCCCCGGCGAGGCCGCGGCCGGCGAGGAAGGGCCGGCTCGCCGACGCGCACTGGAGCATGGACGACCAGTTGATCGGCCCGTCGGTACCGACCAAGAGGGCCTGCTCGCCCCCCTCGGGCGGCAGCCATAAGGTCGCGACATGAAACTCATTGGCGAAGCTCGCGATGGCCTCGCTCAGCACGGCAGGATCGAGGCCGAGCGCGGGAAGCTGGAGCACGGTGGCGCCGCCGGGCGCCAGCCGGTGCGCCGCCGCGAGGCCAGCCGCGTCGGGGAAGGTGCCCGCGCCGCTGGTGTGGCCCGCTCGCTGGACGATCACCACGGCGCTGGCTTGGTCGCCGAGGCGTAGCAGCGCGGGGCCGGGTACCCGGAGCAGGCGGGTGGAGGCGGCCAACCACGTGCGCCGCGCGCCAGCGTCCAGCGCGGCGACGTCCGCGAACACGGGAGCGATAGCCGCCACGTCGATCCCTGAGAATCCCTGGTCCCGAGCCGCCGCGGCGACGAGGCCGAGCTCGTCCCCCGTGACCACCAGCCGGGCTCGCCCCGAGCTTGCACAACCGGCGAGAACCCCGGCCAGGCTCTCCGCGGCGCGTGCCCGCGCCGACGCTCCCGAGAGGGTGCCGTCGAACTCCACCACGACTCGGTCGCGTAGCGGCCAGACCATGGCTCCGCCGAGGGCGCCAACGTTCGCGGATGCGGTCGCGCGGCCACGGGCCATGACCTCGCCGAGCTCGGCATCGCCGGCGGAGAGCCCAGCCGCCGACGCCGCGGCGCGGCGGGCGAGCGCGGGTGGCAGCTCCAGTAGCAGGCGGGGCATGGCCAGGAGCGAGACGGCGAGGAGCCCGGTGGTTGCCCGGGCGGTGGTCGAACGCGCGGCGAGCCCGAGGGCGAGGCCCGCCGCGGCGAGGGCCCAGTCCCCGAGCTCCGCGCCCCGCCCGTCCACGAAGACGTGGTGGACGAAGACCGTCGCGAGCGTGGCCGGAGCGAGGCGCAGGCAGAGAGAGACCGCGAGCTCGCGGCCCGTTGCCCCGCGAGCGGTGGCGCTCGGGACCGCCAGCGCGAGGCCGAGCGCGCTGACGAGCGGCAGCAGGTCGCGGCCCGCGGGTGCGAAGCTGGAACGCAGGCACCACGCGCCAACCAGCGCGCTCAGCATGAGGCTACCGGCGAGCGTGGCGACCGCGAGCCGTGACGCCGTCCGGCGGCGCACCGCGGCGCGCGCCGCCCCGCCCTCGAGCGGCGTGTCGACCCGGCTCCCAGCCAGGCTGAGGCCG
>VGRE01000141.1 GCA_016875435.1 Deltaproteobacteria bacterium | reverse complement strand
AAATCCGCTGCACTATGAGCACGTCGGCGTGCACCTGGGCCTCGACCCGGGCGAGGCTACCGTTGGGAATGGCCTCGAGGCCGGCCGCCCGGCCGCCCACGAGCACGTTGGCAGACGGCGTGAGCACCGCCACGTAGCGCTTGCCTTCGCTCACTAAGGAGAAGCTGCGCGTGGCGACCGTCGCGTCGGTGACGAGGCCCTCCAGGAGCCGCGTGGTGTCGATGGGCGCGGCGAAGCGCGCCGGAGGCTGTGGCGGCGGGTTGGGCTGGACGCGTTCGCCCTCGATGCCGCAGCCGGGCAATGCGGCGAGCAGGAGCACGGCGAAGGTCATGACTGCCCCAGCACGGTTCGGAGTTCTTCCCACTCGCGCTTCGATAGCCCGGTGCTCTCGCGATCCACTACCTCGCCGGTCACCATGCGTCGCACCGCTGCGATCATCTGCCGCGACAAGTTGAAGGAATCAAGCCGGTAGTCCTCGAAGGCCTCCCAGGCCACGGGCACCCAGTCGCGCACCAGCGAGGCCACGGCTTCGGCGTACACCCGGATCTCGTACTGCGCGTGCGGGTCCAGGCGGAGGGCCAGGAAGTGCAGCAGGTTGTGAAGGTCGATCTTCCAGTACCACTCGGTGTAGTAGCTCACGGGGAGCGTCATCCGGGCCAACTCGCGGGCGAGGTCGGGCCCGGAGAGCAGCGACTGGTAGAGGGCGTAGGAATCTGCCGAGTGTCGCGACAGATCCGACTGCACCCGCGTGGCCTCGTCGCCCTCGAGGAGCGCGCCGCGGCCTTGCTTGTTGTCGCTCGACTGTCGCGCGAGGTTTTCGGTGGCCGGGGTGTAGTACTCGTCGGTGAAGACGGAGTATCGACCACTGATCTCGTTGACGTTGGCGGTGCGATGGCGGATCCACTGCCGCGCCACGAAGATGGGCAGTTTCACGTGAAACTTGATCTCGCACATCTCGAAGGGGGTGGTGTGACGGTGGCGCATCAAGTAGCGAATCAACTGGCGATCTTCGCTCACTTTCCGGGTGCCCTTGCCGTACGACACGCGCGCTGCCTGGACGATCGCCGCGTCGTCGCCGAAGTAGTCGATGGCGCGCACGAAGCCGTGGTCGAGGCAGGGCACGGGCAGTCCGAGGCGTGCGTCGAGGGCAGGCGCCACCGGGCGGCGGCTGGGCTCCGCCTCGCGCTGTGGGTCGTTGTCGTCGTTGTCGGCCATCGCGGGCTCCTAACCGTTGAGCCGCACGGCGAGGGCGGGCTAGACTGCCGAGGGAGCATCGATGTTCGACAAGGATCCCCAGTTGCTGGCGGAGACCGCCCTGCGCAAGTTCACCGAGGGCGACCCGCGCGAGGCGCGCAAGCTCTTGATGGAGGCGCTGGAGGTGGCGCCCGAGCGACCCGACCTGATCCACGCCCTCGGCGTGGTGCACCTGCAACTGGGCGAGGCGGAGCTGGCGCTGCCGATCATCCACGAGGCGGTTTCGCGATGCGAGCAGATGCTCGCCGCGCGCCCGGCCGAGTCCGACCAGATCGGGGCGATGCGCGACGGCTTCCGGCTGTCGCTGGCGGCTGCCCACGAGGACCTCGACCAGCCGGCCGAGGCCGAGGCGGCCTACCGCCGCGTCCTTGCCGACACCCCGGGACAGCCGCGCGCGCGGCAGGCCCTCGCGCACCTGCTCTTCGCCAGGGGCGACCTCGACGAGGCGAACCGGCAGCTCGACCTCTACATCGGCGAGGACCGCGACGAGAACACCTTTCTCGACGGCGCCCAGGCCTACCGCGACGACCTCGAGCGATTCTTCAAGAACGACATCGACCCCCGCGAGTTGCTCGTCGCTCACCGCGACGCCTACTGTGAGATGTTCGACCACTACGCCCGGGAGCAAGAGGCCCAGGGTTGGGTTGCCGAGGCGGCCCGGATGAAACGCGACGACCAGGGTCGCGTGGTGCCAAACATCCCCGAGGGCGCCCGACCCTACGCGGCGGTGCGCGTCGATCTCGTCGACCCGCGCAGCAGCCAGGTCGGCCAAGTGGGCGACCAGCCCTACGTGGTGGCGCTTGCCGACTACCAGGCGCTCGCCCGCGCCCCCGCCCTTCTCCCCTGGAGGAAGTTCGAGTTCGACGTGCGGGTGAGCACGCAGGCGCCCTGGGACCAACTGCCCATCTCGGTGCTCTTCGAGCGCGAGAGCGGGGGACCAGAGGCGCTCGACGCCGTGATCGGCGACTGGTACACCGACGGCTACAACGGCAAGTTCGGAACGCGGGATGGCCACCGTTTCCACTACGTGAGCGATCCCGAGCCCAAGCGCGGTGGCCGCGGCGTCACCTACAACGTCGACCTCGGGCGCGCGCGCACCGAGTCCATCGACGACCTGCTCCGTCGTCTCGGCGTGCTGCACGGGAGCCACCCCATCCGGCGGGTGCACGTGGGGCGAGGTTTCTTGCCCTGATCGCCGCCCGGGCGACCCTAGAGATCGATCTCCGCCACGTTCCACGTGATCGTGTCCTTCTGGATCGGCCCGATCACTTCCTTGTCGAACCCCTGCGTCCCGGCGTTGTAGCGGTACACGCGGAGCTCCTTCTGGTCGTCGCTGGCCACGTAGAGTTCGAGCTTTCCGTCCTTGTCGAAGTCGGCGCCCACGCTGGTGTGCTCGAAACCGCTGCTATCGGCGGCGATGTTCTTCATGTCCCAGCCGCCGCCGGCCTTCTGGGTGAGCAGGTACAGGCCGGTCTTCATCGCGGCGGCCACCAGGTCGAGCTTGCCGTCCTGGTCGAAGTCGCCGGGCACGAGGAAGCGGGTCTGCCGGTCGTCGACGGTGGCGATCACGGTGTGACTCACCTTCTTGCCCTTCCAGGCGTACTGGCGGATCTCGACGGGCTTCTTCACCTTCGGCTTGCCGTCGAAGAGCTCGGTCTCGGCCTCGATCACCGAGAAGAACTCGCTCGGGCCCTGGCCATCGACGTTGGCGCAGAGGATCTCCTTGGCGTGGCTGCCCACGAAGTCGTCGAGCACCGTCTCCTGGAAGGTGGTGCCGTCCCAGCTCATCATGATCACCTGGCCGGGCTGGCTCTCGCCGGAAGACTGGTTGCGGGCCGAGGGGGTGGCAAAGAACTCGTTCTTGCCGTCGCCATCGACGTCGCAGATCTCGACCTCGTGCACGAATGTGTCGGCCTGCTTGCGATACTCGGTGACGACGAGCTTGCCGTCGTCGCCCCAGGTGCCCACCCCGAGCACCCCGGCGTCGTGGGTGGCCATCACCAGGTCGTCCTTGCCGTCGCCGGTGACGTCGCCCGCCTCCAGGTCGCGGATGCGGTTGAACTTGCCCTCCCACTTCGGGTTCCAGAGCGACTCGCCCTTCCAGGCGCCGTCGACCCGCGTCCACTTCTTGAGCTGCGCGCCCTCGGCGCCGATGGTGTAAAAACCGCCGTCGCCCGCCGCAAGGACCTTGTGGAAGACGTTGCTGTCCGGGTCTTCCAGGGTGCTGCTCGCCCAGCCCTGCTCGCCCTTCTGCCAGAAGGTGAGGAGCGCCGGGCCGGGCCTGGGCTTGTTGTCGACGTCGCGGACGAACTGCGCCTCGGCGAGGATCAGCGTGGGACCGCCCTGCGCCGGGCCGGCGGCGGGCTTGGGCTCGGCCTTCACCTCGGGCTTGGGTTCCACCTTGGCCTCGGTCGTGGGCTTCTTGGTCTCGCCCGCGCAGGCGGGGGCGAGGGTGAGGAGTCCGAGAATCCCGGTGGTGGCGGCGAAGTACTTCACGAGGCGAGTCATCTGTGCTCCGAGGAGGCGGGGGTCTAACGTGCTACCGTGAGGGAGCATGCCGTGGGCGGCGCTGATCCTCGCCTGGAGCCTGCGCGTGTACGCTGCAGACGAGGTGCAGGGCCCCGCGTGGGTGGAGGCGCCCTCGTTCGCGTGGCCCGAGGGTGTCGACCCGGCGCTGGGGCCTGAGCGCGTGGAACTGGAGCTGCTCCTCGACGAGCATGGCGGGATCGAGTCGATCCGCGTGGTGTCGGGGCCGCCGGCGCTCGCCGAGCACATCGTCCGGTCGCTCGATGGGCGGCGCTTCAGGCCCGCGACGGAGGGGGGCATTCCGGTGGCGGTACTGGTGCCGCTCGTGGTGGATCTGGTGCCCCCGCTGCCGGTCGTCGAGAGCCCGCCGCCGACGGACGAGGGGATCACCGCCACCTACACCGTCCCGCGCGGCGAGGTGTCGCGACAGAGCCTCTCGGCGGAGGAACTGCGGAGCACGCCGGGAACCCTCGGCGACCCGCTCCGCGCCGTGGCGAACTTGCCGGGGACGGTTCGCACCCCGCTCGACATGGGCTGGCTGCTGGTCCGCGGCGGCAACCCGGAGCACACCGCCGTGTACATCGATGGCGTGCGCGTGCCGCTGGTCTACCACCTCGGCGGTTTCTCCTCGGTGGTGCACCCGGCCTACGTGGAGCGGGTGGACTTCCTCGCGGGGGGCGGCCCGGCCCGCTACGGGCGAGCGCTGGCCGGCACCGTCGACCTGGTCACCCGTGGGCAGCTCCCGGCCGCCGAGGCCCGCCTGGGCGCGAACCTCGTGTTCGCCGGTGCCTTCGCCAGCGCGCCGGTCGGCCCGGTCACCGTCAGCGGCTCGGTGCGCCGGAGCTATATCGACGCGGTGGCGGCGCCGTTCCTGGAGGGCGACGCGGCCGGTGCCCTGCCCCGCTTCTGGGACTGGCAAGCCCGCGCCGACCTGCCCGGCAACGGCAACCTCTTCGCCTTTGGCTACGTCGACGAGATCGACGTGCCCGAGGCCGACGACACCCAGATTACCCTCCGCGTGCTCACCCAGCGCTTGCACGGCCGGGCCCGGGTGCCGCTGGGCGCGCGAGGGCTGGTGCTAACGCCCGCCCTGGCCTACGAGAAACTCGCGCTGGAAGACGCGGACGTCGGCGTGGTGCAGGCGCGGGAGTCCATCACGCTCGACGCGCGAGCGGAAACCCCCGATCCGCTCGACGGCGCCCTGGGGTGGGCGGCGGGAATCGACGCCCAGTCTACCTACACCCGCGTGGCGATCGCCGGTCTCGACCACGCCATTCCGGTCGCGACACCAGACCTGTATGCAGACCTCCGCTGGGGAGCTGCCCGCGGGCCGCACCTCGTGGGCGGCCTTCGTGTCGATAGCCTCTTCGCCCAGGACCAGCCTGCGCGCCTGGCGTTCTCGCCGCGGCTGTCGGGCCGCTGGCCCACGAGCCCTCGGAGCGCGCTCGAGGTGGAGCTGGGCGTGTACCACCAGCCGCCGTCGGCCGAGGTGCTGGTGGGCGAGACTGAGGGGGCGTCGCTGGAGCTTGACGAGGCCCTTGGCGCCGGCCTCGGTGGGCGTATCGGCCTCGGTCCCGTCGAGGCCACGCTCGACATCTGGGGTCGCGACTACACCCGGCTCTCGGTGCCCGAGCTGGACTACAGCACCGACAGCACCCACGGGCTCGCCTACGGTCTGGACCTCGGGGCGCGCCTGCGATGGCGTCGCCTGCAGGCGATGCTCCGGTACAGCTACGCCCGCAGCCTCCGCCGCGACGACCCCGACGAGGCCTGGGCACCCTCGCCCTACGACCAGCCGCACACGCTCGGGCTGGTGGGCGCCTATAATATCGGTCGTGACTGGTCCATCTCCACCCGCTTCCGCTACGCCAGCGGCTTCTGGGTGGGCTTCGACGGCGCGGAGCTGGCCGACCTGCTCACCCTGGAGACGGAGTTCCTCGACCCGGAGTCGGGACGGGTGGAGGCTTACCACGCCCTCGACCTGAAGATCGCGAAGAACTTCCACTTCCGGCGCTGGTCGCTGGATGCCTACCTCGACGTGGAAAACGTCTACAACCACCGGGTGCCCGAGCCGGTGATCACCGGGATCTCCTCGGTTCGAGTGGGCGTGCTCGGTCGAGGTCTGCCGGTGCTGCCGATCCTCGGGGTCGAGGCAAAGTTCCCTGGCCGCCGCGATCAGTAGATCAGGCAGTTTGCGCGCGCCTTGTCCCACTCCGGGCGCGTGGCGGTCCAGCGGTCGACGAGGTCGCGGAGGGACAGTCGCGACTCGAGCGCCACGCGGCCCTCCGCCGAGCCGAGCAGCAGGTCGATGGCGATGGGCTCGTCGACGAACTCGTATGTTTCCGTGCGCCACCGGAACTGGTGCGGATCGGCCCGGATCGCCGCCTCCAGGGTGACTAGCCCGAGCAGGAGCGCATTGAGACGGAGGCGGTCGGTGACGAAGATCTCCGTGCCATGGCAGGGCTGCCCGGCGAACTTCTGGAAGCGCGGCTCGAAGCTCGCGGCGCGGAAGGCCACGCCATCGAGCCCGGCGTCGGCGGCGCCGAGGCGGCAGAGGCGGGTGAACTCGTTGCCGTCGAGCCAGGGGGCGCCGAGGAGATGGAAGGGGCGGGTGGTTCCCCGGCCCTCGCTGAGGTTGGTGCCCTCCACGAGGCACATCCCCGGGTAAATCGTCGCGGTGTCGAGGGTGGGCATGTTGGGCGAGGGGTAAACCCAGGGCAAGCCGCACTCGTCGTACCACTGCTCGCGCGACCAGCCGTCCATCGGCACCACGTCGATCTCGCAGGCGATGCCCACGACGTCGCGGAAATAGTAGGCCAGTTCGCCCATCGTCATGCCGTGGCGCACGGCGAGAGGGTAGGCCGACACGAAGCTCTCGTAGCCGGGCTCGACGACATTGCCCTCGACGCTGACGCCGTCGATGGGATTCGGGCGGTCCAGGACCACGATCCGCGTGCCCGTGGTGGCAGCCACCTCCATCATGTAGCCGAGGGTGGCCTGGTACGTGTAGTAACGACTGCCGATGTCCTGAATGTCGAAGAGCACGACGTCGAGGTCGGCCAGCAGCGTGGCCGATGGGCGCAGCGTGTCGACCGTCTTGCCGTAGAGCGACACGATCGCGTTGTCGGCGACTCCGCCTTCCACAGCGATCATGTCTTGCGCGGTGGCGTGAAGCCCGTGCTCTGGCGTGAACACGCGCCGGACGGCAACGCCCGCGGCGCGCAGCAACTCGAGCAGGTGGTCGAGGTCGCGATTGACGGCGGTCTGGTTGACCGCCACCCCCACGCGCTTGCCGCGAAGGGAATCCAGGTTGTCGAGAAGGCGTTCGAGCCCGGTGCGCATGCGTCCTCCGGGGGCTGCGGATATCCTCGCCTCCATGTTCCTGCTCGCCCTGCTCGCGTGCGCTCCGGTCGGCAACGGCAAGGCCGCGCTCGCGTTTGACGGCCCACCCGACTGCGCCACCATCGACAACCCGGGCGACGCTCCGACTTCGTTCACCCTGGAGATGTGGCTGCGCGGCGACCCCGACGCCGGGCCGCAGCTCCGGCCCCTGGCCATCTGGAGCGGCGTGTTCGAGCTGGCGGAGCGCGAGGACGGCGTGGTGAGCTTCGCGGTGGGCGACGACGGCGCCGCCGCCACCTACGCGTTCTCTCTCTTCGACGGCGTGGTGCACCACGTGGCCGGCACCTACGACGGCGCCGACGGCAGCGTGCGCCTCTTCGTCGACGGCAAGCTGGCGGGCGCCAACGAGGCCTTCCCGGGCGAGGCCGACGACCGCGTGCAGGTGGGCTGCGCGAAGGCCGCGACCGAGGCCTGGTACGGCGTGATCGACGAGATCCGCCTGTCCTCGGCGGTGCGCTACACCGGCGACTTCACCCGTCCCGATTCGGCGTTCAAGGACGATAACGACACCATGATGCTGTTCCACCTCGACGAGGGCGAGGGCGAGAGCGCCGCGAGCGCCTCGGGCAACGCCGAGATGTTCATCACCGACGCGGGCTGGGTGGAGTTCAACGCCTTCTCCGGTTCCGGCGAGTGATCCTTCCCTTCCTGGCCTGTGCCACCCCCGCCGTCGTGGCTGATCCCGCGCCGCCTGAAGCGCCGGTCGCGACTATAGAAAGCTCCGTGACGGTCCCGACCCTGCTGGGCGAGGTCCCCGGGGTGAGCTTTCTCGGCGACTGGACCAGCGGGCCCTGCCAGGGCCGCAGCTACGCGCGCAACGTGCGCTTCGAGGAAGACTACAGCTACGCGGTGATCGACCTGGTGTCGCCGTGCCCCGTGGGCACGACGTGCATGTGGAGCGGCATCGCCACGTTTGCAGGCGAGTGGCGCCAGGACGGCACGCAGCTCAAGCTCCGGGAGCTGGGCATCGCCTCGGGGGCCGGGCCCGGCGGGCCGCACCCGGTCTTGTTCGAGTCCAACGCCGAGGGTAAGCTCGTGGAGAACGGCTGCATCTACGACAGGGGCCTGACCGTTCCCACCGGCTACGCCGAGGACAAGGTGAGGCCGAGGGTTCCCGGGAAGTAGCCATGGCGCGTCACGGCGTGTCAGCGCTGCTTGTCCCGGCGGGCGCGTGTGCCTATTCTCTGGGGCATGTGGAATAACCTCAAGACCACGCTCCTCCTGGCCACGCTCACGGGCCTCCTCGTCTTCATCGGCCGCGCGCTCGGCGGCCCGAGCGGCATGCTCATCGCGCTCGGCGTGGCCGCGCTGATGAACCTCGGCTCGTGGTGGTTCTCCGACAAGCTGATCCTCGCGATGTACCGGGCGCAAGCGGTGGGGCCGGCCGACGCGCCCCAGCTCTACGGCATGGTGCAGGAGCTCGCGGCGCGCGCGCAGATGCCGATGCCGAGGGTGTACGTCATTCCCGAGGCGCAGCCCAACGCCTTCGCCACCGGCCGCGACCCGGAGCACGGCGCCGTGGCGGTGACCGAGGGCATCCTGCGGCTGGTGCCCCCCGACGAGCTGCGTGGTGTGCTCGCCCACGAGCTCGCCCACATCCGGAACCGCGACACGCTCATCTCAGCCGTGGCCGCCGTGATCGGCGGCGCCGTCTCCATGCTTGCCAGCTGGGCCCAGTGGGCCTTGCTGATGGGCGCGGGTCGCCGCGACGAGGAAGGCGAGGGCGCGGGCATCGGCGGGCTCGTCAGCATCCTCGTGGCGCCGATCGCCGCCACGCTCATCCAGCTCGCCATCAGTCGCTCGCGCGAGTACCAGGCCGACGCGTGGGCGGCGCGCCTCATCGGCGACGGGCGCCCGCTGGCCCGCGCGCTGCAACGCCTGGAGCACGGCGCGGCGCACATCCCGGCCCACGCCGACCCGGCGACGGCCCACCTGTTCATCGTGAGCCCCTTCTCCGGTGGCGGTGTCTTCGCGCTGTTCCGCACCCACCCCCGCACCGAAGATCGCGTGGCGCGCCTGCTCGAGGTCACCGCCGAGCTGCGCCAGGGCACGCTGGCGGGGTGAGAATCGGCAAGGCAGTTGCCGGAAAACGATGGTTTTCGGCAACAGCGATGCCGAATCTGCTGCCCTCAGCCCCCGCACCAGCTCCGCACCGCATCGAGTAGCGGCTCGCCGAACTTGCGGAACCGCTCGGGACCCATCCCGTGCACCGCCAGCATCGCCGTGCGCGTAACGGGTCGCGACGCAGCAATGGCCTGGAGCGTGCGATCGGGCGCCACCACGTAGGCCGGCACGTCGGCCGCCTTGGCGAGGCGCACCCGCACGTCGCGAAGGTGCTGGTAGAGGTCGGTGGAGCCAACCGGGGCGGCGGTGATCGAGGGCGGCGCCTTCGCGGCGGCGCCCAGCGGAAAGCACATGCGGAAGTCGTCGGCCTTGCCAAGCATCACCTGCTTGCCGAGGTCGCTGAGCGCGAGCACGGTGTACATCGTGTCGCGACCACCAATCTGGCGCCGCATCGGCTGTCGCGACAGCGCCCCGGCGCGGGCGAGCTCGGACAACACCGCCTCCACCTCGCGCTGGGAACATTGCGAGAGGATGCCGAAGGTGGAGAGGCGGTCGAAGCCGAAGCTGGCCACGGCGCCGTCGCGGTGGCCCACCAGCACTCGGGCGATCATCCCCGCCGCGTGGGGGTCTTTCAGGCGCGCCACGCAGGCCAGCGCCTTGCGGACGATGATGTCCTCGTCGGCGTCGAGGGGGCGGGGGGCCGATCCCTTGCTGCCGGAGCGGCAGGCGTCGCAGTTCCCGCAGCGCTCGTAGGGGGCCGTCTCGCCGAAGTACTCAAGGATGAACCTGCGACGGCATGCGGCTCGACCGTAGTCCACCATGGCCTGGAGCTTCTTGAGCTCGCGCGCCACGCGGGCGCGGACCTCGGCCTCGGTGAGCCGCAGCTCCGCCCCGGGCCGCAGGATCTCGTAGCCGTCGGCGCGGGAGGGCTCCACCCAGTCGATGTGTCCCCGCGCGCGTAAGGTTGCGAGCGTGGCCACCACCTGTTCCGGGGTGAGGTCGAGCTCGTCGGCGATGCGCTCGGGCACCGCGCCGCTCTGGCCGTCATGAGCGTGGTCGACAAGCCAACCAAACACCCGCCCGCGCAGCCCCTCCTCGCGGCAGGGCGACAACAGCCGCGCGTACCCGGGACGGTCGGCCCCACCCAGTCGCCGCACCAGCCCCTCTCGCACCAGCGTGTACACGCAACTCTGGCCGGCGCGCTCCTCGGCATCGGCGGGGAGCGCCGCCGCCAGCTCTCCCGGCGCCAGGAACACCGGGTTCTCGCCCTTGCCGTCGATGTACTTCCACGCGGCATGCACCCACGCGGCCGGGGGGTGCGATCCGTGGATGAAGAATTCGTGGATGCGACGGTCTTCCTCGCGAAAGAGAAGCGTCACCCGGGAGGCCTTGCCGTCGCGACCGGCCCGGCCGATCTCCTGGTAGTAGGCCTCGATGCTGCCGGGCATGTCGTAGTGCACCACTGCGCGCACGTCGTCCTTGTCGATGCCCATGCCGAAGGCGTTGGTCGCGGCCACCACGGCGAGCTTTCCTCGCATGAAGGCTTCCTGGACGGCTTTTCGCTCGGTGAGTTCGAGGCCCGCGTGGTAGGCGCGGGCCCCGGGAACCGCTTGTGCAGCCCGATCCACGTTTTTCCGCGTGGCGCAGTACACCAGCGCTGGCCCTGCGCCGGCCAGGGCGGCCACGAGCGTGTCTTTCTCCCGCGGGCCCTTCACCTCGATCACGTCGATGCGCAGGTTGTGGCGGTCGAAGCCGCGCACGAACTTCCGCGCGCCAGGGAGGCCCAGCACCCGCAGGATGTCCTCTTGCACCTCGGGCGTGGCGGTGGCGGTGAGCGCGACGG
>VGRE01000140.1 GCA_016875435.1 Deltaproteobacteria bacterium | reverse complement strand
TCTTCCACCGAGCCGAGGATGTAGTCCTGTTCGACATAGTAGCCGTGCCACGCGAACAGCAGCGCCACGCGGGCGTCGCGCGGCACCTCGTCGCGCAGGTAGGCGATCGCCGGCCAAGCCGGGATCTCTCGCGACAGGTAGTCCTCCGGCTGCTCGCGACCGAGCACCACCGGCAACTGGCCGCGTGCATCCTCCCACATCGGCCCAAGGTTTCGCGGTGCGGAGGCGAGCGCTAGCAGAAGCGCCGCCCAGCGGAGTTGCGCTCCCGCGCCCACCACCAGCGCCACTCCGGACAAGGGGAGCAAGAAGCGCATGATCTGCGCAGTGGATCCCCAGGCCAGGAACCCAACCGCCAGCACGAGGAACCACGGGCGCACGCGCGGCTCCCGCCACGCCGCCCACGCGCCCCCGAGGCCGATCGCGGCCCAGCCCCACGAGAGTTGCCCGTAGAAGGCGAAGCTGTCGAGGCGGGCGTTGACCAGCACGTTCCACGGCAGGAGCAAGGCGTCGGCCCACGAGTGTCCCACGCCGTACTTCTCCGGGTACATGAAGCGAAATCCCTCGATCTCCGGCCACCCGGCGTAGGGGAACAAGGGGTGGAGTCCACCGGCGAGGTTGCGCAGGAGCCAGGGTGCCACCACCAGCGCCACCACCGGGCCGATCACCCACATTCGGCGGCCGGCCAGCAGCACGACCATCGCCACGGCGGGGCCAGCCGTGAACTTGGCGCTGAGGGCTAGGCCGAGAAAGATCCCCGCGAGTAGCCCCGTGCCCCGGCGCGCGAGGTGGGCGCCGAGCAGGAGCCAGAGCGCCGCCGGCAGGTCGTTGTAGGCGAGCCCGGCCTCGTGCAGGAAGGTGTACGAGAGGCACAGCACCAGCGCCGGGATCGCCCCCCGGCCGCGGCCGAAGTGCTGGTCGGCTACCTGCCAGGCGCCGATGACGAGGGTGGCGGCGAGGACGAGGTGCACCAGGCGCACCGCCGTGTACCCGCCAACGGCGTGGAGGGTGCCATACAGCGCTTGGAGGAGCTGGGGACGCGAGCCGTCGGGGAACTCGTAGCCGCCGGCGAGGACCCCGGTCTCGGCGATGCGACGTGCCCCCGCGAGGTGCTGGTAGAGCTCGTCGGTGTCGACGGGGGGCGCGAGCGCCGCCAGCACGGGGCCTGTCGCGAGCAGTGCCACGACCACGATCGCCAGGGGGTGTCGCAGGTGGCGGGGCAGCCGGGGCTGCCAGCGAAGGAGGGGCGGCAAGGATTGCACCAGCGGCAAGAGCGCCAGGAGACGAATCCAGGGGGTCTGCAGCACGGCATCGACAGCCGTGGCTCCGGCAAGGACACCTGTGCCGAGGCCGATTTCGAGCAGCCAGGCCTCCCTCCGCCCGCGTAGCGGTGCGGTCAAGAGCGCCCGCCCGCAGGCAAGGGCCGCGGCCACGAACACCACCACGACGAGGAGCGCACGCGGCCACGCCACGGCGATGTCCACGCTCAACCCCCCGCCACGGTGAACGCCGCCACCGCCCGGCGCCAGGCCCAGGCCCCCACCAGCCACAGCCCCACCGCCCAGCCCGCCTGCGTGAGCAGCGTGAGCGCCACGTGCTCATCGCGCTCGAGGAAGATGCTCGCAGGCGCGTGGGCGAGCATCGGGAAGGGCGTGAACCGCAGCGCCGACTGCAGCCCCTCGCCGTAGAGCTGCACCGGGATGAGCGCCCCCGAGAAAACCGAGACCAGCGTGCCCTTGAGGTGCGAGAGCCCGGTGACGTTCCCGAGCTTCATCGCCGCCATCCCCACGAGAAAGGACAGCCCGTAGTTCACCGCGTGCCCCAGCATCACCGACAGCGCCCACAGGGGCCAGGTGCCAAGCCCGGGCCAGCGCATCGGCACGACGAGGGCGCAGGCCAGGCAGAGCGGCGCCGCCTGCAGGATCGCGGCGGCAGCGGCGCGGCCGAGGTCACGGGCGTACAGGAAGGCCTGGACCGAGCCCGGGCGCAACATGTCGGCCGCCACCTGGCCGTCGCGGATGCGGCGCCCGAGGTCCTCGTTCACTCGGGTGGCGATCACCGCCACCCCCGTCCACGCCGCCACCACGTAGGCCAGCATCTCGCCCGAGGGCACGCCACCGATCTCGGCGCGCTCGCGGGTGGCGACGGTCCAGAGGGAGAGGTTTAGCGCGGCCACGATCAGCGCGGAGAATAGCTGAATAGCCGCCTCGGCACGATAGGCGAACACATGTGCGAAGCCGATGCGAAACGCGGCGGCGAGGGCGCGCATCAGGCGCCGTAGGCCCGGGCAACCAGCGCCTCGATGGGCGCCTCCTCCACCGTCACCTCGCGCACGCCCGGCACCGCGAGCACGGCGCGGAGCACAGCCGCGTCGGGCTCGGCGGGGTCGAGAGGCACGGCAAGCTTCCCGGCGCCCGCGTCGTAGGCCCCGGGGATCACCGTCCCCGGCTCCACTTCGGCAACCACCCGGCGCTGGCCGCCGAGCGTAGACACGAGCGCGTCGAGCGGGCCATCATGCAGCAGTGTCCCTCGCGACAGGAGCAGCACGCGGGGGCACAGCGCGGCGATGTCGCCGAGGTCGTGCGTGGTCAACAGGATCGTGGTGCGCCCCTCGTCTCGTAGACCGGCGAGGAAGGCGCGCAGGCGCAGCTTCACCGCCACGTCGAGGCCGATGGTGGGCTCGTCGAGCAGCAGGAGCGGCGGGGCATGCAGGAGCGCCGCCGCGAGTTCGCAGCGCATGCGCGCGCCCAGCGACAGCTGCCGCACCGGCGTGCGCAGCAGCGGCCCGATGCCGAGCGTGTCGTCGAGCCGCGACAAGCGAGCGCGATACTCGCCGGGTGGCACCTCGAACATCGCGGCGAGGAGGTCGAAGCCCTCGATCACCGCGAGGTCCCACCAGAGCTGCGTGCGCTGCCCGAAGACCACGCCCATCCGGCGCACGTGCCGCTCGCGCTCGGCCCAGGGGTCGAGGCCGCCAACGCGGATCGTGCCCGCCGTGGGCTGGAGGATGCCGCAGATCATCTTGACGATCGTGGACTTTCCCGCCCCGTTGGGCCCGAGCAGCGCCACCGCCTCGCCGGGCGCCACCTCGAAGCTGATCCCGTCGACCGCCGTGGACTCGCGCTGCTCGGCGCGGAACAGGTCGCGAAGGGCACCGCCGAGGCCGCGTGAGCGGTCGCGGACGACGAATCGGCGGGTGAGGGCTTCGGCTCGGATCACGACAGGCGGGGGACGGAGAAGCCCGTAAGCGGAGTTCTGTGCCCCGGCGACGTTACCGCGGCCGGGGTCGGGACCATTCCTCTAGGCGCGCCGTTACCGTCGCGCTCCAGCCGCCAACCCGGACCCATGGGCGGGCCACCCGAGTCCCTATTTGGCGTTGCTCCCGAGGGGGTTTGCCTGGCCGGCCCGGTTGCCCGGGCCGCCGGTGCGCCTTTACCGCACCCTTTCAGTCTCACCGGGGCGTTGCCGCCTCCCCTCCTCGCCGCGGCGCGACCCGGGGGATGGTCGCGGCAAGTTCGGGCGCCGCCTCTCGGCGCGCGGGCGTTTTGCTCTCTGTTGCACTTTCCTCCAGCTCGCGCTGACCGGGCGTTACCCGGCCTCGTGCCCTTTGGAGCTCCGACTTTCCTCGAGCACTTGTCGCGAGCGACAGGTGCGCGCGGTCCCGTGGGCTTCTCCGTCCCCCGCGAGTCTAATCACTCTTAGAACGGGCGCACCGCACCGCCGACGGTCACGGGAGGATGTACCCGCCGCAGCCGACGCAGGTGTGCACCGCCCGGTCCTTCTGCACCTCGACGAACTTCTGCGGCGGGATGCGCATCGCGCACACCGAGCAGCAGCCGTCGTCGACATTGACCAGCACGACGCGCTTTCGCCGGCGCAGGTCGTCGTAGTGCAGGCGGCAGGAGGCGGGAAGCTCGGGCGACACCGCTCGCTGGTGTTCGAGCGCCGCCGCCAACTCGGCGCGAATCGGCGCGTCGCGAGCGGCGAGCCGGGCCCGGACCGCTTCCAGCTCGGCCTGCCGGGCGGCAAGCTCGCGGCGCGACGACGCCATCACGCTCTCCGCGCCATCGCGCTGCTCCATCAGCTCCAGGGCCCGGGTCTCGAGCTGGTCGATGATCGAGGCGCACTGCGCCACCTGCCGCTCGGCCGCGGCATAGTCGCCTGCGCCAGTGTCGATGAGCTTCTGGGCACGCTTTTTCTTGTCGATGTAGTCTTCGAGCTCACGGTCCGTCGCCCGCTGCGATGCCACTACGGTCGCGACGGTACTCTCGTTCAGCTTGACCGAGGCCTCGGCGCTCGCCACCGCCTCTCGGGCGCCGCGCACCGCCGAAGACAGGGCCTCGTGCTCGCCGCGCAACGCATCCATGGCGCGGTCGGCGGCGTACAGGTTGGAGATCGCGACGAGGTCGGCGTGCAAGTTGTCCCAGGGAGAGGGTAGGCCCGGCTGGGTTTGAACCAGCGACCAAGCGGATATAAGCCGCCTGCTCTGACCACTGAGCTACGGGCCCGGCGGCCAGAGTCTAACCACGCGGCCTCAGGACTCCATGAAGGCCTTCAGCCGCCTGCTGCGGCTGTGGTGGCGCAGCTTGCGCAGGGCCTTGGCCTCGATCTGGCGGATGCGCTCGCGAGTGACCTCAAAGTCCTGGCCCACTTCTTCCAGCGTGTGGTCGGTCCGCTCGCCGATGCCGAAGCGCATGCGCAACACGCGCTCCTCGCGCGGCGTCAGCGTGGCCAGCACCTTGCGGGTCTGCTCGGTCAAGGCGAGGCTGACCACGTTCTCGCCGGGCGAGGCCACGTTCTTGTCCTCGATGAAGTCGCCGAGGTGGCTGTCTTCTTCCTCGCCGATGGGCGTTTCCAGCGAGATCGGCTCCTTCGCGATCTTGAGGATCTTGCGCACCTTGTCGGCCACCAGGTCCATCTTGTCGGCGATCTCTTCCGGCGTGGGCTCGCGCCCGAGTTCCTGCACGAGGTAGCGCTGGGTGCGGATCATCTTGTTGATGGTCTCGATCATGTGGACCGGGATGCGGATGGTCCGCGCCTGGTCGGCGATGGCGCGGGTGATCGCCTGCCGAATCCACCACGTGGCGTAGGTGCTGAACTTGTAGCCGCGCCGGTACTCGAACTTCTCGACCGCCTTCATCAGGCCGATGTTGCCTTCCTGAATGAGGTCGAGGAACTGCAAGCCGCGGTTGGTGTACTTCTTCGCGATGCTCACCACGAGGCGGAGGTTGGCCTGAATCAACTCGGCCTTGGCCTGCTCGGCCAGCGCCTCGCCCCGCCGCAACTCCTTGGCGAAGAGTCGCAGCTCGTCGCGCGTGACGGCCAGGTCTTCCTCGACCTTGCGCACCTTGCGCAGCTCGCGGCGCACGCGGCTGTCGAACTCGGCCCAACGAGTCTCGCCGATGCCGCTCGTCTCCACCAGCTCGCTACCGCCGCGCTCGGGGGCGCGTCGAACACGACGGATGCTACGACGCAGGTCGCGCACTGGGAGCCCCGCCTCGCGTGCCACCCGGTCGATCTCCTTCTCGCAGGCCGACACGATGGCCCAGGACTGGTGGAGGTTGTGCGAGATGTCGGTGATGTGACGGCGCTCGAGCTCAAGCCCATCCATCAGGACGAGAATCTCTGCTTCCACGACGACGATCTGCTCGACCACCGCTGCATTCTGCTTCTCGCCGCGCACGCGCTCGCGGTCCTTGAGCAGGGCACTCCGACGCACGTGCAGTTCTCTGAGTTCCCGCTGCACCACGTCGAGGGTCTTGCCGGTCTTGGTCCTGGCGCGGCGCGGCTTCTTGCCGCTCTTCACCGCCTTCTGCATGCGATCGTCTTCCTCGGCGAGCATCGCCTCGACGATCTTCATGCCCAGCGGCGAGCCGAGGGTGCTGCGCCGCACCGCCACCTCGCCCTCCTCGATGCGCTTGGCGATCTCGATCTCGCCCTCGCGGGAAAGCAGCGCCACCGCTCCCATCTTGCGCAGGTACATGCGTACCGGGTCGTTGCTGCGGCCGGAGGGGGTCGTCTCGCTGACCTTCTTCTCGTCCATCTGCAGGCCGCGGCGCTCCTGCTCGGCGCGCTTCTTCGCCTGGTGGACCACCTCGATGTCCATCTCCGAGAACATGATGTTGATCTCGTCGAGACTCTCGGTGGTGATCAGGTGAACGGGCAGCGCGCTCGTCAGCTCCTCGTGGGTGACGAAGCCTCGCTCCTTCCCCATCGCGATGAGCGCCTGGACTTCCTTCAGCTCCTTGTCCTTCAGCATCTGCGGTCCTCTCGGCGTCTACGGTCGGGAATCAGTCGGGCCCGGCTCTACGGGCGGAAGTGTGCTTGAGCGCGGCCTGCTGGGCGTAGAGTCCAGCGAGCTCGCGCGTGTGCAACAAGTAACTTGACTTGTCACCCGTTGTCTCGCAACGGTGAATCTCTCGGCTTATAGCGAGGATACGCGCGTCGATCTGGCGAAGCTGCATTCGCGCCACGATGCCTCGCGCGGCGGGAAGTACGCTTTCGAGGCGGTAAAGGTCGGGCTTGGCCGCTGCTCGGGCGAGAATGCGCGCGAGGTCGGGGTCATCGGCCTGCGCCCAGGTGAGCACCTCGCCGAGGGGCTCGCCGTCCACCAGTCGCGCCACCGCCTGGATCACCGAGGCCCGATCGGTGACGATGTCGGGATCGACACTGTCGAGAACGGGCCGCATCTGGGCGGGGAAATGCACCACCAGCCACAGCAGGTGCGCCAGCTCTCCGCCTGGGCTCCAGGCCGGTCGAGACTCCACCTCCTCGGGCGCCCGCGGGGGACGGCCCACCAGCCGCTCCACTTCCGGCTCGGGGATGCCCGTCCAACCCGCCACCCGGCTCAGCGTCGCGGAGCGGGTGGGCCCCTCCAGCTTGCGCAGCATGGGCGCGAGGCGCTCCACGGTGCGTCCCTTGCCCTCGGGACTGCTGCCCTCGCGCTCGATGGTCCGGCGAATCACCAGTTCCATCAGCGGCTCGGTGCTCCCGAGGCGCTCCTCGAAGGCGGCCGCACCGGACTTCTGGATGTACTCGTCGGGGTCCTTGGCGCCGGGCAAGTCGAGACGACTCGCCTCCACCCCCGCGGCGAGGAAGAGGTCGAGCGCGCGCATCGCGGCGTTGATCCCAGCCTCGTCGGTGTCGAAGAGGGCGATCACCTTCGTAGTGAGGCGGCGGACCGCCTCCAGCTGCTCGGCGGTGAGGGCGGTGCCGCAGGGCGCCACCGCCTCCTCGAAGCCGGCCTGCCACAACGACACCGCGTCGAAGTAGCCCTCCACCACGATGAGCCGGTCGCGCCGCTGCACCGCGTTGCGCGCGAACGACAGCCCGTAGAGCACCTTCGACTTTTCGTAGATCTCGGTGCCCGGCGAGTTCAAGTACTTTGGAGCCTCCTTGTCGGCCCCGGGAAGCACGCGACCGCCGAAGGCGACGGGCCGTCCCCGGTCGTCGAGGATGGGAAAGATGAGCCGCCCGCGAAACACGTCGTAGGTGGACCCGGTGCGCTCGTTCTTCTTGACGAGCCCCGCCTTGAAGAGCGTGTCGCTGTCGAATCCCTCGGCCCGGAGGTGGTTCTCGAGGTTGTTCCAGCCCTCGGGAACAAAGCCGAGCCGGTACTTGCGAGCAGTGTCGACGCTCACCCCGCGAGCCTTGAGGTAGTCGCGGCCCGCCTGGCCGTCGCGGCCGACGATCAGGGTGTTCTCGAAGTATTTGCAGGCCTGCTCGCAGGCGCCGTAGAGGTCGTTCCGTCGCGAGGCCGTGGCTTTCTCAGCCGGACTCAGCGGCCGTTCCTCGATGACCACGCCGCACGACGCGGCCAGTTCCTTCACCGCATCGACGAAAGACACGCCGCGGGTCTTCTGGAGGAAGCCAAACACGTCGCCGCCGGCGCCGCAGCCGAAGCAGTGATAGATTTGTCGCGACGGAACGACGTTGAACGAGGGGGACTTCTCGTTGTGGAAAGGGCACAGCCCCACGTAGGAGGAGCCCCTGCGGCGCAGGGTGACGGTGGTGCCAATCACCGCGACGATGTCGGTGCGGGCGCGGATCTCGTCGACGGCGTGGCGAGGGATCGACACCCTCCCGATCTAACCGCGCTTCGGCCTACGCGACCGCCAGGTTGGGGCGCCCTTCCTGCCCACGCATCACCGAGGCGCCCACGGCGGAGAGCTTCTCGACGAGCCTCTCGTAGCCACGGTCCAGGTGGTACAGGCGCAGGATCTCCGTGGTGCCCTCGGCCGCGAGGCCAGCCAGCACCAGCGAGGCGGAGGCGCGCAGGTCCGTGGCCATCACCGTGGCGCCGGAAAGGCACGGCTGTCCCGTGACGGTAGCGGTGCGGCCGTCGATGTGAACGCGCGCGCCGAGACGCATCAACTCGGCCACGTGCATGAACCGGTTCTCGAAGATGGTCTCGGTGATGCTGGAGGTGCCCAGCGCCAGCGAGGCGAGCGACATGACCTGGGCCTGCATGTCGGTGGGGAAACCCGGGTGCGGCGCGGTGGTGATGTCGAAAGGGCGCACGCGACCGGAGGCGCCGGCGCTCACCCAGCCCTCGCCGTGGTCGATCTCCGCCCCGGCATTGCGCAAGACCTCGAGCACGGGCGCCAGGTCGCTGGCGCTCGCGCCCTCGCAGCGAACATTGCCTCGGGTGATGACGCCGGCCACGAGGTAGGTGCCCGCCTCGATGCGGTCGGGGAGGATGCGGTGGGCCTGCGGCGAGGGGCGCAGCGAGGAGACGCCGTGGACGACGATGCGCGAGGTGCCCGCGCCCTCGATGCGCGCGCCGCAGCCGCTGAGGAACTTGGCAAGGTCTTCGACCTCGGGCTCGGCCGCCGCGTTCTCGAGCACGGTGGTGCCCTCGGCAAGCACCGCCGCCATCAGCACGTTCTCCGTGCCGGTGACCGTCACCAGGTCGAAGCGGAACTCGGCGCCCCGGAGCTTGTCGACGCGCCCGTGCACGTAGCCGCCCTCGAGATCGAAACGGCAACCGAGCGCCTCGAGGCCCTTGAGGTGCTGGTCGATGGGGCGCACGCCGATGGCGCAGCCGCCCGGCAAGGAGACGTGAGCCTCGCCGCAGCGGGCGAGCAAGGGGCCGAGCGCGAGCACGCTGGCGCGCATCTTGCGCACGAGGTCGTAGGGGGCCTCGCAAAAGGCCACGCGCGACGTGTCGACGCGCGTGGTGTCGCCCACGAGCGAGGGGCAACCGATGCGGCCGAGCAGGGACAACATCGACGAGGTGTCGACGAGGTCAGGCACATTCTGGAGGCGATGCTCGCCCGGGGCCACCACCGTGGCGATGAGGATGGGCAAGGAGGCGTTCTTCGCGCCGGAGACGGGGACGACGCCGTGGAGGGGGCGGCCGCCGCGAATGAGGAGGGTGTCCATGGTGGGCTCGGGGGGGGGGCGGAGGGAGTGAGAGGGGGGACGGCGGGGCGCCAGTATACGCCAACGCCGACCGTGTAAAGCAGCCGTCCCGCGGAGAATGTTGAGCAAGGTTCATGCCACGCGGCGCCGGCGATACACTACGCGGCGGTGGACCTCGCCCTCCAACCGGGATCGCTCGCTGGCGCCTGGCTGCGCGGCGCTGACTTGCGGGGACATGACCTCTCCGGTCGTGACCTCTCGGGCGCGGACCTGCGCGGCGCGCGGCTCGACGGTGCCTTGCTCGAGGGCGCGAACCTCGCCGACACCGAGCTCGCGGGAGCCAGCCTCGCGGGCTGCCGCGCGGCGCGCGCCAACTTCGACCGCAGCCACGGCGCCTTGCTCAGCGCCCCGGGACTCGTCGCTACCGACGCATCGTTCGTTGGCGCGGAATGGTACGGCGCCGTGCTCACCAGCGCGCGCCTCGACGGCGCTCGTGCCAACGGCGCCCGCTTCGACCGCGCGCTGGCGGGTGGCCTCAGCGCCACCCGCGCACGGCTCGACCGGGCCGTGTTCGACGCCGCCGACCTCGAGGGCGCCGACTTCACCGGCGCCAGCGCGCGTCTCGCCGCCTTCAGGGACGCGCGCGGTCGGCCCTGCTTCCGAGCATCCAACCTCTACGGGGCCGACCTCCGCGGGTTGCCGCTCCTTGCGCTACCGCTCGACGGCGCCTGGCTCGAGGCGGCCGCCGTCGACGCCAAGCTCCGCGGCAGGGGTAGCCTCCTGCTGGAATCGCTCGGCTGGACGCCCTCGCGTTGGTCGGCGCTGCCAGGGCAGGTGCTGGCTCTTGCACTTGTGCTCTTTGCGCTTGCAAGGCGATTTGCGCTCGCGACCCGCGGGGCGCTCGAGCGGTGGCGGGCCGAGCGCAAACGAGAGGACGAGGAGGAGCTCGCAGACGAGCCGGGCGCGCCGGAGGAGCAGGAGGAGCAGGAGGCGCAGGACGAGCGACGGGCCGATGGACCGGGCGCCGAGATTCCCAAACCCCCGAGGGCCGAGCCCCCGAGCGCCGAGCCCCCGAGCGCCGTGGCCCCGAGCGCCGTGGCCCCGAGATTCGAGGTCCCGAGCGCCGAGAACCCGGTCGCCGAGCTCCCGCCCGACGACGACATCGACGACGACATCGACGACGACCCGGGCTTTGCCTGGGCGGCCTTCCAGCGCGACCGCGCCCTGGCCGACTCCGCCGCGCGGCGCGACCTCGCCGCGCGGTTGTTCGCCGTCGACGCGCGCGCTCGCCGCAGCACGGTACCCGCGCGCCCATCACTGGTGACGCCGGCGCCGTGGCGCCCCGCTCGCCTCTGGCGCGCCGCGCAGTTGCTATTGCGCGAGCCCGACGACACCCCGGCCACGCCGCTCGCGCGCAGCGAGGTGTTCGAGCTCTTCGAGGAGGCCAGCCACGACCGCGCGTCGCGCGCCGCCTCGCTCGCCGATGCGCGAGAACTCGCCGCCCGGCTGCGCGCCCGTCGCCTCCGGACCGCCGCCCCGCGCCGGGCCCGCGAGGCCCAGCGCCAGCTCGAGATCTCGGAGCGGAGCCTGCGCGCCCACCAGGCCGAGCGTGCTCACCACGCGCGCGAAGAAGCGCTCGCGAGGAAGCTGTCGCCACCGGTGATCCTCGACGAGGCGGGGCTAGTGGTCGACGCGCCGGTGGGCGAGGCGCCGGCGGTCGAGGCGCCCCCGGCCAGGGCGGAGCCGGCCGCGGCGATGGCGCCCCTCGACTCGCCCCAGCCATCAACCCCAGCCCCACAGCCTGCGCCCGTCGCGCCCTCGGGACTCCCGGCGCTGCTGCAGCGCCTCGACACCCGGGCGCGGGCCGAGGCGTCGACGCCCGCGCCCACCGCCCCCTCGGGCGAGGACCCCGAGCACATCCAGGCGGCCGGGCGCCTGCGCGCGCGAAG
>VGRE01000139.1 GCA_016875435.1 Deltaproteobacteria bacterium | reverse complement strand
GCCGATCTCCTCCAGGTGACCCTCCCCCGCCCGCGGAGGAGGGTGCTCGCAGGGCGGGAGGGGGCCGGGCGAGTGGGCGCTGCCGCCCCTCGCGATAGGCTCCGCCGCGATGGTGCATCCCTCCCTCGCGCCGCGGCTCGGCCCGGAACCCCCCGACAAGCCCGATGGCGGCATCAAGGAAGAGGGACAGACCGCCACCAAGCCACGCACCGAGCGGCCAAAAAACTTCAAGGTCCTCCTGCACAACGACGACTTCACCACCATGGAGTTCGTCGTAGAGGTGCTCATGAGCGTGTTCCACCGGTCGAAGGTGGAGGCCACGCGCATCATGCTGTCGGTGCACAATTCAGGCAAGGGTGTAGCCGGGGTCTACACCCGCGAGATCGCCGAGGCGAAGGCCACTCTGGCGATGGACCGTGCCCGTACCCGTGGCTATCCCCTCTTGGTGACGACGGAGCCGGAGTGACGCTGTCCCGCGAATTGACGATTGCACTGTCGCTGGCCCTGGACGAGGCCCGCGACCGCCGCCACGAGTTCCTCACCCTCGAGCACGTCCTCTACGCGCTGCTCACCGACCCCACCTCGGCCGACTGCCTGGAGGCCTGCGGGGTCGACCTCAAGAAGCTCGAGAAAGACCTCGACACCTTCTTCAAGGAGATGGAGTCGCTCCCGGTCCACGCCGACGAGACGACGAGCGGCGACGGCGACGACGACGACGACGACGACGCGCACGAGCCCATCCAGACCGACGCCTTCCGCCGCGTGCTCAACCGCGCCGCGCTGCACGTGCAGTCGAGCGGGAAGTCGGAGATCAAGGGGCCCAACGTGCTGGTGGCCATGTTCTCCGAGGCCGACAGCCACGCCGTGCACATGCTCGCGCAGCAGGGCGTGGAGAAACTCGACGTCACGAGCTTCATCGCCCACGGCATCCGGAAGGCACCGGCCGTGAAGAAAATGCAGGGTGCAGGCGCCGAGCCGGAGGACGAGGCGGCCTCTGTGAAAGATCCGCTCGCCCAGTTCTGCATCGACCTCGCGGCGCGCGCCGCCGCCGGCAAGATCGACCCCCTCATCGGCCGCGCCGCCGAGGTGGAACGCACCATCCAGGTGCTCGCCCGCCGTCGTAAGAACAATCCGCTCTATCTGGGCGACCCCGGCGTGGGCAAGACCGCCATCGTCGAGGGCCTCGCCCTCGCGATCCACGAGGGGCGCGTGCCCGAGCTGCTCAAGGGTGCCAAGGTCTACACGCTCGATATGGGCGCGCTGATCGCCGGCACGCGGTACCGCGGCGACTTCGAGGAGCGGCTCAAGGCGGTGATCGAGGCCATCAAGGGCATGCCCGAGGCCATCCTCTTCATCGACGAAATTCACACCGTCATCGGCGCGGGCGCCGTCTCCGGCGGCGCGATGGACGCGTCGAACATTCTGAAGCCCGCGCTCTCCTCTGGCGAGATCCGGGTGATCGGCAGCACCACCCACCAGGAACATCGCTCGGCCTTCGGGAAAGACCGTGCCTTTGCCCGTCGTTTCCAGACGATCGACATCGGCGAGCCCACCGTCGAGGAAACCATCCTCATCCTCGACGGCCTCCGCCCGCACTACGAGAAGCACCACGGCGTCACCTACACGCACGAGGCGCTCGACGCGGCGGCGCGCCTCGCCGCTCGCTACGTCAACGACCGGTTCCTCCCCGACAAGGCCATCGACGTGATCGACGAGGCCGGCGCGGCGATGCGGCTCGTCACCACCGGCGGCACCGTGGGGGTGGCCGAGGTGGAAGCGGTGATCGCGCGCATGGCGCGGATTCCACCCAAGAGCGTGTCGGCCGAGGAGCAGAAGAACCTTCGCGACCTCGGGGCCGAGATCAAGGCGCGGATCTTCGGCCAGGACGAGGCCATCGACATGGTGTCGGCCACCATCAAGCTCAACCGCGCCGGGCTCGGCGCGCCCAACCGCCCCGTGGGCTGTTTCCTGTTCTCGGGCCCCACCGGCGTGGGCAAGACCGAGCTCGCCAAGCAGCTCGCCGAGGTGATGGGCGTACACTTCATGCGCTTCGACATGTCGGAGTACAGCGAGCCCCACACCGTGTCGCGACTGATCGGCGCGCCCCCGGGCTACGTGGGCTTCGACCAGGAGGGCCTGCTCACCGGCTCGGTGTCGCGCAACCCCTACAGCGTGCTGGTGCTCGACGAGATCGAGAAGGCGCACCCCCAGATTTTCAACATCCTCCTCCAGGTGATGGACAACGCCTCGCTCACCGACAACAACGGCAAGAAGGCTGACTTCCGCAACGTGGTGATCATCCTCACCACCAACGCCGGGGCCCGCGAGGGGAGCAAGCCGGGCGTGGGCTTCTCGGCCCCGGGAGTAGAAGGGAAGATCACCGAGGCGCTGCAGCGCGTCTTCCCCCCGGAGTTCCGCAACCGGCTCGACGGCAACGTGGTCTTCCACGCCCTGTCGCGACCGGTGATCCTCCAGGTGGTCGACAAGTTCGTGCGCGAGCTGGCCGCGCAGCTCCAGGCCCGCGAGGTCACCCTCGAGATCTCCGGCGCGCTGCGCGAGTGGCTGGCCGAGAAGGGCTACAAGCCCGAGTTCGGCGCCCGCGAGATGAGCCGGGTGATCCAGGAACAGCTCAAGAAGCCCCTCGCCGACGAGTTGCTCTTCGGGCGCCTCGCCAAGGGCGGCAAGGTGGTCATCGACCTGGTCGAGGGCAAACCGAGCTTCGTGTTCCCGGTCGACGAGGTCTAGTCGACCGGCAGCTCGGCGCAGTCCCCCGCCACCACCCGGGTGCCGCGACCGTTGTCGCCGGGGACGAGCCCGAAGCCGAGCGGGCCCCGCACCGCGCCGCGCAGGCACTCCCGGTCGGTCACCTCGGGAAGGTATCGATAGGCGCGTCGCCCCGGCGCCTCGGCGAAGGCGCCCCAGCCCTCGGGCGCGGGGTCGGTGTCGGGCAGCAGCAGCACGGCGCGCCAGCGCAGGGCGCCGCGCAGGCGCTGGTCGAGGCTGATGACCGGCCGCTCGGCGGTGGCGAGCAGCACGGGATCCAGTAGCCGAGGGCCCAGGGGCACCACGAGGAAGTCGTCGTCGCGGCTCGCGAGGCGGATCTGCTTGCCAAGCGCGTGCAACTCGGCGTCGGCCCCCTCGCGCGCCCGCGCCCAGTCCCGGGCGCGGGGGCCGATGGCGAGGGCCGGCACCAGCGCGAGCAGCGCGGCGGCGACCGCGAGACGACGAGCCATGACAGGTCGCGACACCAGCAGTGCCTCCAGCGCGATCGCCACGCCGGCCCAGGACAGCGCCAGCCACGGCAAGAAGTGCCGTCGCTGCGACCACGCGAGCAGCGTACCCAGCAGGGGCAGGAACAGGGCGAGGACCAGTCGCCCGCGCTCGGGACGCCCCGCGGCACGCGAACTCCACCACGCTCCCCCCGCGCCGACAGCGGCCAGCAGCAGCTGGTCCGCGTGCGCGACTGCAGCGTGCAGCACGTTGAAGGCCACCCGTCCCGGTGCACCGAGCGCGTCGAGCCGCGATGCGTAGGCGGCGCGCACCGCGTCCTCGAGGTGGGCGAGGGGCCCGGGGACCGCCGCCGTGACGTCGAGGAGATAGGCGGCGTCCCCCCGACAGGCGAGGTCGGCGAGGAGGGGCAAGAACTTGTGCAGCGCGGGGAAGGCCTCGGCGAGCGAGACCGGCCACCGGCCCGGCAGCACGGCAGAGAGGGCCACGCCGCCGAGCACGAGCAGCGCCCTCGACCGCGACACGCCGATCCAGGACGGGCGCGCGAACCCCACCCCCGCCACAAGGCAGGCGAGCGGCAGGCCCGGCTCCCGAACCCCGACCGCGAGCGCGGTGAGCACCGGGATCCACCCGCCCCCGGCCGGGTGGACCAGCGAACCGAACCAGGCCGCGTACAGCACGGCGGCGAGCGCGTCGGGGCCGAAGTACGCGCCGTGAGCGGCAAGATCGGGCGAGAGCGCCGCGGCGATGGCGCTGCACCCGCGCGCCCAGGCCCCGGCGCCGAGCGCGCGCGCCACGGCGTAGGCGCCGACCGGTACCAGGACCGCCGACAGGAACGACACCGCCAGGCCGCCCAGGACGATGCCCCCGGGGCTGCCAAGCAGTACCGCCGCCGCGGGGTACACCGGAGGCACGGTGACGCCGAGGCCGTGGCGGACGCGCAGCGCCGCGTCGGCCCACAGCGCCACGTCGGCGCCCATGGGCACCGCGCCGCCGCCGCGGAGGGCGGAAGCATGGAGCCCCGCGAGCAACATCGCGGCGGCCACGAGCAGGACCTCACCCCGGGGGACCCACTGCGGTTTCGCCATCGCGCCTCCCTATCCGCAGCCCGCGCCGGCGCCGGTTGACCCCGCCGCCGAGGCTCCTTACCATTGGCCTCGCCGGAGTTCGCCATGCACAAGCCGTTCGTCGTCCCCGAGGGCGTCGTCTTCCTCGTCGAGGACGACGGCGTCACCATCGAGAATCAGGGCGACGTCGTCCTGCACACCGACTTCGGCGGGCGCCTGCTCAAGCGCATCGTCTCGCACCACGGCAACGTGGAGTTGCACGGCCGGGTGCGGGCAGGCACCCTCCAGGCCGGTGGAAGCCTGCGCTGCGGCGGCACCGCGAGCGCCGAGAGCGTGCACGCGGATCGCGACATCGAGGTAGCGGGCGACGCGGTATTCGGCAGCGTCCACGGGGGCGGCAGCGTCCACGTGGCCGGCAGCGCGCAGCTCGGTCGAGCCACGGCGGCGGGGAGCATCGCCATCGATGGCGCGCTCAAGTCGGGCGCCCTGGAGTGCGGCGGGCTGGTCGTCGGCGGCGACGCCGCGCTCGGCAGTGTCTCCGCCGCCAACGGGATCACCCTGCTCGGCAGCACCACCGCGGTCACCCTTCGAGGCAACGAGATCGACCTTCGCGGACCGAGCGTCACCGCCCGCGGCGTCCAGGGCGCTCGGCGGGTGTCCATCGGCGGAGCCAAGCTCTCGGTCGATGCCATCCTCGCGCCCGAGGTCCATCTCGACGGCAAGACCAGCGGCCGTGTCACGGTCATCGAGTCGAACAACGAGCTCGGTCCCAACGCGGTGAAGGGCTGTTTCCGCCTGACCGACTACGCGGAGATGGTGGGCGACACCAGCGTCTTCCTCGCCGACAGGGGACTCGTGGCCCTTGGCGCGGCGATGGCTCTCCCCGCCGAGGCGGCCGTCGATCACGACCACGCCTCGGGCGCAGCCGTCTCGACCAACGACGCCGGCGCGCCGGCGGAGGAACCCCCGGCCCCTGCTGCCCACGCCGAGCCCGCCGACGACGCCGACGCCGAGCCAGCAGCCGCCGCGGCGGGCGAGGCCCACGCCGAGCCCGAGCCCACGGCGGAGCCCGAGGCCGCGGCTCAGGTGGAGAGCACGCCCGACGTCGTGGAGGTGGTCGAGGACGAGCCCGGCGGCACCGCCGAGGCGATGGCCAACGACCCGGCCTCGGGGCCGGCCGTCGTGGTCGTGGCGCCGCCCTCGCCCAAGGCCGTCTCGATGCAGGACGCGGACCCCCTCGCCGGCGCCGCCGAACACCCGATGCACGCGCAGCTCGCGGAGACGGTGCAGAAGATCGTCGATTGCTACGCCAACCAGGAGCTACCCCTGGCGGTGGAGAAGCTCCGCGACCTCGTGGCCGGACGCAAATACACCGAGGTGCGCGCCGAGATCACCAACATCTGGTCGGAGCTCTTGAAGTTCCACCAGAAGAAGGGCATGCGCATCGCGCACCAGGTGACGAACACCTTCAACTCCGTCAACTCCATGGTCAAGAAGATGTGACCGTGCCTCGCCGCGAGGCGGCGTGCTTGCCGGCCCCCTGAGGGGGGCGGTAGGATGCCGCGTCCCAAGGAGCCCGGGATGCTCGCGGCATCGCTTCTCCTGTTCACCGGCTGCAACAGCTACGAGCTGTTCCGCGTCACCGGCTTCGAGCAGGCCACCTTCAACAACAACGCCGACATCATCTTCGTCATCGACACGTCGGGGTCGATGAAGGAAGAGTCGAGCGCGCTGGCGCTGAACTTCGACACTTTCCTCGCGGTGCTCACCAGCGCCGAGGGCAGCGAGGTGCCCCGGGCCAGCCTCGGCGACGCGGTGAACAACTACGTCAGCGAGTCTACCGACGCCGGCACCATCATCGACTACCAGCTCGCGATCACCACCACCAGCGCCGACTACGCCTCGGCGGGCACCGGCGACATCGACCCCGGCGAGGCGGGCACGCTGACGGGACCGGTGCTCAAGCGGGGCGACGCGGGCCTCGCCGACGCCTTCCGCGAGACCTTGCTCTGCGACACGGTGTACTGGAAAGACGCCGATCTCGCGAGCGAGGCCTCCTACACCCCCGGCGACGATGGCTCCTGCCCCCTTCCCGAGGGCAAGGAGATCACCCGCGAGTACCTCACCTGCCTCTGCGGGGGGGAAACCTGGGTCACCGACGAGGGCGCCGGCAACGAGGAAGGCCTCGAGTCGGCGCTCGACGCGCTGTGCCGCGCGGTGGACGACCCGCCCGAGGAGTGTTTCGCCGACGACTCGCCGCTGGTCCCGACCGACACCCTCTCCAACGAGGGCATGCTCCGGGCCGACGCGAACACGGTCATCGTCATCGTCAGCGACGAGGGCGACGGCAGCCGCCGCCTGCCCAACACCGACCCCGACATCACGCCCTACCTCGAGATCTTCGACCAGTTCCCCAACGTGGTTCGCTTCGCGGTGATCGGCCCCGCCTACCACGACCGGGACGGCTCCTGCCTCGACAGCGCCCAGACCTGGGGCGTGGAGCGCTACCAGTCCGCCGCCAACGACACCCGCGGCGTGTACATCGACCTCACCGAGATCGACGCCGGCTGCACGCCCACGGACTGGGGCGAGAACCTCACCGAGCTCGGCGCCCTGCTCAACAACCAGCTCACCAGCTTCCCGCTCCAGAGCATTCCAGACGTCGCGACGATTCGCGTGTACGTGGACGACGAGGAGGTCCAGGCCTCCGAGCTGCTCAGCGGGACCGTGGAGAACGGCACCGCCGTGTGGTCCGACGGGTGGACCTACGACGCGGCCGAGAACGCGGTGAGCTTCGAGGGCGCGGCCGTCCCCGACTACAACGCCGACGTGCGCATCTACTACCGTCCGCTGGGTGGCACGCCCCGCGAACTCCCCATCTAGGCCGAGGACCCTGATTCCATGCTGACGCTCTTCGCTACGCTCGCGCTCGCCGCCGACGGGGTTGGGAAAGACACGCTCGACATCGGCGTGCTCAAGAACGCCGAGGTCAAGGTCGTCCAGAAGCAGCTGTTCCAGAAGGAAGACAAGCTCGAGATCGGCGCCGCCCTCGGGGTGATGCCCTTCGACGGCTACACCATCGCGCCCCAGCTCGCCCTCGCGGGCGCCCAGCACTTCAGCGAGACAACCGCCATCGAGCTGCGCGTGGGCGGCGGCTACGGCCTGCCCAACGCGGTGTACACCGAGCTGGAAGGACCCTCCTACGGCGTGGCGGTGGAGGCCTACCGCTACCTCGGGAGCGTCGAGGCCGACCTGCAATACACGCCGATCTACGCCAAGATGAACCTCGGCGGCAAGCGAGTGTTGCACCACGACGTGTACGTGCTCCTTGGCGTGGGCGCCACCGTCGAGCAGTCCCTGCTGCCGGAGGCCAACATCGCCGTCGCCCCCACCGTGCCGATCGGCGTGGGCGCTCGCGTCTTCACCTCGAAGAAGGCGATGCTACGGCTCGAACTGCGCGACAGCATGCTCCTCGAGTACCGCGCCCAGTCGCAGACCTGGGCCTTCAAGCAGAACGTGGCCCTATCGGCCGGACTCAGCATGCTGCTCGGGGACACCAAGTGAAATCGCGCTGGCTACCGTTGCTCGCGCTGTTGCTCCCGACGCCCGCCGTGGCCGCGAAGACGCGCGAGCAGGCGAAGGAACCCGAGAAGCCCAGCGCCGCGCAGCCGGCCGAGCTCAGCAAGAAGGAGGCAAAGCAACGCGACGAGGCCTTCGCCACCTACGACCAGGAGATCGCCGCCGGGAGCAAGACTCGCGCCGCCGACGCGCTCGTTCTCATCACCAGCGACGCGACGCTCGCAGAGTTCCACGGCGAGGCCTACGCGCGCCTCGGCGACATCCTCGCCGACCTGTCATTGCCCTACGCGGCGCTCTGCGCCTACGCCAGGGCCTTCCATGCCGCCAGCGACACCAACGTCGAGGAGGTGAGCAAGCGGGTGCCCGTCGCGCTCGAAATCGCCGAGAAGGTGGGCGACGTCGCGATCCTGGAGGCGCCCTTCGCCGAGAACCTCGGCCTCGCCCGCACCGAGGACGTGCGCGGGCAGATGGCCTTCCTCGCCGCGCGCGAGCAGGTGCGCCGCGAGCAGTGGGGCACCGCCACTGCGGTGCTCAAGATGGTCAAGGAAGGCGACCCGCTCTACCCCGACGCCAAGGTGCTGGAGGGAATCGTCCTCAACCAGCAGTCGCGACACGAGGCCGCGCTCACCGCCTTCGAGGCTGCCGCCAAGACTGGTCGCGACAAGGACCGTCGCTGGCAGGACAGCCTGCAGGTCAATCTCGCCCGCACCTGGTTCGGTGCCGGGAACTTCCCCCGGGCCATCGAGGCCTACTCGCGCGTGTCGCGAGGGAGTCAGTTCTGGCCGCAGGCCCAGTTCGAGCGCGCCTGGGCTCATTTCCGCATCGACGATTTCAACGGTACGCTGGGGCAGCTCTTGCCCTTCGACACCGCGTTCTTCGCGAAGTGGTACTTCCCCGAGGCCGACCAGCTCCGTATCTACGCGATGTTCCTCATCTGCAAGTTCCCGGAGTCCGAGACCCAGATCGCGCACTTCAAGGAGAAGTACGGCCCGGTGCACCAGGCCCTCGCCGCCTGGTCAAGCAAGTCCGAGGCCGAACACTTCGACGCGGCGCGGCTGTACATGGTGGAGGGGGTGGCCACCGAGCTCCCCGAGATGATCTGGCGCCCCTGGGGCAGCGAGGAGCGCTTCGGGCGCTCGATCGGCGCGGTGCAGTCGGCGGAAGACGAGCTCAAGCGCATGAAGGCCGTCGCCGCCAACCCCTTCTCCGAGCACGCCCGCAACTGGCTCGAGTCGCGCCGCGACGGCCTCGTGAAGGCCGAGGGTGGCCGCGTGAAGGCGCGCCTCGCCGAGCAGGAGGCCCAGCTCGCCGAGGCCCTCGCCAACGCCGACATCTTCGTGCTCGACATCCTTCGCATGAAGACCCAGCTTTACGAGCAGTCCGCCGCCCAGGGCAAGCTGCTCGAGGCCGCCACCTCCGTCAAGCGCACCGAGCAGGTGCGCAAGGGCTGGCAAGAGTGGCCCTTCGAGGGCGAGTTCTGGATGGACGAGCTTGGGTACTACAAGGTCGACATCGCGCCGGAGTGCCCCGCGTCGATGCGCCAGTCGGTGAAGTAGGCGCCATGGCCCTCAGCGTGGGCGTGGGGCTGGTGATGCTCGCAGCGCTGGTCGCGCTCGCCTGGCACATCATCCGCGAGTCGCCGGAGTCCTGATGCGATTTGCCTCGGTCTTCGACGAGCGCCTGTTCCACGAGGGTCCGCCCGCCATCTTCACCCTCGACCCTCGCGGCCAGCTCCGGGTCGATCCCGAGCGCAGCCGGGAGATCTACATGATGCTCGACCCGGGCGCCCGCGAGCCCGGCTTCTACGTGCTCACCGACCGGGCCACCGGCGTGAGGATGCTCGCCGTCGTCACCCACCCGGCGATGGCCGAGCGGCAACCCCGCGCCCTCGTGCAGCGCTTCGCCGACTACGCCTCAGCGGCTGCGCAGGCCGTGCAAGAGTGGCCCGTGGCCGCTCCCGACGCTGTCACGCGAGCGTAGTACCAGCGAGTACACGTAGCGCCCGGCGCGCCGGCAAGCCTCGGGTAGCTCGTCCCCAAGCGCCAGCCGAGCTGCGACCGCAGATGCCAGCGTACAACCTGTCCCATGGGTGTTCCTCGTCGTTACGCGACGATGCTGATACACGCGTCGTGTTTCCGCGCCTAGCAGGCGGTCCTCGACGACTCGCCCCTCAGCGTGGCCTCCCTTGATCAACACCGGCACCCCCGCCGGGATCGCCAGCGCCCCAGCCTCGGGGAGATTCGGCGTGATGACCGTCGCTAGGCGGAAGAGTCGACCGAGCGCGCCCGGTGACGACAGCAGCGAGGTGCCGTCCTTGCTGTGAAGCACCGGGTCCACGACCACCGGGGGACGGGCGGGCATCGCCTCCAGCACCTCGCACACCACGTTGACCGTGTCGGCGTCGAGGAGCATGCCCGTCTTGATGGCGTGTACCGGCAAGTCGCCGAGCACCGCCTCGAGCTGGGCGCGCACCATCCTCGGCGACACCCCCTCGACCGCGTGGATCCCGAGCGTGTCCTGCGCGGTGACGGCGGTGACCACGCTCATCCCGTACACGCCGTGGTCGATGAAGGTCTTCAGGTCGGCCTGGATGCCGGCCCCGCCACCGGAGTCGGAACCGCCGATGCAAAGTGCAGTGCGGACGCGCATCGCAGCGGGATAACCGCGCGCCCCGATGGACGTGCCTCCACACCCCCGCGACCGCATTCCCGGCTGCGGCCTCGCGGCCTACGTTGTCCTGTTGTTCTTCATTGGCTCGGCCGGCGCCGTGGGCGTGGTGTTGTCGTGGGGCACGCTCATCACCGGCAGCGAGGCGCTGGCGCCCACGCGGCTCTCCTACGGCGGCGTGATCGACCCCGCCGTGCTCCACCCAATGCGTAACGCCAAGTTGATCGCGGAGAATGAGGTTCCCGACGCCTTCCACGCCGAGACCCCCGACGGCGCCGCCGCCTGCGCCATCAGCAGCGGCAAGGTGCTGCGCCTGTCGTCCAGCGGCGCGCAGTCGATCGCGCTCGGCGACGTGCAGTCGGTCGGCATGGTCGGAGAGAACGTGCGGATCGCCGGGTCTGCCAGCGAGATCACCTGCGTCTTTCGCGAGGGCGAGGGCGGCGACAGCTTCCTTCGGATGCTCGAGCGGCGCTGACTACGCCGGGACGATCTTCACCCGGGGATCCTGCCGATCAGGCAACGATGCCGCGTCGAGGAAGGCCTCGGCCACGCTGCCGCGGATGAGCACGCGCGTCTCGTTGGCGAGGATGTTGAAGCGGCCGATGTCGGCCTTGTCGATGCCGCCGCGGCGACAGAGCATGGGGACGAGCCACTTCGGGTCGGCACGCTGGCGCTGGCCCACGTTGATGCGAAACCACACGCCGCCCTCGGTGGGGCCGTCGCGACGCGGCGGCGGGGGACGGCGGGTAACGGGGGCCTCGCCCCCGCCCGCGTCGGGAGCCCAGCCGGGCTTGACCTTGGCGCGCGGCGGCG
>VGRE01000138.1 GCA_016875435.1 Deltaproteobacteria bacterium | reverse complement strand
CGGGACCGTGGACGACGAGGGTGTCGACGACGACGACGACGGGTACACCGAGGACGCGGGCGACTGCGACGATGCGGCGCCCTGGATCGGCCCGGGCGCGGTCGAGATTCCCGACACGGAGGTGGACGAGGACTGCGACGGCGTGGAGGAGTACGCCATCGACTGGTCGTCCACCGCCATCTTCGTGGACGCGGACCTCGGATCTGACTACTTCCCCGGCACCCAGGAGTACCCGGTTGCCACGCTGGGCCGTGGGGTCAGCCTGGCCCTGGCGGCAGGAAGCTCGGTGGTGGCCGCCGAGGGCACCTACGTCGAGAACGTGAGCGTCTCGGTCCACATCTTCGGTGGCTACGCCGCCGACTGGTCGACCGCGACCGGGCTCTCGGTGGTCGAAGGATCCCTCACCTACCCGAGCGCCGCGAGCGGCCTGGTCGTCTCCGGACTCGAGATCGATGGCGTCGTGGAAGTCGTCGGCGACGGCATCTTCTACGGGGGCGCCGTCTACGCCGACTCGAGCGAGGCGTGGGCCGCGGACAGCACCTTGGGCTCTCTCGGCATCGCCGAGTCGGTGATCATGGGCCCGCAGACCTACACGAGCGGCGACATCGCCACGGTGGTCGTCGGCGCCGGCGGCGGCTGGGTGTACGACAGCGCGGTCGTGGGCGGCGTCGCTGGCAACGGGGCGGACGGGGCGGACGGGTCGGGGACGACGTTGGTGGAGACCTATCGGCCATGGGCCGCTGGGGAGTGCGACAGCTGGGACGCGCCCCAGGGCAACGATGGTTCATCCGGCACGGATGGCGCCGCGGTGGTCAGTTGGAAGGTCGAGGACGGAGGACAGGCGACCGTGGCCGGAACTCTGGTTCTCGGCGGATCCGCGGGGCGAGGGGGCGAGGGCGGTGCGGGAGCCGACGGCACCCAGACGGCATACGGCTATGGCATCTGGCATGGCCCGGGCGGGTCGGGCGGCGACGGTGGAAATTCGGGCGAGGTGGTGCTTGTCCTCTCCGATGACGGCAGCGTGGAGCTGGTGGGGTCGCTCCTGAGCGGCGGGACCCTCGCGGAGGGCGGCAGCGGTGGCGCCGGAGGCGACGCCAACAGCGGCACCTGCGAGACGACCTGCCGGGAGATGTCCGGCGTTCCCGCCACGAAGCTCGCCTGGGGAGGCGCCGGCGGCGACGCCGGAAGCGCCTCGGCCTGGTACGGCGTGAGGGGCGCCGTCTCGGCCTGGGGCACCTCGATCCTCGGGCCCGCTGCGATCGAGGGCGTCTCCGAGGGCGGGAGCGTCGGCATGGAGAGCACCTGCTGCTCAGGCGCTTCCTACCCGTACTGCTACGGCGACCCCAGCGCGTCTTCGGGCGCGTCGGCAGAGGATCCGACCCTCACGGCCTTCGAGGACGCGGTGAGCAGCTCGGCCACCACGATCATCGGGAACCGGGTGCTCCTCCAGGAGGCGGACCTCGGCGGCGGCTGGGGCGACATCGTGGACGGCGTGCCCTTCTCTCCGAGCGCCGTGACCGGCCTGTCGCTCGGCGCGGCCACGGTCTCGCGCAACGTCGTGTCGCTCGTGACCGCCGGCACGGCCACGGGCATCGACGCGACCGGGACCGTCACCGGGCACTCCAACCTGGTGGAGATCCTCGGCACGGACGACGCCGTCGGCATCGCGCTCGACGGCGAGTCCTGCCTGATGGTGAACAGCACGGTGGTGCTCGACGGTGCCGGCATCGGCATCTGGACCTCGGGCAGCACCATGGTGGGCCTCGTCAACAACCTCGTGCAGACCGGATCGGGCGGCACCTGCCTCGAAGACGACACCAGCACGCGCAGCTACCTGCGGAACAACCTGGTGTGGGGGTGCACGAGCCAGCTCTACCACGACAGCGCCGGCTACCGGACGCGCGCGGCGGAGCTGAACTTCGTGACCACCACCGTCTCGGCCGGGGGCCACCTCTACACGAGCCCCTCCTTCACCGACGAGGCCGCCAGCGACTACAGCCTGTCGGCGAGCTCCTCCGCCGTCAACGCGGGGTACGACGTGTCCAGTGCCACGTTCGGCTCCGTCGCCTACGACGTGGCGGGGGACACCTGCCCCTCCGGCGGTAGCTACGACATCGGGGCCTACGAGCGGTAGCGATCCGGTGCCAGGCCCGGGGTTCCGATGGCTACCTGGAAACCTGCCGCCTACCGAGCACGTACGGGGTGCCCCTCAAAACTGGAAGTAGATGAACTGGTAGCCATACGAGGAACCGAGAACCAGGATCGAAGTCCACAGTAGCGCGTAGACGCAGGCCTGCGCCGAGCGGGGCCAGCCGAGCACGGCGAGCGTGCCCTGCCGCTCCTGGACCCACTCGAGCAGGGTGACGGGGACGGCGAGCCAGAGCAGGGTGCGAAGGTGGGCGAGGGCTGTCGGCGTGAGTTGCAGACTCGACAAGCTCGACGCCATCTCGACGAGGTGGGCCAGCGAGTGCGCGCGGAACACGACGAAACCGAGACAGGTGAGGTGGAAGGTGGCCACCACGAGCAGCCAGCGCGGGATCTTCGGCCGCGGCAGGCGACGCCCCAGCGCGAGGGCACCGCCATGCCAGGCGCCCCAGGCCAGGTAGGTGTAGTTCGCGCCGTGCCAGAGGCCGCCGAGGACCATCGTCGCCATCAGGTTGAACCCCGGTCGCGACCGGTTGCCCCCGAGCGGCAGGTAGAGGTAGTCGCGCAGCCACTGGCTCAGGCTCACGTGCCAGCGGTGCCAGACCTCGCGGGGCGAGGCGGCGAAGAACGGACGGGCGAAGTTCTCCATCAGGTCCACGCCGAACAGGCGCGCCACGCCGCGGGCGATGTCGGAGTAGCCCGAGAAGTCGCAGTAGATCTGCCAGGTGAAGGCGTAGGCGGCGAGGAGCACTGCCGCGCCGCCGGGGCCATCCTTGTCGAAGCCGGCGGCCACGATGGGCGCGAGGTTGTCGGCCACCACCACCTTCTTCACGTAGCCCCAGGTGATGAGCCACATCGCCTCGCTGTGCTCCCGCGAGGCTGGGCGGCGCATCTGGAGCAGCTGGGGCAGCAGGTGGCTCGACCGCTCGATGGGTCCCGCCACCAACTGGGGGAAGAAGGTGATGAAGAGCAGGAAGTCGAGGAGCTTGCGGCAGGGCGCTACCCGCCCGCGGTACACGTCGATGGTGTAGGCCATCGCCTGGAAGGTGTAGAAGCTGATGCCGACGGGGAGAACGATGTCGAGCAGCAGCGACGGTGACGCGAGGCCCAGCGCCGCGGCAAGCTCGCGCGAGAAGAAGCCGGCGTACTTGAACACCGCGAGGGTGCCGAGGTTGGAGACCACCGACACGGTGACGAGCGCCTTGCGACGGTCAGGCCAGCGCTCCATGCCCAGGGCCAGCGCCCAGTCGAGCGTGGCGGTGGCGAGCAGGAGCCCGAGGAAGCGCCAGTCCCACCACCCGTAGAACACGCAGGAGGCCGCGAGCAGCCAGTAGCGTCCCGCCCCGAGCGGCAGCGCCCGCCACGCGCCGTACACCAAGCCGAGGAAGGCCACGAAGGCAAGGGAGTTGAAGAGCACGCGCGCCGAAGACTAGCAGATGTGTCAAAGGGCCCTTTTTTGAAGTTGACGTTCATTATCAATACAGCTATGCATGCCGCGCATGAGCACCCTTGCGAGCTTGGCGGTAGGCGAGTCGGCGCGGATCGTGGCGGTGGGCGGCGAACGCGGCTACCGGCGGCGCTTGCTCGAGCTCGGGTTCTTGCCGGGCACGGTCGTGCGCCTGCGCGGCGTCGCGCCGATGGGCGATCCGCTCGACGTCGACATCGGGGGCTGTCGGTTCTCGCTGCGGCGCGCCGAGGCCGAGGCGGTCCGGGTGGCGAGCCCGGCGCTGGAACTGGCCGCGGCCAAGTAGGCCACGTCGTGGTCGCGCAGGCCTCGCCCAGGGTCGCGGTGGCTGGCAACCCGAACACTGGGAAGACCAGCCTCTTCAACCGGCTCACCGGGGCCAACGCGCGGGTGGGCAACTACCCGGGGGTGACCGTCGAGCGCGAGAGCGGCACCTGGCGGCTCGGGGGCCGCGACGTCGAGGTGATCGACGTGCCGGGCACCTACTCGCTCGCCGCGCGCTCGGCCGAGGAACAGGTCGCGGTGCGCGCGCTCTTCGGACTCGACGGCGACCCCCGGCCACACCTGGTGCTGCTGGTGGTCGACGCCACCCAGCTCGTCCGCAACCTCTACCTCGCGGTGCAACTGGCCGAGGCCGAGTTGCCCTTCGTGATCGCGCTCAATCTCGCCGACGTGGCGCGCGCCCAGGGCATCCTCCCCGACCCGGCGCGCGTGTCGGCGGCCTTCGGCGTGCCCTGCGTGCCGGTCAGCGCCCACACCGGCGAGGGCCTGCCCGACCTGGCGCGGGTGGTGGGCGAGGCGCTGGCGAAGCCGCCGCGCCCCCGCGTGTCGCTGTCCTACCCGGCGCCGCTGGTCGCCGACGCGGCGCGGCTCGAGGCCTTCGCCGCCGCGTCGTCGCCCGGCGAGGCTCGCGCGCTGGCGCTGTGGCACCTCTTGTCGGTCGACGACACCGACGAGCTGATCGACATCCCCGATGCCGTCCGCCGCGAGGTGCTTGCCATCCGCGCCGGGGCCGCCGGTCGCGACATCGACGGCGAGATCGTCGGCACCCGCTACGACTGGCTCGTCGCCCAGGACTTCGGCGTGGGCAAGCGCGTGGAGGGGCCGGCCCTCTCCGACCGCGTCGATCGCGTGCTCTTGCACCCGGCGAGCGGCGGCCTGGTGTTCTTGCTGGTGATGGCGGTGCTGTTCCAGGCGCTCTTCAGCTGGTCGGAGCCCGCCATCGGGGCGATCGAGACCGCGTTCGCCTGGGTCGGCGACGCGGTGGCCGGGGCGCTCCCCAGCGGCATCGCGTCGGACCTCCTCGTCGACGGCGTGATCAACGGCGTGGGCAGCGTGGTGGTTTTCCTGCCCCAGATCATGCTGCTGTTCTTCCTGCTCGGGTTCCTGGAAGACAGCGGCTACATGGCGCGCGTGGCCTTCCTCGTCGACCGGGCGATGCGGTCGATCGGGCTGCACGGGCGCGCGTTCGTCCCGATGCTCTCCGGCTACGCCTGCGCCGTCCCCGCAATCATGGCCACGCGCACCCTGGAGCGTCGTCGCGACCGCCTCCTGACGATGATGGTGGTGCCGCTGATGTCCTGCTCGGCGCGCCTGCCGGTGTACACGCTCGTGGTCGCGACCGTGTTCGCGCCTGGCGCCACCTGGCTCGGGCTCGACGCGCGGGTGGCGGTGATGGTGGCGATGTACCTGTTCACCACCGGGATGGCGCTCGTGGCCGCCGGGGTCCTCGGGCACACGCTGTTGAAGGGACCAAGAGTGCCGCTGCTCCTGGAACTCCCGCCCTACCGCATGCCTCGGCTCGCCACGGTGCTGCGGCAGATGTGGATGCGGGCCAAGACCTTCCTCACCGAGGCGGGCACCACCATCATGGCGGTGACGGTGGTGTTGTGGGCGCTGTTGTACTTCCCCCGCGACGTGCAGCTCAGTCGCGACTATGACATGCTCCGGGCTGGTGCGAGCGATGAGGTGGCCGCCCAACTCAGCGCCGAGGAGTCGGCCGAGCGCCTCGCCCAGAGCTACGGCGGTCGCATGGGCAAGGCGATCGAGCCCATCATCGAGCCGCTCGGCTACGACTGGAAACTCGGCGTGGGCGTGGTGGGCGCCTTCGCCGCGCGCGAGGTGTTCGTGGCCACGATGGGCGTGATCTACGGCATCGGCGACGACGCCGACGAGGCGAGCGAGCCCCTGCGCGAACGCATGCGCGCGGAGCGCCGTCCCGATGGATCACCCCTGTGGACGCCGGCGGTGGGCGCCTCGCTGATGGTGTTCTTCGCGCTCTCGGCGCAGTGCCTGTCCACCCTCGCCGTGGTGCGCCGCGAGTCGGGCTCCTGGCGCTGGGCGGCGTTCTTGTTCGCGTACATGACGGCGCTGGCCTGGGTGGGTGCCTTCGTCGCGTACCGCGTGGTCGGAGCGCTCGCGGCGTGAGCACGCGAATCAGTCCACCGCGCAGCGGCTGGGCGAGCTGACTGGTGTTCTTCCTCCTGGCCTGCGTCGCCGAGACCGTCGACTCGGGGCATAGCGCGTTGCCCGGTTGCAGGATCTGCACCCTCGCGGGGAGGAAATCGAGCTTCGCTCTCACCTCAACGCCTACACCATGCCGGTCGAGGAGGTGACCGGCGCTGTCCTATCGGAGTAGGGGCCGCGCGTCGCAAGCGATGACCGGGCCGCCGAGGTCGAGCTGCACCGGCTGGCGTGCACCCACCAGCGTGTGACCCGCGGGAATCTCCACGCTCTCCCCGGCGTTGACCAGCGCATCCCCGGCGGCGTACACCGCCACCGCGTCGGCGCTCTCGCCCGGGCGCAGGACCGTCACCCGCCCCTCGAAGCGGTCGCGACGCACCATCCAGTTCAAGTCGACGCAGGGGCCATCGACGAGCGCGCAGTCGACGGGGTCTTCACCCGCGAAGCGGAAGGGGACGAGCCAGTCGTCGAGCATCACGAGCTTCCCGCGCACGGTGAGCAAGCAGCCCTCGCCCTCCAGGAGCACGATGAAGCGCTCGTAGCCGGCGAAGTCGGAGAAGGGGTTGTCACTGGCGACGATGGCGCGGCTCAGCCGCCAGCCGGCCGGCTCGTCGCCGGAGGTGGCGATCAGCGCCGTGGTCCCGCCGCCGTTCTTCCACGGCATGCGACGGTAGGCGTCGGGGGGGATGACGATGTTCATCGGCGTCTCATTCTTCCACCTCCGCCGCGTGGGCGCAGTGGGCCACCAGCGGGCAGCGGTCGCAGCGCGGGGCGCTGGGGCGACAGGCGAGCGCGCCAAGATCGAGCATCGCCCAGTTGAAGCGCCGGGGATCGGTCGCGGCGGCCGCCAACGCCCGCCCTACCTGCTCCAGCACCGGGTCGTCGCGAAGGTCGGGACGAAGCCGCGGCGCGAATACCCGCTCCACGATGCGCGCGAAGTTGACGTCGAGCAGGAACGTCGCCTCGCCGTTTACCGCGCAGAGAAAGGCCGCGGCCACGTACTGGCCCACGCCGGGGAGGGAGAGCAGTTCCTCTCGTGTGTGCGGCATGTCGCGACCAGCAAGTGCCTTGGCCAGCCCCTGGAGCACGGCGGCCCGCTTCCGTTGGAAGCCGAGCGGACGCAGCGCCGATTCCACCGCTTCCCGCGGTGCGGCGGCGAGCGAGGCCGCGTCGGGGAACTGCGCGAAGAAGCCGGGGAGAAGGGCATCCACCCGGGGGCTCATCGTCTGCTGCAGGCACACCTCGGCCACGAGCACTTGCCACGGGGTGAGTTCCCCTCGTCGCCATCGGAAGTCACGCGCGTTCTGCGCGTACCAGGCCTCCAGCAAGCGAGGCACCGCCTCGATCGCCGAGGCGCGCTCGCTCACCACGGCGCGGGCAACGTGCTCGTGGGTGCGGGGGCGGCGCCTGGCGCTGGCTACTTGATCACCTTGAGGATCTCCTCCGCGATCGCCCGTGCCATCAGCGGGGGGACGGCGTTTCCGACCAGCGTGTATTGCGGCACCTCGTCCTTGCGGCGGTGGCCGCCGGTGGTGCGCTTGCCCTGGAACACGAAGCTGTCGTCGAAGGACTGGAGCCGCGCCATCTCGCGCACGGTGGGGGCGCGGGGAACGCGGTAGTGGATGAAGTCGTCGGGCATCGTGACCACAGTCGTGGCGGGTTCGTCGGCTTTCAGCAGCACGTAGTCCCTCTTTCCGGTCGCAAGGCCTTGCTGGGCGAGATCGGCCTGCGTGTCCGGCTCGTACCTCCCTGCGGCCATGATCGCGCGGAGCCGGGCCACGACCTTAGCGTTGTGGGAACTTGACTGATGATTGTGCAGCTCGGCTTCTACAAACCTTCCTTTCTCGTAGTCGTCGATGTTTCGGACATACACCGCTGGACGCTTCGCCTGGATGCGACCGTCGCGACACCAGTCGGCATAGGTGCGGGTACCGCCGACCCGGCCGTCCGGGAGGCGGGCGGGCGCCCCGACGGTTGCAGCGCCGTTGTAATGATCGGCCGCCTCGCCGGGGGCGAGGTAGTCCAGATCCCACAGGGCCTCCGATACGGTGGTCTTCTGGTCGGGGGCGACCCTCGGCGGGATGTGATCGATGAGCTTCTGGTCGCGACGACAACCGACGAATATGACCCGCTTTCGTCGCTGGGGCACGCCGTAGTCGCTGGCGTCGAGGGTGAGTGGGCCGGTGCAGCGGTAGAGCCGAGCATCAGCACAGCGGTGAGCAAGGGCCGGGAACTGACTTGCCGCCCGATCGAGGCACTCGGCTGGGGAAAGCAGCAGGACCTCGAACGCCTCGGCCAAGTTGATGTTGGGCAGGCGAGCGAGCGCCGTGAGGCAGCGCTCGGCGATGGACGCGGGTTGGAGAGTGTCGACGAAGCGGTCAAACTCGTCGACGAAGTCGTCGTTGTCGATGTCCGCGTGAGACTTCTCGCGCATCACGGTGTCGGCGAGGTGTCGAAGCTCTGCGGACCGGGTGAGCAGTCGGATGCCATGGCGCACGGTGGCGACATCGCGACTCGTCTTGCTCTCCTTGTACTTCAACTGGGTGCGGGTAGCGTCGCGGAACGCCATTTCCAGTTCCGAGACGTACTGCCGCACTGGGTGCTCAAGGCGGAGGCGCAACCAGCGAGCCTCAACGGGGAGCGAGGCAGCCACGCTGGCCGTGGCCGCCGGATCGACGATGGCAGCGATCTCTCTCAGGATACGAGCCTTGTGCGCGCCCCCGTCCTTGGTGAGGATTCCCGGCACGTTCTCCATCACGAAGTACTTCGGGCGTAGGGCCTCGATAACTCGCAGGTATCCGGCAAAAAGGTCATCCTTCTTGTCGTTCTTGCGACGTCGGCCAGCGAGGCTGAAGCTCTGGCATGGCGGGCCACCGCACACCACGTCGACCGGGGACCCGACCATTTCCTTCAATCGGTCAACGAATCCCGCTGCCTTGATGTCGGAGCGCATGAACTTGATGCCCAGGCCCAGCTGGTGGTTGTAGCGCACCAGGTGCGTCAGCTCGCAGTTCTCGTTGATGTCGCTGGCGAGCAGAAAATCGTAGCGATGCTCTCCTGCCTCAGCCTGCAGGAACCCCTCCGAGAAGCCGCCGGCTCCCGCGAAGAGGTCGATGAACGTGATCGGTGCCGTGGCCATACCTGCACGCCTATTCAGGTAACTCCGTGGCCGCAACGAGGACCTAAAGGCTCCGGCGCGCCGTGCGCCAGCGCCGGCGCGCGAGAGCAACATTCCCTAGCTCAGTGGTACGAGAAAAGGCTCGCCAAACAGGTCATCGCGTCGCGACCGATCGATTCTCCACAGAGGGCCGCGCTCATGCGCTGAGTCGCCGGTCTCCTTGATCACGTGGTCCAGCGAAACGTGGCCGGCGGCGATCATGGGAAGGAGGCGCGCCACGGCGGGCTTCGCCGTGTAGCTGGCGTCTAGCAGTTGGAAGCTCTCTCGGCCCCGGGTCGTCGTCGCCCGTGCGCGTATCCACAGCGTCTCGGGATGCTTGGCGGCCAGCCGGGCGCGCAAGTCGCGTCCGCGCCAGACGAGCAGCCGCTCGGTCGACTCGCCGACGATCCACTCCTCCACTGCATCCGCCGCGAGATTGACGCACAGCCGGAGGCGCTGAGCGTTGGCGCGGTCCCCTCGCACGGTCACATTGAGTCTACGCAGTCCTCGACTGTGGTAGCCCACCCTGTCGAGCAACTCTCGACTCGACTTGAGCGGCGAGCTACTCCAATCGGCCACCAGTGCAAACATCGTCGAGCGAACCTTCGCGTCGATCCGGCCCGACTTGATCTCGACACCTTGGAAGTCAGGGGCTCGATTGGCGTTCATGCCGATTCCAAGTGCCGTCTCAATGGCTCGGCCAACGGCGGTGTCGCCCGAACAGGCTGCAGGGAGGGGTCCACTGCGTGCGATTGTACGTAACCGGTCTACCAGTTCCATTGCGGCGTAGGACAGCGTAGGAACTCGCCTCTTGAACCACACGCCAACTCCCAACCGTTCCGCCGCTTCCTCGGCTCGGGCGGCACGGAGGTTCACCACCACGAGGTTGCCACCCGCTGTCGCGACGGCGAGCACGTCCCCAGCCCGGGCGTGACCGCCGAGCTCGTACACCCAGATTCTTGGATCTCCCTGCTTTGTTGTCGGCCGGTAGAGCGACGCCTGGGTAAACAGTCCCGTGGAGCCGGCGCCGATGAGAAGGCACGGGACGAGTCGCTTGTGCCCCTGGCCCTGGCCCTGACTGTCGTAGTCGTGAATGCCCGCGGCCTTCAGCAACTCGCGCAGCGGCTCGATCGCGTCGATGATGGATTTCTCGAGCATCGTGGTCGTGAGCGGCAGGAGGACCACGCTGCCACGCGCCGCAGAGAGGTCGTCGTACCTCCGCTGTTCGTCTTCGTCGAGAAACCTGAAGTCGGTGTGGGTCACTCCGGCCCCTCGGGTCGCTCCCGGCTGCCATCGACGGTCGTTCCAAACGTCGAGCACATCCAAGGCTGCGGCTTCCGCTGACCACGAAATTCCGTCACCGGGCCACCGAATTTCGTGCTCATAGGACCGCTCCGGGTGGGCCGATTCTCGGGACCATCAGTCAATCTCATCACACGCCCAGAAACACGTCTTCGGGAACACCAGCCCGTCCTCGTGGCCGACGTGCTGTTTGAGGATCGTGACACTCCCGGCGAGCGTGGTCACCGGGGCGGCAGCGAGCATGATGTGTTGGCTGCCGTCCCAGCCCCAGACTTCGAGCGTGTAGTCGCCCGCGGGCACGTCGAGCAACAGGAATCCGCCGTTGCCGCTCGTCGCGGGCTCGGTGGCCGAGGGGAGCGAGTTGCCGTCGAAGTAGTAGGCCCCCGGTTCGCCCACCACCGTGCCGGTGCCGTCGTGGATGAACACCTGCGCGTTGACCACGGGCTCGCCCTCGCAATCGTAGTCCTGGCCGAAGATCATCCCGGTGGACTCGTCCCACTCCACGCCGAGAAGCGCTGCGATGAGGGCCACGGTGCTGGTCGAGAAGGAGGGGGCATCGAGGCTGGCGCGGCCGAGGTGTTCCCACTCAAGGACCACGTGCGGGCGGAAGGTCGTCACCGCGCCGGGTGCCTCGCTCGCCACCGACAGCGGCGTACACGCCGGCAAGGCCAGCGTCCACTCGCCGTTCTCGTCGCTCGCGGCCGCCGCGCTGGCGGCGAGGTTGATGTCGTCGCTGGTCCACGCCTCGACGTCCGCCCCGGCCACCGGGTCGCTCGCCTGGAAGTCGATCACCCGACCTTCCACCGAGTGGTCGGTCATGCACACCGCCTTGGGCTCGTCCCACTGCGTGCCGAGGCAGCT
>VGRE01000137.1 GCA_016875435.1 Deltaproteobacteria bacterium | reverse complement strand
CTGGTGATCGTTCCGCCCTCGCGTCGCACGCAGCTCGCGCGGTGGTCCACCCGGTGGCGCCCGTTCCCCGCCGCCCACTCCGTGGCCCGGTCGCTGGTGGAGGCCGTGGCCGAGGCTCGTCCCGACCGGGTCCACAGCTTCGACCTGGTTGCCTACCCCACGCTCCGCGCGCTCGGCACCATCGCCCCGGTGGTCGCGACCTTTCACGGGGGCACGGCGGTACGCTCCGCGTTGCGACGCCCGATCGAGGCCGCGGCCCTCCGCGGCGTGCGCGCCTGCTTCACCGCTCGCGAGCAAGCGGAGCCGTGGATCGAGAACGGCACGCTCTCCCCTGGGCAGGTGGAGGAGGTCTTCGAGCTCTCGAGCCCGCTCGCCTACCGGCGCGGGCCCCGCCTGCCCGGGTCGCCCGCGATCCTTCACCTTGGCCGTTTCCATCCCGTGAAAGACTTCGCCACCACCCTGCGCGGCGCTCGGCGCGTGTGGGAACGCCATCCGGGCGCGGTGCTCCACCTCGCCTGGCGCGAGGGCACGCCGCCGCCACTCGGAGCGCTACCCTCGGTGCGGCACGGTGGCGCATCGCCGTCGGGCGTGGCGGAGTTGCTTGCCGGGGCCGACTGCCTCGTCCAGGCCAGCGTGCGCGAGGTGTGCGGGCGTGCGCCGATGGAGGCGATGGCCAGCGGCTGCGTGCCGGTTCTCAGCGAGATCCCGCCCTGGCGCCGGCTGCTCGGGCCGCTGCCCACCTCCTTCCCGGTCGGCGACGCGGCGGCGCTGGCCGACGCCGTGGAGCGAGCGCTGGCCGTGCCACCGGCGGCGGTGCGCGCGCGCTTCGACGACACCCTGAGCTGGGGGCGTATCGCCGCCCGATACGCCGAGATCTACGCGAGTCCCTCGTAGGGATAGAGCACGCCGCCGAAGTGCGCCCAGGGGTCGGTGCGCAGCCATTCGATCTCGCTGGAGTACAGGTTGTCGTCGCGACCCGGGTGACACATCACCTCCAGCGTGTCGACGCGCCACCCGCTCTCCAGCGCCTGCTTCACCCTCGCGGCGGGGCCGAAGCCGTCGCTGCTCCACAGTCCCGCCAGTCGCAGGCGCGTGCCGGTGGCGTGGGCCCGCGCCATCCTTCGCAAGCCCACGGGCGGAACGGCCCCCACGCCGCGCACCCAGCGCACGCCGTGCTGCTTGGCCACGGTGGCCACCGCGTCGAGCACGACCGGTTGCCAGTGGAGGTGCTGGTGGCTGTCGATATGGCTGATGCGGGCCCCCGTCTGCAGGAGGCGTTCCGCCTGGGCGTTCATCTCGGTCACCAGCGCAGCACGCGCCCCGAAGGGCCAGTGGACCGGCCGGCCGGGGAGCCACTTGTCGAGCGCGCGGGTGAGTGGCGGGAACTCGGAGACATCGACGTGAAGGCCCACGGCCCGGCCCGCGAGCACCTGGCTGGCCTCGGCGAAACTCGGCCCGGTGGGGATCACGCTCACGTCGGACAGCCACCCGTCGTCGAGTCCCTGCAAGATGGACCGGTCGACCCCCGTGGAGAGGCCGAGGTCGTCGGCGTTGACGATCACGCGCACGACCCGGATCTACCAGGAGCGGGCCCGCAAGGGGAGCGGATTATTTTGTCGGCGTGTCGATCTTCCTGATCCTGGGGCGGCAGCGCTTGAAGGCCGCCCTCGCCTACCGGGGCGACCTCGCGGCCAGCGCGCTCTCCAACGTGCTCATCGTGTGCACCGGGCTCGTGTTCTTGCTGGCGCTGATGGACAAGGTGCCCCGGATGGGCGCGTGGTCGCGCGAGCAGATGGTGTTCGCCTGGGGTTTCGCCGAGTGCGCCATCGGCCTCTTGTACCTGTTCTTCGGCGGCTTGTTCGTGGCCAACCACCGTTACATCCTCGGGGGCGAGCTCGACCGCACCCTGCTTCGCCCGGCTAACCCCCTTGGGCAACTACTCGCTGAGAACCTCGGTATCGACGACATCTCGGTGATCCTCGTGGGACTCGGCGTCATGGGCTGGGCCGCGCCGGGCATCGAGGGCGTGCCGGCCTGGCGCTGGCTCTTGCTCCCGTGCTTGCTGCTCGCCGCCACCGTCACCCTCGGCGGCCTCCTCGTGGGCTTTGTCTCCGTGGGCCTGCGCTTGCACCATCGCGGCACGGCGGTGGGCCTCGTGTCGCACCTCGCCATCTTCAACCGCTACCCGATCGACCTCTTCGGCACGCCACTTCGCTGGCTGCTCACCTTCGCCTTGCCGCTTGCCTTCGCGGGCTTCTACCCTGCGTCCTTCTTCCTCGGTACCGACGCGTGGTTGCCCTACGCTGTCGCGACACCGCTGGTGGCGCTCACCACCGTCGCGCTCGGCTACGCGGCGTGGAGCCACGGCCTGCGCGGCTGGTCGTCCACCGGCACCTAGAGCAGGTAGAAAGCGCCGGTGAGCAAGCCGCCGTAGGTGTAGCCGGGCGCGCCCACGAGGCAGTCGTCCGCGCCGTCGCCGTCGACGTCGCCGAGCCGGAACACGGCGGAGCCGGTGGCGTGGTCGGCGCCTTCCGCCGGGTAGCTGGTGCTGGCGTCGGCGGCGGGAATCGTGCCCCGTGGCACCCCGCTGTACCGGAACACCTCGCCGCCGTCGGCATAGGCGGTGTCGCTGCCGGGCGCGCCGACAAACACGCTGGCGGTGCCGCTGTTTTCCAGGTCGACCATCGCCACGCTGGTGCCGAGGGCGTCGTCGTCGGCGGCGCCGGTTAGCACCGCGTCGGCGCGAGCGAGCGAGAGGTCGGCGATGACCGGGCCCAGCAGGAAGTAGGCGACCCCGGCGTCGGCCGCCGCCGCGTCGTTGCCGGGCGCGCCGACGACCATGTCGAGCGTGCCGTCGCCATCGAGGTCGTAGATGTCGAGATCGGTGCCAGCCTTGTCCTTGTAGGCCTCGCCGCCGAGGGTGGCGTCGGCCGCGGCCACGGTCGTGTCGCCGCGGATGGGGCCGAGGAACACGTAGACGGCGCCAGACTCGCCGGCGTCGCCGGTGCCACCCCAGCCCCCGGCCACCAGGTCGTCGATGCCGTCGCCGTCCATGTCGCCGGGCTCGGGTGGCAGCACCGAGAGACGCGCCTGCGTGTCGCCGTCGATGACGTGGTCGGCGGTGATGGCGTTGACGGTGCCGGACAGGGCGCTGTCGAAGATGTAGACCGCGCCCGCCTCGCTGCCGCCGTCGTCGCGGCCCGAAGCGCTGGTGACGAGCTCGGCGCGACCGTCGTCGTCGAAGTCGCTGCCCAGTATCGCCTCGGTGCCCACGTGGTCGTGGGCGTCGGCGCCGTACACCAGCTTGCTGATGTCGGAGAGCGCCTTGACGCCGGTGGAGAGCTCCACGAGGTAGGCCCTCCCGGTCCGCGTGCCCGATTCCTCGTTGTCCTCCGAGCCAAGCACGATCTCGTAGTCGCCGTCGCCGTCCAGGTCGTAGACGTTGGACACCGCGTTGGCGGCGCCTTCGCCGGCGTCGGTGCCCCACCAGGAGCCGAGCTCGCCGCTGAGCACCGCCGTGCCGGAAAAGGGACCGTCGAACCAGTAGGCAGCGCCCGCGTTGCTCGCCACGCCGAAGGTGCGATCGTCTCCCGGCACGCCGATGATGATCTCGGCGTAGCCGTCGCCGTCGGTGTCGGGCGCCGGGGCCGCCACGAGGCCGAGTTCGTCGTCGCCCTCCACGCCGATCATGGTGGCTTCGGCGTCGGCGAGGGTGCAGTCGAGATCGGTGCTGTCGCAGTCCTGGTCGATCGCGTCGCCGCAAGTTTCCGGGGCGCCGGGGTACACACGCGGCGCCCCGTCGTCACAGTCCCCGGCCGACCGCACCTCGAAGTCGCCCACCGCCTCGCAGGCGCAGAGCGAGCTGTCGCCGTAGCCGTCGGCATCGCCGTCGCTGTACCAGTCGAGGCAGGCGATGGCGCCGACCTCGTTGGCCTGCAGGTCGCAGTCGTCGTCGGCCGCGGTGGTGCAGGTCTCGGCGGCGCCCGGGTAGGTGGTGCGCGTGTCGTCGTCGCAGTCGGTGTTGTCGGTCACGTGGCCGAGGGGGCGGTCGCAGGCCGCGGTGCTGCGCCAGCGGTGGCCGTAGCCGTCGCCGTCGCTGTCGACGTACCAGGTGAGCGCGTCGGTGGCGTCCTCGTCGACGGTACCCTCGCAGTCGTTGTCCACGCCGTCGCACACCTCGCTCGCGACAGGGTTCACCGCCGCGTCGCCATCGTCGCACTCCTCGCAGGCCCGGTAGCCGTCGCCGTCGTTGTCGATGGTGCCCGCGAACCCGTCGCAGTTCATGTCGACGCTGCTGTTGCAGTCGGTCTCGTCGGCGCCGGGGTGAACGGTCTCGTTGTTGTCGTTGCAGTCGGTGGGGAGGCGCGATGCACCGCCGGGGTCGTCGCAAGCCGTGGTGACCGTGCTCGCGTCGCCGTAGCCGTCGCCGTCGTCGTCGTCGTACCAGCTGAAAGCATCGGCGGCGTCGCTGTCGACGGTGCCGTCGCAGTCGTCGTCCACGCCGTTGCAGAGCTCCACGTTGCCGGGGAACACCAGCCCATCGGCGTCGTCGCAGTCCTCGGACAGGGCAACGTGGTCGCGCGGGCCTTCGCAGGTCCACACCGGCTCGGCGGCGGCGTCGCCCCAGCCATCGCCGTCCATGTCGGGGTACCACGGTTGACCACCTGCCACCCAGTCGTCGAGGTCGTCGGCGAGGCCGTCGCAGTCCTCGTCGCAGTCCTCCCCGCCGCACTCGGCGTCGTCACACACCTCCGGCGCACGGGGGGACACGTCGCTGCGGGAGTCGTCGCAGTCCTCGTCGTTGCCGACGAAGCCAGCGGGCGGCTCGCAGGCCGGGGACGGGTCGCCGGCCCCGTAGCCGTCGCCGTCGTCGTCGGCCCACCAGTCGCCGAGGTCGATGCTGTCGGCCTCCATCACGAGGCCGTCGCAGTCGTGGTCGTCGCCGTCGCACTGCTCGGGCGCGCCCGGGTAGATCGTGGGGTCGGAGGGGCCGCAGTCGGTGCTGTCGAGCGTCCAGCCGCGCTCGATGGTGCAGGCGGTGGTGGCCCACGCCGGGTCGCCGTAGCCGTCGACGTCCTGGTCGCGGTAGACGGTGACCAGCGTGCTGTCCTCGTCGACGCTGCCGTCGCAGTCGTTGTCGATCCCGTCGCAGGCGTCCAGCGCGCCCTGGTGCACCGATGCGTCGTTCGGCGCGCAGTCCTCGTCGTCGATGAGGCCGTCGCCGTCGGCGTCGTCGATGGTCGGGACGTCGTCGGTGTCGCCCGGGTCGAGCTGGGGACAGCCCGCGAGCGCCACGAGGAGGAGCCGAATCACGACCCAGTGTAGCCGCTACTCGCTGTGGAGGGCGGGCGAAGTCCGGGCGCGCTCGGCGCGCGGACCGGTGGGCGCCAGGGCGAGGTAGTCGGCCCAGGCCTTGCGCGTGCGGTCCTGCGCGTCGTTGGCATCGGCGTAGAAGCGTCCCTTCTCGTAGAGGGCCAGGCCGAGCTCCGGCTCGAGCTCCACCGCCCGGTCGAAGTGCTGCGCAGCGAGCACGCGGTTACCGGCCCGCTCCCAGTACCGGGCGAGGAACACGTGGGCGGCCGCGTCGGGAATGCCGGTATTTCGCCACTTGATAACCCGCGTCGCGGCCGCGTCGGGTCCGAGGGTGACAGCAAGGGCTTGCGCGCGAAGGGCGAGTCGCGACACGAAGGGATCGGAGGCGTCGGCCAGCGCGCTGGCGGCGTCGCTGGCGAGGAGCGCGGCGTCGGCGCGGTGGGCGTTAGCGGCCAGCAAGGCGCGGGCGTAGGCCCCGAGCGGGGTGGATGCGTCGATGTCGGCAGGGTCGGGGGCGTCGGCGGCGGTGGCCCAGGCCGCCACGGTGCCGACGAGCACCTCGCGGAGCGGAGGGTTGGCCTCCTTCGCGAGCGCGGTGGCCTCGTTGATGCGATCGACTTCGAGCAGCGTGAGGACGAGCGCGCTGAGCACCTCGGGGTCGGCCCGGTACCGCGACTGCAGGGCCGTGAGCTTGCTCGCGGCGGCGACGAGCTCGCTCTGCCGCATGTCGTCGTCGGCCACGGCGAGGAGCAGGTCGCGATGGGTGCCGTCGCGAGCGAGACCGCTCTCGGCGGCCGCCCGGGCGCGGTCGTAGTCACCGGCGCCGCGCCAGGCCTTCGTCTCCACCCAGGCCGCCTCGCCGTGTTGCCTCGGCGACAGGCCGACCGCGCCGTAGGTGCGTCGGAACACGGCAGCGGCGTCGGCGAGTTCTTGCGGCGTGCCCTCGCGCAGCTTCAGCTCCCACAGCCGGGTCGCCACGTGACTCGGGTGTCGCGACGCGAGCTCTGCTGCGATCTGGCGGGCCTCGGCGGTGCGACCCGCGGCGGCGAGCACGCCCGCGCGCCCCAGCTGGTAGCGGGGCTCCCTCCTGGCGGCGATTGCGTCGAGCTCCACGATCGCGGCCGCGTGGTTGCCGAGGGCCGACTGGATGCGTGCTCGAAGGAGGCGGTCCTCGTCGTCGAGCGCGGGTTCGCGCCCGAGCGCGGCCAGCGCCGAGGCCGGGTTGCGGGAGGCGAGCAACTGGGCCGCGCGCAGGTAGGCCAGGCGGTGGGTATCGACGCCGGTGGGGTCGGCCAGCAGCGCGTCGATCGCGTCGAAGCGGGCATGATCGCCGTCGAATTCCGACCAGATCACCACCTGGGCGCGGGCGAGCTCGGCCCACTCCGCGGGGTCGTCGGCGTAGTCGTTGAGCCGCTTCTCGGTGTCGACCAGCGCGGGGAAGTCCTCGGCAGCGAGCACGCGGTTGAGGTCGACCGAGGCGCGGGCGGCGTCGAGGAAGCCCGCCGCCCGGGCGAGCAGGGCCGCGAGCAGCAAGAACATCAGCCCGAAGGCAGCCACCAGCGCCAGGCCGACCAGCGACTTGCCGAGGCTGAGGCCCCGCCGCGGCTCGGCCAGGGGCTCCACGTTCACCATGGGCAGGGCCTGGGGCACCGGGTGCTTCTCGATGACCTCGATGGGGGTGCTGAACTTGGCGGCCGGGGCGCCCTCCGCCGCGGGTGCGCTGGGCGCTACCTCCACCAGCGGTGTTGCCGCCTCGCGCGGGGCCAACTCGCTGTCCTCGCTCGGCTCGTCTAGACCGTCGAGGTCGGAGCCGACGGGATCGACACCCATGCTCGCCTGCCAGTCGCGGAGGTTGAGCACGCCGCTGGTCCCCGGGTCGCGACGCTTGTGCATCGGCCGCGAGTCGCCGTCGCCGACCACCATGAGGATCTGCGTGTCGCCCGCGCCCCCGCCGGTGACGGAGACGATCTGGGGGGGCGGCGATTCCACCGCGCTGCTCATCGTCTTCTCTTCTTCCTCGGTGCCGGCATCGGGCGGCGGCCCGCCCGAAATCGCGTCGTCGTCGGCGGGAATGGGCGCGGGCGCGGCGGCGGCGCGCTTGAAGAGGCTCGGGAACGCGGCGGGGCCCACCTCGGGCTCGAGCAGGATCTCGCCTTCGGAGCGCAGGCTCTCGGTGTGCTCCGCCTCCTCCGGTACCGCCGCGAGGTCGGCCATGATGGGCAGGGCACGCTTGACCAGCAGGTCGAGCGACTCCTTGCTGCCGTAGTCGCCGCCCAGGGCCCACAGGAGCTCGGTGACCCGCGAGTTCTGAGGCTCGACGCGGCGGAGGCGCTCGAGGATGCCGGTGCCGCGGAGCTGGCTGCCGGTGGCGAGGAACAGCTCAGCGAGGCCAAGCAGCGCCTGGGCGTCGTCGCCGGCCTCCACCTCGCGGGCGATCGCCTCGGGACGGAGCGGCTCCTCGCCCATGCGGGCGGCCAACACCTCGACGTTCTCCCCGGCCGAGCGGAGCCCATCCAGCACCGGGCGCGCTCGGAGTGGCCAGCCGCGGTCGATGTACACCTCGGCCAGCAGGCGCTGGGCGGCGCGGTCGCCCGGGGCGTTCTCGACGGCGTCGCGCGCGCGCGACATGGCGCGGTCGAGCAGGCGGAAGTGGTGGAAGGCGCGGCCCTCGCACACCCTGGCATTCACCGTGGGTGCGCCCACGCCAGCCCAGGCGCTCACTAGGCGCAAGACCCCGGCGTGATCGCCCTTCGCGGAGAGCGCCATCACAGCGCGCTCACGACGGCGATCGGCGTCGACAGGGACGGAGACGACGGGGGCGGGACTCAAGGACCAGAGCGTATCAAAGCAGTGGGGTGGAGCGGCCGCTTGGCCACCTCGCCCCGCGCATTTACCGGCCTACTTGAGCCTGGCCAGCTCGGCTTGCAGCGCCGGCGCCACCTCGAAGAGGTCGCCCACGATGCCGTAGGTGGCGTACTGGAAGATGGGCGCCTCGGGGTCCTTGTTGACGGCCACGATCACCCGCGAGGTGCGCATGCCGGCGAGGTGCTGGATCGCGCCCGAGATGCCGAGCGCGATGTACAGCGAGGGACTCACCACCTTGCCCGTCTGGCCAACCTGCTCGCTGTGACCGGCGTAGCCGGCGTCGACCGCCGCGCGGCTGGCCCCGGCGGTGGCGCCGAGCGCAGCCGCGAGGGGACGCACCACGCTGTCGTAGGCCTCCTTGCTCTTGAGCGAGCGGCCGCCCGACACGATGCGGTCGGCCTCGGTGAGATCCACGCTCTTGCTTGCCGGGGCGAGCGTCTGCACCACCTTCACGTCGACGTCGGCCCCGGAGAGACCTGCATCCACGCTCACGACGGCGCCCGCCGCCGCCGGCGGCTGCGCGAGCACGAAGCTGTTCGGGCGGACGGTGAACAGGCCGACCGCGGAGCTGGTGCGGGCATCGACGAGCGCCTTCCCGGCGTACACCGGCCGGCGGCCCACGAGCTGGCCACCCTCGTTGCGGAGGTCGGTACACTCCACGACGAGGCCGTGGCCGTTGCGAGCGGCCACGCGGGGCAGGGCGTCGCGCCCGCCGGCCGACGCGGCGGCGATGACGTAGGCGGCGCCGCTGGCGGCGATGCCCGCCGAGATCGCCTTGGTGTAGGCGCCCGTCGAGTAGCTGCCGAGCACCGGGTGATCGACGACGAAGACCTGCGCCGCGCCCCAGGCCGCCAGCGAGGAAGTGTCGCCGCCGCCGACCACGAGGGCCGACACCGGGCCGAGGCCGAGCTGCGCCGCCTTGCCGAGCAGCTCGTAGGCGGTCTTGCGGGGCTGGCCGCCTTCGAACTCACAGTATACGAGAATGCCGTTTCCCATTGTATTTTTCATTCCTTCCTAGATGACCTTGGCTTCTTCGCGGAGCAGGCGCACGAGCTCGGCGGCGGCGCTGTTGGCGTCGCCCCCGATCACGCGGCCCGGCGGTCGCGCGGGGGGAAGCCCCATGTTGGCGTGCTTGACGATGGCGGCACCGGCGCCGACTGACCCCGCGTCAAGGCCGAGGGCGGCGAGGTTCTTGACGTCGATCTTCTTGGCCTTCGCCTTCATGATGCCGGGGAGGGTGGCGGTGCGGGGCTCGTTCATGCCCTTGTCGCAGCTCACCACGACCGGCATCGCGCCGCTCACCACCTCGCGGACACCACCGCCGGCCGCGCGCTGAGCGGTGAAACTGCCGCCCTCGAGGGCGAGCTTGTCGGCGTAGCACACCTGGTTCCAGCCGAGCAGCTCGGCGATCATCGCGGGCACGGCGCTGGAGTCGCCGTCGATGGCCTGCCGGCCGCAGAGCACGAGGCCCACGCCCTGCTCCTTCAGCGCGGCGGCGAGGGCGCGGGCGATGCCGAGGGCGTCGGAGCCCAGGAGGGCCGGGTCGTCGATGCGCACGGCACGGTCGGCCCCGCGGGCGAGCGAGTCGCGAACCCGGGGCTCGCAGTCGGCGCCGCCGATGGTGAACACGATCACCTCGCGGGTGGCGTCGGTGCCCTTGATGCGCAGCCCTTCCTCGAGCGCGTACTCGTCGTAGGGGTTGATCTCGAACTTCACCTCGTCGGTGACGATGCCCGTCCCATCCGCGTTGACGCGGATGCGGGTGTCGGTCGCCGGCACCTGCTTCAAACAGACTCCGATCTTCATGCTTGCTCCCGGGGGGTGGTGCCGCCGGGCGGCTGGGCCGCCAGGCCGCGGATGAAGATGCGCACCACGGTGTCGGCGGCGGCATCAAGTGAAAAAGTTCGGTGCTTCGCCAGCACCCACTGCATGGCCATTTCGTCCATGGCGCCGAAGAAGGCCCACATCGCCATGAAGGGGTCGATTTCTTTTCGGATCGTGCCCTCGTCTTGCCCCTCGCGCACGAGCGCTGCGAAGATGCCGAGGTAGTCCCAGAGCTTTTCTGGACGGTATTCCTTCAGGAACTTGTTGGAGAGTCGCAGTTCGATCTGCAGCACCTCGGCCACGGCGCGATGGTCTTGCACCATGCGGAAGTGGTAGCGAGCGAAGCGCTCGATCTTCTCCAGCGCGGTGGTGCCCCCGGCGAGGGCGTCGCGGAGGCCGCCGGTAAGCTCGACCATCTTCTCCTCGAAGATGCTGAGCAACAGGTCGTCCTTGTTCTTGAAGTAGAGGTAGATGGTGCCGTCGGCCACCCCGGCCGCGTCGGCCACGTCGGAGATGCGGGCGCCGTGGAAGCCTTTTTCCGCGAAAACGCGGATGGCCGCATCGAGGATCAGCTCGTGCTTGTCGGTGCGATCACGGGTGGGGTCGGCTGCGGCCAAGGGCTCACTGAATGGCGGTTCAGCGCCTAGCGCGGGGGTGCCGAGGCGGCAACCGGGCTGCCGGCATTCGCCGGCGCGGATAGGCAGGCGCTTTCTCACCGGTGATCCATGCCGCGGTCCGCCTCCTCGTGCCTGCTCGCCCTCCTGATGGTCGGTTGCCCGGAGGAGTCCGGCAGCTATGCCAACCCTCTCCCGCAACCCGGGGGCGAGGGCAGCGCGCCCGGGGGGAGCAACCCGGCCTCGGCGGCCCCCCAGCCCGGGGCCGACGGCAGCCTGACCCTCGACCTCTCCTCCATGCAGCCGGTGAAAACGCAGGACGAGATGAAGGCGGGGGCGCACGTGCTCTTCAGTGGCGTCGTCACCGGCGAGTGCGGTGGGACGATCTCGCTCCACGCGGTCGGCGTGAGCACCGGCCCGGCCAACGGGCCGCTCACCGTGCTCGATCTCGACGCCGTGGGCCCGTTCACCATGGCGCTGCCGAAGTCCACGGCGGCCCGAATCATCCCCCATTGCGACGCCAACAAGGACGGCATCATCACCGTGGGCAAGGATGGCGACAACATCGCCGCCTCGGTCGACCTGGCCGCTGCCGAGGCCGACGTCTCGGGCCTGGCCATCGACCTCGCGGCCCCGGCCGCGCTGCCCCGGCCGGGGGGCCCGGGAGGCAGCACCCTTGGCGGCGAGGCGTCGCCGGCCGATGGCAGCGCGCCACCCCCGGCCGATGGCAGCGCGCCTCCTGCCGATGGGGCGGCGGCACCGTCGCCTGGGTAGGTCGCTACTCCCCGCCGCCCTCGTCGTCACCCGGTGCGGGGGAGGGGACCGGCTTCACCGGGATCGCTGCTGGCACTGGCGCCTGGCCGAGCGGCTGGAGGGTGATCTTGTCCGCGCGCGGCACGCTCGTGCGCACCGGCGCG
>VGRE01000136.1 GCA_016875435.1 Deltaproteobacteria bacterium | reverse complement strand
GTGGCTCCAGTCGTCGGTGTCGGTGTCGGTGTCGGTGTCGGTGTCGGTGTCGGTGTCGGTGTCGGTGTCGGTGTCGGTGTCGGTGTCGGTGTCGGTGTCGGTGTCGGTGTCGCCGGTGTCGCCGGGCTTGGCTTCACCCCCATCGCACGCGAAAATGAAAGAAAAAAGCACCACGTTCTCCTCCGTTGTCCTGGCTACTCGGCCCGCATGAAGGGGCGGATCTGCTTGATGATGATGCGGCCGTCTTCCAGCACCTTCCACTCGGTGTCCCAGATGACGTTGTAGCCCTCGGGCACGTCGTAATCGAGCGGAAAGACCTCGTTGATTGTCCACAGCTCGGCGCCGAACTCCGCGAGCTGGGCGTCGCTCAGCGCGATCTCGCCGGTCGACGACTCGCTCACCCGGTCGATCTCCACCACCACGCCGTCTTCGACGGTGAGCAGGTTCGACTCCGGGTACACGCCGGCCTCGGCCGAGGCCACCTCCAGCTCGCCGGGCTGCGCCTGCACCAGGTAGCGGTCGTCGGTGGCGGTGGTGGGGTTCCCGGTGAAGCAGATGGCGTTCGCCTGCTCGTTGTTCGACCGCGAGTTGACCAGGAGCGCCATGGCCACCATCGACTGGTCGATGCTGAACCACGAGCGCTCTTCCCAGGCGGTGACCCCCCAGAGGGTGGCCCAGCTGGCGCGGATGGCGTCCTCGAAGGTCTCCTCGTCTTCCTCGTCGTCGTCGCAGTGCGACGGCCCGGCGCTGTTGCCGTCGAGATCGTCGGCGAGACAGCCGGTGTGCGACTCGTAGATGCCGGCCGCGGTGAAGAACAGGTCGTCCTCGGCGTTGGACGACGAGCGGAAACGCACGGCGGTGGTGTCGTCGCCGTACACCTCCAGGAAACGTTCCTGGACGGCCGCCTCGATATCGGCCGGGATGGCGGCCGACATCATCGCCTCCTCGAAGTCTTCCAGCATGGCGCGGCGGGCCTGCGCGTCGTTGAGGAAGGTGTCGTCCGCGTGCCACGCGTCGATGGTCTCTTGCAGCGAGTGCGTCGCGACACCCTGGCCGTCGCCGAGATCGACCTCCCAGGTGCCCTCGTCCATGAAGCGCTGGTAGTAGTAGAAGGGGATGACGAAGCCCTCGATCTGGTACGCGCTGTCGATGCGCTGGTAGAGCGTGGCGAGGTTGGATCCCTTGGTGCCCCAGGTGCAGATGTTGTCGTGTCGCGACTGCTCGGTCGTCGTGTCCATCTCCAGCAACCCCGGCATCGAGGTTTCCGTGATGTTGGCCTCGCAGACAATCACCGGGTCGGGGCGGATCTCCGTCCACCAGGTGTTGGCCTCGTCCTCGGCGGCCGCCTCGATGGTGTAGTCGGTCTCCCCGCAGTCGAGGCGAACGAGCTGGTCTTTCCAGTCGGCGAGCGCCTCGAGCGGCTCGGAGATGTAGCAGTTGGGCGTGCCGCGGGTGGCGGAGCGCACGCTCAGGTGGGAGAGCGCGCCCTGGCGCGTGCCGGTGATGATGCCGCTCACCGGCCGCTCGATGTCTTCCGGGGCCTCGTCGATCACGATGATGTCTTGCCAGGAGAAGCTGGCCTCCTCCTCGGCGGCGACGAACTCGTCGAGGGTGAACAGCCGCAGGTAACCGTAGGCCTCGCCGGGGTTGTAGGCCTCGTAGAGCACCTCGGCGGGGTTCTGGATGGGAAAGGGCGCGTCGTCCCAGCCGGCGGCGGCGTCGATCTGGTTCTCGGAGTTCGGGACCCAGGCCACCGTGTCGAGACCGAAGCGCGCTTGCAGTCCCTCGTAGGCCGCGGCCACCTGCTCCATGGTGACGGTACTGGCCTCGTCGGAAGGGTCGTCCCACACGGTGAAGCCGTAGAACACGCCGGCGTCGGTCACGTAGAGGGAGTAGGTGCCGGCGTAGAACTCGCGGGTGTCGGGGTAGAGGATCAGGCTCTCGTACTGCGAGGTGGTGAGCCCCGAGAAGTCGTCGGGGAAGGACTTCACCAGGAAGTCGTAGTGCAACTGGAAATAGTTCACGTCGAGGAAGACGCCGGGAACACGCGCGGCGTCGACGGCCGGCACCATGTACTTGCCCACGCGAAGCTGATCGACGCTCGACGAGCTGATGGTCACGCCATTGAAGGTCTCGTCGTCGTCCACCCGGTGGACGCAGGCGCGGTAGCCGAGGCGCGCCTCGGCCTCGGCGCACTCCTGGTCGTCGCCAGCGGTGGTCGAGGTGTCGGCCGTGTCGCCCGGCGGCCTGCCCGTGTCCTCGGGGTCGGGAGCGCAGGCGAGGAGCAGAGTCAACATGGTGAAGCGTAGCCTCGGGCCGGAAGGGGCGCACTAGTTATCTGGCGTCACGACGTAGACGGCACCGCCGGCGGCACCGCCCGTCGACTCGGCCGGGGCGCCGATGAGCAGCTCGGCGAAGCCGTCGCCGTCGAGGTCGGCGATGTCGGCGCCCTCCCCGGCCTGGTCGCCCGACGCCTCGCCCTCCCACCAGGCGTCGGCGTCGCTCGCCACGCTGGCGGCGATCGGCGCGTAGAAGAGGTAGGCCGCGCCCGACGAACTGCCGCCGCTCCGGTCGCCGATGGCGCCCACCAGCAGCTCCTCGGCACCGTCGCCGTCGGTGTCGCCCACGCCGAAGCCAAGGCCGAACTGCTGGTTGGCGTAGTCGCCCTCGATCACCACGTCGGCCGCGGCGAGATCGGTGGTGCCCGACGCGGGCCCGTACTCCACGTAGGCGGTGCCCGCGTAGCTGGCCACGCTGTTGCCGTAGGAGCCGATGATCACGTCGGCGAGGCCGTCGCCGTCGAGGTCGCCGAGGGCGAGGTCTTCACCGGCGTAGTCGCTGGCGGCCACCCCAGTGAAGGTGCCGTCGGCGTCGGAGGTGTCGATGTCGCCGGTGAGGCCGCCGTACACGAGGTACACGGTGCCGGCGTAGGGCGCGGCGCTGGTCTGGTAGGGCGCGGCGAGCAGCATGTCGCCGATGCCGTCGCCGTCGACGTCGGGGCCGGCCCGGAGGTAGCGCCCGGCGTAGGCCATCGCCGAGTCGCCCACGATGCGGAGGTCGGCGTCGGCGTCGACGTCGTAGTCGCCGGCCGACAGGGGCCCGGCGTGGATGAACACCGTGCCCGAGGTGTAGCCGCCGGTGGAGTCCTCGTAGGCGCCGATCACCGCGTCGGCCACGCCGTCGCCGGTCACGTCGGCGAAGTCGCCACCGTGGCCCGTCTCGATGGCGGTGGGGCTGGAGATGATGATGTCAGCGTCGTCGAGCGAGACGTCGGCGCTCACCGGCCCGAGGATGATGAATTCCTTCTCGGTGCCATCGGGGGCGCCGAGGCCCACGTCGTCGATGCCGTCGCCGTCCACGTCGCCCACGCCGAGCGAGCGACCGGCGTAGCTGGTGCCCATCCCCCCGGAGAGGAAGTAGCCGCGGTCGCCCAGCGCCTCGCTGCCGCCAAGGGGCCCCGGGACCACGTAGGCGCCGCCCTGATAGCCGTTGGCGTAGAAGGTGGTCACGACGATGTCGGGCTCGCCGTCGCCGGTGGGGTCGCCCACCCTCACCAGGCGACCCGCGTCGAAGTTCGGCTCGTCGGAATAGATCTTGTCGTAGTCGCCGAGGTCGTGGCTGCCGTCGTAGGTGCAGCGCGGGTCGTGCCCGTCGCAGGACTGGTCGATGCCGTCCTCGCAGGTCTCGGTCGCGCCGCCGAAGATGGTGTCGTCGTCGTCGTCGCAGTCGTCGCCGTCGACGCAGAGGGCGGAGGTGTGCCCGTCGCCATCGAGATCGAAGTCCTCGTCCACGCTGCCGTCGCAGTCGTCGTCGGCGTCGTTGCACCGCTCGGCCGCGCCCGGGAAGGCAACCGGGTCGCCCGCCCGGCAGTCCGTGTTGTCCTGGACCCAGCCCTCGCGCGGCAGGCAGGTGTACTCCGACACGTTGGGATTACCGTAGCCGTCACCGTCGTCGTCGCTGTACCAGGTGTCCTCGTAGCCGAGGTCGCTCACGCCGTCGCAGTCATCGTCGGTGGCGTTGCAGGCCTCATCGGCGCCGGGGTGGGTGGTGGCCACGGCGTCGTCGCAGTCGGTGCCGTCGAGCACCCAGCCCCCCGGCGGCGTGCAGGTGACGAACCCGGTGGCCCCGTTGCCGTAGCCGTCGGCGTCGGCGTCCTCGTACCAGGCGGCCTCGACGTCGTCCTTCCGGTCGTCGCAGTCGTCGTCGATGCCGTTGCACACCTCCTCGGCGCCTGGGTGTACCGCCGGGTCGTCGTCGTCGCAGTCGCCCGTGGCGCCCGCGTAGCCCTCGGGCACGGCGCAGTCCTTGATGGCATTGCCCGGCGCGCCGTAGCCGTCGCCGTCGGCGTCGGGCCAGGTGTCGACCGTCGCGTCGCAGGCCGTGTCGATCAGCCCGCCGGGAGCGGTGTCCCCGGTGTCGGGCGGCTCGGGACAGGCCAGCAGCAGCAACAGCATCGGTCCGTCAACGTACACCACGCTCCGGTGTGACGCCCCGTCGAGCTAGGCGAACGGCAAGCGCGCCTCGGCGGGCAACGACGACCCCCCGGACCTCCGTGGAGACCTGGAGCGACGAGCGGTGCCACGCCGCGCGTGGCCTTCTTCTGCGAGGGTGGCTGGGCGACGACGGATCCCAGGCGACTCCCCCGCGGCACTACGCTATGATGTGACGATCCGGAGTCTCGCATGGAGAACCGTCGCCAGTTCCTTCAGCGCACCCTCTTCGGCGCGGCCGTCGCGGCCATGCCGGGAGTGGCCGTCGCGAGCGAGCTTCATCCTGGCTTCCTCTTCCACCCGCTCGGCCCCGGCGCCGACCTCGGTCTCGGCTGGTCGCTCACCGCCATCTACCCGCCCCACGAGGGCGCGATCACCCTCAACCTCGCCCACGACAGCGGCCGCACCGCCCGCATCGACGCCTGCCTCCGTGCCGGCGAGCCCCGCGGGCCGGCGTCCACCGCCCTGCTCGACTTCATCGTGATGGACGGTGGCGACGGGAACGCGCCGATGGACGAATCCCTGGGGCGCGTGGCCCGTCGCCTCGCAGCCGTGGCCGCCGAGAACGAGGGCGCGAGCCTCGACCGCATCGCCCAGCTGGCGCCGCACGCCGAGCGGGTGTGGGCGCATCCCGAGTCGATGTCCAAGGCCTCCACCACCCTCCGTCCCAGCCTCCCGAGCGCATGAGCGAACCCACCTTCCAGGCCTCCGAGCGCCGTGTGCGCCTGTCGGTCGACGAGTCGGTCTACGACCTCGACGTGATCATGGGCGCCGCCTACCTGTTCATCGACCGCTGCTACGTCTACCTCGACCGCGAGGCCGACCGCCGCGTGTCCGTCGTCTTGCGCACGCGCGAGGCCACCACCGAGGCGGCGCTGGAGCAGCTCGCCGGGCACTTCGCCAACGAGTTGCTCAACCAGGCCTTGCGCAAGAACATCGGCGAGGCCAACGCCAAGATCCGCGAGTTCGTCATGGCGCGGGCGCTGTTTTCCGCCGAGGGCCCCTCCACCATCGACAAGCTCCTCGCCGAGCTCGACGCCGAGGAGATGGCGACCGACGACCTCGACATCCCCGTGCCCTGGGAGAAGCCCCCCGGTGCCTGAGGCCCTGCGATTCCACAAGTCGCTCTACAGCGAGGCGGCGATCCGCAGCGCGGCGGTGCGCTTCGCCCAGCTCGGCCAGCTCGAGGTGATCGAGGCCGAGGCCGACTGGCTGGTGGCCGTGTCCCCGGTGCGCGAGTCGATCCGCGAGCGTCTCGGCGACGAGCTCGCAAACCACGCGCTCTTCGAGACGATCCTGGAGCGGAAGGGCGTGTCGCCGTGATGAACACCGCGCTCGCCGTCGATCCCGCCACGCTCGACCGCGAGAAGGTGGGCTTCTTCCGCTACGCACTCGTCGGCGAGAAGGTCCTGCTGACGAACGACGCCGGCGAGCACCTGTTCCTGTCACCGGGGGACTTCCGCCGTTTCATCGCGGGACAGATCGGCCCCGAAGACGCGCTCTACGAGCCCCTGCGCCGCCGGTACTTCTTCAGGCACGACTTCGACGCGCACGCCCTGGCCGACAAGATCCGCCGCAAGAAGGCCTTCCTGTCACACGGCCCGCACCTGCACGCGATCGTCACCTCGCTGCGCTGCAACATGTCGTGCAAGTACTGCCACGCCAGTCGCACCGGCATGGAGGCCGTCGACACCGACATGCCGCTCGACGTGGCCCGCAAGGCGGTCGACTTCGCCTTCCGCGTGCCCACTCCGGTACTCGGCTTCGAGTTCCAGGGCGGCGAGCCCACCGTCAACTGGTCGGCCATCGAGTTCATCGTCGACTACGCGCTGGAGAAGAATCGCTACGAGAAGAAGGAGTTGATCTTCTCGGTGGTCACCAACCTCACCTTCATGACCGACGAGAAGGTGAAGTTCTTGCTCGACAAGGGGGTGATGATCTGCACCTCGCTCGACGGCCCGGCCGACCTGCACGACCAGAACCGGGGCATGACCGGCAAGGGGTCGAGCTACGCGGCAGTCGACGAGTGGATGGCGAAGATCAACGCCGAGTACGTGCGGCGCGGTCGCGACCCGGACTTGTTCCACGTCGACGCGCTGATGACCACCACCCGGGCGTCGTTGTCGCGCGGGAAAGACATCGTCGACGAGTACGTGCGCCGTGGCCTGCGCAGCGTGCACTTGCGCCCGTTGAACCCCTTTGGTTTCGCGGTGAACACCTGGAAGCTCATCGGCTACTCGATGCCGGAGTTCCTCGAGTTCTACCGGCGCACCCTCGACTACATCATCGAGCAGAACCGCCGGGGCACGTTCATCCAGGAGCGCATGGCGAGCGTCTTCCTCACCAAGATGCTCACCCCCGACGAACCCAACTACTCCGACTGCCGCAGCCCCTGTGGCTCGGGCTCGGCCCAGCTCGCCTACAGCTACGACGGCAACATCTACACCGACGACGAGGGCCGGATGGCGGCCCACATGGGCAACGACTTCTTCCGCATCGGCCACGTCGACACCTCCTCGGTCGACGAGGTGCTGCGCCACCCCACGGTGAAGGCGCTGGCGGTGGCCTCGATCCAGGACGCGTTGCCCGCCTGCCATAGCTGCGCCTTCAAGCCCTCGTGTGGCATCCAGCCGCTGCACAACTACATGTTCGACGGCGACATCTTCGGCCAGCGGCCCCTTTCGCGCAAGTGCCAGGAGTTCTACGGCGTGCAGCAGTACCTCTACGAGTTGCTCAGCCGCGACGCCGACGGCAGCCTCGAGCGCATCTTCCGCCGCTGGACCATCCAGCGGTCGCGGCCGGGCACCATCCCTTACGTCCCTCCCGGGGAGGCAAATGCATGAGCACCAACGACGATAAGAAGCCCACCACGCCCTTCGCTGGCCTGAAGGCCGGCGCTGACTGGCAGGCCGAGGCGGAGTTCCCCGTGCTGAAGCGCCAGGCCCTCCACCTCCTGCAGCCCCGCGAGCTCGACGCCGCCAATCAGAAGGGCGACGCCGTGGCCCAGTCGCTCTTGCTCTTGCAGGCCACCGCCGGCGAGATCGAGCTCGACCCGGCCTTCCTCGACCGCAAGGGCAACCCGCCCGAGAGCACGGCCGTGCTCCTCGCCCAGCACTGTTCGCACGGCAGCCACGGATCGCACGGCAGTCACGGATCGCACGGCAGCCACGGCAGCCACGGCAGCCACGGCAGCCACGGCAGCCACGGCAGCCACGGCTCCCACGGCTCCCATGGCTCCCATGGCTCCCACGGCTCGCACGGTTCTCATGGCTCCCACGGTTCGCACGGAAGCCACGGTTCGCACGGGCAGTGGTAGCCCGGCGCGAGCCACGCGCTGGTCCGACTCGCTGATCCTGGTCGTCACCCGGCGCTGCGACCTGCGCTGCGCCTACTGTCCCACGGTGAAAGACGGCGAGCCCGACCTCTCGCCCAGCGACGCCCGGCGCGCTGTCGATCTTTTTGTGTCGCGACATGGCGGCGGCGACTGCAAGCTCTTCGGCGGCGAGCCGCTGCTGGTGCCGGAGGCGGTGGAGGCGGTGATCCGCCACGCGCCGCCGAGCGTCAACGTCTACCTGTCCACCAATGGCAGTCACCTGTCGCGACACTGGATCGACTTGCTGCACTCCTTTCCCGGGGTCACGCTCACCGTGTCGCTCGACGGCGCCGCCGCCGACCACGACGGGCTCCGGCGCGGCGCGCGCACTTACGACACCGTCACCCGGTGGCTCCCCGAGCTGCTGCGACTCCCGCGTTTCGTCGTCACCCAGACCATCGCGCCGAGCACGGCGGCCCGCGCCGCCGAGAACTTCAGGCACCTCCGCTCGCTCGGCCTCCGCAAGTTCAACCTGCTCCCGGGCTACTTCCTGCCCTGGACCGAGGCACAACTTGCCGCCTTGCGCGTAAGCTTCGACGCCATCGCCGAGGATTTCGAGTCAGCCTGGGCCGCGGGCGAGCGCCTCTACCTGCGCAACCTCTTCGTCCGCGCCCCGACCCCCTTCTACAACACCGGCTTCGTGGTCGACAGCGACCAGCGCATCTACCCCAACAACCTCGTCCTGGCCGGCGCCTTCGACGGCCTGCGCGCGGCCACGTCGATCGGCACCCTCGACGCGCCGCCCTCGCCCGATCGACTCGCCGAGGCCACCGCCGCGGCCCCGGCGGTGCTCGAGGCGGCCGTGGGCGCCCAGGTCATGGAAAGCACCCGCCGCGCCGACGGCGAGCTCACCCGCCTCTGCAACCGCCTCTACCCGGCCTACTTCGACATGCGAGCCCGCGCGTGACGCCGCCCTGGATCCACCCCGACACCGGGCAGGTGATGCGTCGGCTGGAGTTCCACGTCACCTACCACTGCCCGGAGCGATGTAGCTTCTGCTCAGAAGACCACAGGATGAAGGCCTATAATGCCTTCCCGGTGACCTTCGGGCGAGTGGCCCGCGTGCTCCGCGAGCAGGCCGAGCGGGGCGTGGAGGCCGTTCACTTCACGGGAGGCGAGCCGACGATCCACCCCCAGTTCGTGGAGATCCTCGCGCTGGCGAAGAAGCTCGGCCTGCGCACGAGCATCGGCACCATCGGCACGCGGCTGGCCGACCCGGCCTGGGCCCTGGCCGCCATGCCCTACCTCGACGAGGCGCTGTTCTCGCTGCACGGGCCCGAGGCGCAGACCCACGACCGGCTCGCCGGCCGGGCAGGGAGCTTCGACCGCGTGATCCGCGCCATCGACAACGCCCGTCGCAAGCCGGGATTCCGCCCGTTCATCAACACCGTGCTCGTGCGCCAGAACGCGGCCCAGCTCGCCGACACTGTCCGCCTCGCCGCCGAGCACGACGCGGCGCTGGTGGTGGTCAGCAACCTGACGCCGGAGGGCGCGGGCGACGACCGCTACCCCGGGCTCACCCTGCGGCTCGACGAGATCCGTCCCCTCGTGAGGCCGGCCATCGAGGCGGCCGGTCGCGACACCATTGTGCGTTTCTTTGGCGTGCCGGCCTGCGTGCTCGGCGAGCACCGCGTGTACGCCAACGACGTGCACTGGAACCCGCGGGTCACCTTCGAGTGGGCGGCGCACCCGGGGAAGGTGTCGCTCGAGGGCATCTATTCCTGGCAACCCGACCGCAAGCGCCAGCACGTGGCCGCCTGTGAGCGATGTGACTGGAAGCGGCTGTGTCACGGCGTGTTCGCACGCTACGTGCAAGAATACGGCGACCGAGAGATCAGCCCCGTCCCCCGATGAACGACACCCCGTCCACCCCCGAGCTCTGGCGCGACACCCGTCGCAACGTCGAGATCAACGTGGGGAAGATCTGCAACAACAAGTGCGTGTTCTGTCTCGACGGTCTCCCCGCCACCGAGATGCGCCGCTACATGCCCTGGCCCGAGATGCAGGCGGAGATCTTGCGCTGGTACCAGTCGGGCACGCGCTCGCTCGGCTTCCTCGGCGGCGAGCCCACCACCTACCCGTGGATCGAGGACGCGGTGAGCTACGCCCGCGACCTCGGCTACACCCGCATCGCGGTGGCGACGAACGGCACCAAGTTCTTCCGCCACGACTTCGTCGATCGCATGCTCACCGCCGGCCTCACCCGGGTGACGATGTCGATGCACGGGCACAATGCCCGCCTCGAAGACGCGCTCACCCGCGTGCCGGGCAACTTCGAGAAGAAAAAGTCAGGCTTGAAGTACCTCCTTGCCCAGCGCGACGCCGGGAAGCTGCGCGACAACGTCTCCGTCAACATCGTCGTCAACGCCTGGAACTACCGCTACCTCCCCAACATGCTCAAGTTCTTCTACGAGCTGGGCCTCGACGACGTGCGCGCCAACTTCGTGCGCGCCGAGGGCTACGCGGAAACCGAGCACTCGCTGATCCCGAAGCTGACAGAAGTGGTGCCCCACGTGCTCAAGGCGGTGCTGCTCAACGAGTTCCACTTCAAGCGCACCTTCACGCTGGGGAGCTTCCCCCTGTGCGTGCTCCCGCCCGAGCTCCTCGGCAACAAGGCGCTGGCCCGCAAGTACGTCGGCGAGTTCCGCGACCTCGACACCGACTGCTCGATCAAGACGCTGACCGCCGACGGCTTTCCCGATGGCATCGCGCAGATCGAGGAGGGGCGCGCGCGCTTCAACTGGCAGGACCGCAAGCGTTTCGACCTGAAGGCGCAGCCCGAGCACCGTTGCGGCGGCTGTCGCTATGCCTCGGTGTGCGAGGGCGTGTGGAAGAACTACCTCCCCGTCCACGGCGACGCCGAACTGCATGCGATCCGCTGAACAGCTGCGGGACGGCCGCGCCCGGCCCTACATCGCCACACGGGTCCCCCGATCTCCAGGCGATCCGGCGCCGGGAACCACGACCATGCGGGTCCTGCCGCCCCTCTTGTCTCCATCCGCTCCGCTTCGCTCCGGGATGGAGCGCAAGAGGGAAGTCACCCGCCACCCCCACTATTCCCGGCGCCTCGATCACGTCGGCTCGACCCCGCTGCGATCGGGCCGGGCGCGGCCTCGCTCCTAGATGCTCTGGGCGGATCTTCGCGTTGGCTTTGGCTGTAACAACGCGTGCAAGTTCTGTGACCAGTCGGAAGACGGCGAGGCCGAGACTGAGGAGATCGCGAGGGCGCTCGGCGAGATCCCCCATCGCGACGGGGTGATCCTCGCGGGCGGCGAGGTGACGCTCCGGCCCGACCTTCCCGTGCTCCTCGCGACGGCACGGCGGCTCGGCTTCCGCCGCGTGGCCATCCAGAGCAACGGTCGAATCCTCGCCGCGCGCGGCGCCGCGGCTCACCTTCGCGCGCAGGGGCTCAGCGACGCGATCGTCGCCATCCACGCCGACCGTGCCGAGGTGCACGACTGGCTGGTGTCGGTCGACGGCGCTTGGCGGCAGGCCACGGCCGGCGCGCGGGCGGCGGCGGCGTGTGGCATCGACACCCGCCTCGCCACGGTGCTCACGCGCAGCAACCTCGCCGCGCTGGGCGGGCTCCCGGCCCTGGCCACGCGACTCGGGGCCTCCGGCCTGCGCTTCATCGTGGCCCGCGAGGAGGGCCGAGCCGCGGAGAACGCGCGCATGATCGTCCC
>VGRE01000135.1 GCA_016875435.1 Deltaproteobacteria bacterium | reverse complement strand
GGGCTGGCCGCCGCCGAGCGCGCCACGGGCATCGAGCGCGTGGCCCACGAGTGCGACATCGTCGACCGCCTCGGCCAGCGCGTGGGCACCTTGTCGAAGGGCTACAAGCAGCGCGTGGGGCTCGCGCAGGCGCTGTTGCACCAGCCGCCGATCCTCGTGCTCGACGAGCCCACCAGTGGCCTCGATCCCAACCAGATCCTCGCCATCCGAAACCTCATCCGGCGCATCGGGCAATCCCGCACGGTGATCCTGAGCACCCACATCCTCCAGGAGGTCCAGGCCACCTGCGACCGGGTGCTGATCCTCAACCGGGGCGAGCTCGTGGCCGACGCCGGCATCGACTCGGTGCGCGAGGCCATCTCGGGCGGCAACCTCTTCCGCGCCACGCTGGTCGAAGGGCCGGTGCGCCTGCCGGAGGCCGAGGTCCAGCGCGCCATCGCCGCGATCCCCGGCGTGCTGCGCGTGTCCTTGCAGTCGGCCGAGGCCCCGGGACAGCTCCCGTACGAGGTGCTCGCCGAGCGCGACGTGCGAGCCGATATCTTCAGGCTCGCGGTGGATCGTGGGCTACTGGTGCTCGAGCTCGGCCGCGAGAAGTCCTCGCTGGAGGAGGTGTTCCGGCGCCTCACTCTGTCTCCTGGAGAGGGGTCGCCCGGAGAGGGCTCACCAGCTGACGAACATCGCCACGATCAGCAAGAGCACGAAGAACGCGCCGACGCCTAGCGCGAGCAGCAGGGGTACCGAGGCCTGCTGCAAGAACCTCCGCGTGTTTTCCTGTCGCGACACTGGCGGGGGCGGCGCACTGTCCTTGGCCGGCGTCGTGCGCTTGCCCGCCCAGCCGGCGATGTGCCGGGTGCCGGAAGTGAGCGAGGGCTCGACGTTGAGGAGCGCGAAGATCTGGGCGAAGGGCGGGTGGCTGTACACCGGGACCAGCTCGTCGCCGCCCACGTCGGGACGCATGCGGGCGGTGATCGGCACCTTTCCGGTGTAGATGTGCTCCCGTAGCGCGTATACCGTTTGTCGCGACAGGATAGTGCCATCGGGGAGGTGCACGTCGAAGCGCCGCGCCGCCTGCGCGTGCGAGGGCGCGGGCGCGTGGAAGCGCGCCATGCAGGCCGGGCAGATGACCTCCTCGCCGGGCCCGGCATCGACGGGCGTGGTGCATTCGGGGCAGGCGACGCGCATGGGCGGAGTGTATACGGGCGGCTGATGTCCGACCTCGTCATCGGCACCGCCGGCCACGTCGATCACGGGAAGACCTCGCTGGTGCGGGCGCTCACGGGGGTGGATCTCGACACGCTGCCGGAGGAGCGGGCCCGCGGCATCACCATCGCCCTGGGCTTCGTGCCGCTGCCTCTCCCGAGCGGGCGCACGGCTGGGCTCGTCGACGTGCCGGGGCACGAGAAGCTCGTGCGCACCATGGTGGCCGGGGCAAGCGGCATCGACGCGGTGATGCTCTGCGTCAGCGCCGCCGAGGGGGTGATGCCGCAGACGCGCGAGCACCTCGACGTGGTCACGCTGCTAGGGGTGCAACAGGGCATCCTCGTCTTGACCATGGCCGATCTGGTGGAGCCCGATCTCCTCGAGCTGGCGGCTGAGGAGTTGCGCGAGACGGTGGCCGGCACGGCACTGGCCACCGCGCCCATCGTCGCCACCAGCGCCCAGACCGGCCAGGGCCTCGACGCGCTCCGGGCCGCGCTCGACGGGCTCTCGCCGCGGGATCGTCCTCTCGACGCGCCCTTCCGACTCCCGGTCGATCGGGCCTTCGTGCGCAAGGGCTTCGGGACGGTGGTGACCGGCACCGCCTGGGGCGGACGCATCCTCGACGGCGCCGAGGTGGAGCTGCTCCCCGGGGGCGAGCGCGCGCGGGTGCGCGGTGTCCAGGTGCACGGCCGAGCGGTGGACGAGGCCCGCGCCGGGAGCCGCACCGCGCTCAACCTCGCCGGCATCGAGACCGACGCGGTGGGGCGCGGGCTGTGGGCTTGCGAGCCGGGCCAGGTGCCCGCCACGCGAGTGATTGACGTGGCGTACCGGCAGCTCGCGGGCGATCTCGTCGACGGCGCAGGCGTGGTCGCCCTGCTCGGCACGCGCGAGGTGGCTGGCCGCGTGCACGTGATCGCGCAGGAGATGGTGGCGAGCGGGGCGGAGGGCTTCGTGCAACTCCACCTTGGCGAGCCGCTGCCTTCCCTGCCGGGCGACCGCTTCGTCTTGCGACGCGCCTCCCCGGCCACCACGCTTGGTGGCGGGACGGTGCTCGACCCGTGGGCACCGACCGCCCGGCATCGTGACGACGCGCGGGTGCATGCAGAGCTGGTGCGGCTCGCCGCTGGCGACAGGCTGGTGCTGCTGGAACGCTGTCCCGGGCTGGTCGAGCCGGTTGCGAAGGCGCGCGGGGTCCTGGGTCTGGGCGTCAAGATCGGCGACCGCCACTTCGCCCCGGCCACGGTGGAGGCCCTGGCGCGCGCCCTCCTGGACGGTCTCGCCGCGTCCCACGCCGCCGATCCCCTCTCGCCGGGCATCAATCGCAAGGCGGCGCAGGTTGGACCCCTGCGGATGCTGGAAGAGCGAGCTTTCCTCGGCTGGCTCGAAGTGCAGGCGTCCCGTGGCGCGGTGGTGCTGGAGGGCGGGCGCGTGCGCCTGCCAGGCTGGACGGTGTCGCTGGACGCCTCGCAGTCTGACTGGTGTCGCGACACCGTGCGGGCGGCGGCGGCGGCCGGCTACGAGGGCCTCGAGGCGGCGACGGCCATCGCGGCGCGCGAGGCGCTGTTGTTCCTGCTGCGCGACCGCGGCGAGATCGAGCTGGTGGGGGGACGAATCTACGCGCGGTCCATCCTCGACCGGCTGGTCGCAGCCGTCCAGGGTCACCTTGCTGCACACCCGTCGATGGACCCGGCGGCGTTCAAGGAACTCACCGGGCAGTCGCGACGCACCGCCATCCCCCTGCTCGAATGGCTCGACGCCCAGGGCATTACCCGCCGGGTGGGCGACAGCCGCGTCCTCGCGCTGTCGCCGCGTCAGGCCTGAGGAGGGGTTGCGCGGCGCCGCGCGTGCTCGACCGCTCCGCCGATGAGGCCCGCGACGGCGAACATCGCCGCGTACTTCGGACCGTACGAAAGACCGGTGACAACGGCCATCAGGGCGAGCACCAGTCCGGTCTCCACCCGCCACTCGAGCTTGGCGCGCATGAGGCGGTCGTAGGCGAACATGCCGACCATGCTGATCAGGCCGATCAGGGCGAAGCGCACCCACACCTGGCCCGGGTCGTAGCTCTCCCAGAGCAGGCTCTCAACCTCGCTGACGGGCTGGCCGAGCTTGTCGGCCAGAGCCGGAAGCACCTCGGTCTTCGCGATGGCCTTCACCGCCTCAGCGCTCTCGCCCAGCGTCGCGAGGTGCTGGCGAGCGAGGGACACCTTGTCGCCGTGCGCCTCGTACAGGTTGCCGGCGATCACGCTGCCGATGGTCCAGCCCACGGCGTCGGTCGCGTTGACGTAGCCGAGGTAGGCGCCCTGCCGCCCCGGGGGCGCGATCTCGGTCATGTACCGGAGCTTGGTCGGCGAGGCGAGCATCTCGCCGATGGAGAAGATGGCGATGATGCCGAGCACCAGCCAGCCGTCACGCTGGCCGAGCAGGAAGATCGCCGCGGCGCTGATGCCGATGCCGAGGAGCATCGAGGTCATCGAGCGGATCCGGCCGGTGATGTAGCCGAAGGCGAAGGCCGTCAGCATGATCATCCCGGCGTTGAGGTTGAGCATCATCTCCTGCGGCACGCGGCCCTCCCAGCCCTCGGGCGCGCCCCCGAGAGGCGAGAGCGCGGCGTCGAGCAGGGAGAAGAGCGCCGACGTGTCGACCCAGTCCTCGATGAAGTTGGGCAGCAGGTCGAAGAGCTGGTGGAACATTGCCCAGAAGCCCGAAAAGACGGCGAGAAAGGTCAGTAGCCGCGGCTCGATGATGCCGGAGAGCGTTCGCCACGCCACCGCCGGGAGCGACTCGTTGGCCACCTCGGCGCGGCGCGGCGGCTCCTCGATGAAGAAGAGCACGGGGATCATCGACAGCGCGATGCCCGCGCAGGCCACGAAAACCCACACCCAGTCGAGCACCTTCAGCCAGGCCGCGAGGATGGGGCCGAGGAAGCCGCCGATGTTTACCACCTGGTAAAAAATGCCCCAGCCGAGGCTGTTGTTGTGCTTGTCGAGTCCCACGGCCACCAGCCCTTGGATGCCGGGCTTGAACACCGCCGTGCCGAAGGCGATGAGCGAGGCGCCGCCGAGCAGCACGTTGTAGACCATGGGGTGGCCCGGCACGCCCTCGCTCGCGCCACCGCTGAGCGCGTGGGCGATGGGAATGGCCAGCCCCATCACGAGGTAGCCGGCCGCCTTGATCACGGCGGCCAGCGCGACCGAGGCGCGGTAGCCAAGCTTGTCGCTGAGCCCGCCCGAGAAGATGGGCACGCCCGTTTGCAGGAGCGACCAGATGGCGAAGAGGCTGCCCTTCTGGATGTTGTCGAGCTGCGGTCCCCCGAGCTCGACGGCCAGGAGGAGGTAGACCGCGAGCACGGTGCGCAGCCCGTAGTACGAGAAGCGCTCCTGCAGCTCGATCACGTTCGACAGCCAGAAGCGGCGATTTAGCGTGGCGAACTGCTCACGGAAGCTCGTGGCCTCGGCCATGGGTGCACCTCGCCGGGCCGTCTATTCCACCGATCAGGCATACTGCACGGGTGTGGTGGGTCTTCGCCTGTAGCGCCGTTCACGAGGTACCCCGGGCCGCGGCCGACAGCGCCGAGACCGAGACGGTCGAACCCTCGCGACTCGCCTGCGAGGGCGAGCCCGAGGCCCTGATCAACGAGGTGGTGGCCGCCAACGTGCAGGGCATCGCCGACCTCGACGGCGCCACGCCCGACTGGATCGAGCTGCGGCTCGGGGCCACCGATCTCGAGGGCTGGGGCCTCGACGACGGCGACTCGCCGTGGACCCTCCCCGCGCTGACGCCGGGCACGCACGCGCTGGTGTTTGCCTCGGGCAAGGACCGAGTGGACGCCGAGCTACACGCCGACTTCGAGCTCGACGCGCTGGGCGAGACGCTGTACCTCACCGAGCCGAGCGGGTGCGTGGCCGACTCGGTGACGCTGCCTCGCCTCTACGCCGACGTGGCTTACGGCCGCGCGGGTTCCGGCTGGGCGTACTTTCTCGAGCCGACGCCGGCGGCATCGAACGATACAGAGTCGCGACCCGGCTTCGCGGCAACGCCGACCCTCTCCCCGGCGCCTGGCTTCTACGACAGCGTGAACGTCGAGGTGAGCGGCGAGGGGAGCCTGCTCGTGAGCACCGACGGGGCCGTCCCCGAGCGGGCCGGGGAGGACTACATCGGCCCGATCGCGGTCGACCGGGTGACGGTGGTGCGAGCCCAGGCCCTGGTCGACGGCCTCTGGCCGAGCCTCGTCGCCACCGGCACCTACCTCGTGGACGCCGGTCTCCCCGAGAGCACGGTGCGCGTCATCTCCCTCGCCGTCGACCCTCCCGACCTGTGGGACGAGGAGACGGGCATCTACACCTATGGCACCGACTACGAGGCCTGGTATCCCTACTTCGGGGCCAACTTCTGGGAGCCGTGGGAGCGCGACGCACACGTGGAGGTGTTCGACGCCGACGGGACGCTGCTGGTGGCTCAGGACGCCGGCATCCAGATCGCAGGCGGCTACTCCCGTGCCTTCGACCAGCGAAACTTCGAGCTGCTCGCCCGGAGCGGCTACGGCCCCGCCGAGTTCGACTACCCGCTTTTCCGCGACGAGGACATCGACAGCTACGAGCGCCTGTACCTCCGCAACGGCGGTGACTGGTGTGGCACGCAGTTGGTCGACGCGGTGGTGCAGGGCGTGTTTCGCGACCCCAGTGGGCGTCGGTATCCGAGCGTCGACGCTCAGGCCTACGAGCCGGCGCTGGTGTACCTCGACGGCGAGTTCTGGGGCCTCTACGAGCTCAAGGAACGCCTCGACGAGAGCTACATCGCGGCGCATCACGGCGAGGACCCCGACGCGCTCGACCGGGTGAAGGTGGGCTGGACGCACGACGCGAACTGGGAGGTCGAGCAAGGCACATGGGACGCCTTCGACGCGCTGGAGGGGCTGGTGGCCGCGCGCGATCTCGCCGACCCCGACGCCGCCGCTGAGTTCGCGGCGATGGTGGATGAGAAGAACTTCGCGAGCGCGCTGGCGGCCCAGGGCTGGATCGGCAACACCGATTTCTGGTACAACAACCTTCGCTTGTGGAAGCCCTGGCGAGAGGGCGGCAAGTGGCGCTGGATGGTCTACGACTTCGGCCACGGGTGGGGGAGTTACGACTACGACCACCTGTCCACCACCACGGCGGGCACCTGGAAGGGGCTGCCGGTCGGGGCTGCGCTCAGAAGCAGCGATTTTCGCGTCACGTTCATCAATACCCACGCCGACTACCTCAACACCACGCTCCAGGGCGACTGGGCGCGCGCCCTGGTCGAGTCGCTGGCCGAGCAGACGCGCCCGGTGATCCCGATGCAGCAGGAGCGCTGGTGTGGCGGCGAGAACCTCCCCTACTGGGAGTCGGCGGTGGCGTACGCGGCCACCTTCGCCGCGCGGCGCGGGTCGGTGGTGGAGGACGACCTCGCGCGGGTGTTCAACCTCGAACGCGGCACGTTGACGCTCGAGGCCGAGGGAGAAGGCCGATTCGAGCTCACCACCGTCACCGTGGATCCGGGCTTTGTCGGCACCTACTACGCGGGTGTGCCGGTGACGATCACCCCGGTTCCCGCCGAGGGTTGGACCTTTCTCGGGTGGGAGGACCGCGACGGGAGCAGCGTCACCGTCGACGTGGAGGGGGATGTCGTGTTGCGCGGATTGTTCGGTGCCGGAGGTTAAGGGTTAAGACTTAGCTCTCGACACGTCAAGAGTATCACATCGACGATCCTGCCCCAGTGGGCCTCGGCAGGAGCACAGCCTGCGCCCTTGGCGCGCCGGCGACTCAATCGAGGCGCCAGCCGGTCGCGCTAAGTCTTAACCGTTAACCTCCGGCACCATGCAAGAACTCGCTCGCGACATCACCACCGCTCGGTCCCTCGTCGTCCTCAGCGGCGCCGGGATGGGCCTCGCCTCGGGGATCGCCACCTTCCGCGGGAGCGACCCCGGTGCGGTGTGGGCCAACGACGTGATGACCATGGGTACCTTCGCCTTCTTCAAGGAAGACCCCGTCGAGTCCTGGCGCTGGTACCGGAGTCGCTTCCGCTCGCTGCAAGGCGCGTTGCCCAACGCGGGGCACCACGCCCTGGTGGCGCTCGAGCGCTGGACGGTCGCCTCGGGTCGCGACTTCCTGCTGGTCACCCAGAACATCGACACCCTCCATCGCAAGGCCGGCAGCGAGCGACTCGTGGAGGTTCACGGTCGCGCCGACCGCGTGCGCTGTCCCCGGGTGGGCTGCGAGCACGGTGCCCCCCGCGGTTCCCTGCCCGTCCCCGACTTCACCACCTTCGACGCGAGCCCTTCCCAGGACACCCTGCCGCGCTGCCCGGCCTGCGGCACCATCGTCCGCGCCCACGTGCTCTGGTTCGACGAGTTCTACGACGGCCACGAGGACTACCAGTTCCGCCGCGTTCTCTCGGCGTTCACCCGCGCCGACCTGATCCTCGCCGTGGGCACGAGCTTCGCGGTGGGCGTCACCGAGGCCGCCCTGCGCACCCGGGCCACGAAGTGGACCATCGACCCCTCGGCGAACCGGCCGCCCTGGGGGGTGTACCAGTGGTCTGCCGCCCAGGAGGAGGCGCTCCCGGCGCTGGTCGCCGCGCTCGCCGCGCAGTAGCCCCCGGGCGTGCGCACCTTTCGCTACCAACACACGGTCACGTCGGCCGAGATCGACGGCTTCAACCACGTCAACAACGCGGCGTACCTGTCCATCTTCGAGCGGGCCCGCTGGGCCATCCTCGACGACCTCGGCACCCAGTGGGCCGACATCGCCGCCACCGGCGTGGGCCCGCTGGTGCTCGCCGCCGAGGTGAGCTTCATTCGCGAGGTGCTGCTCGGCGAGACGGTCACGGTGGAGACCAGCTTCGAGCCCACCTCGCCCCGCCGCTTCAACGTGTTGCATCGCATGCTCGGTCCCGACGGCGGCCTGCGCGCCCTGGGAACGATCCGCGGCGCCTTCTTCAACGTCGTCCAGCGCAAGATCGTCGAGCCGCCCGAGGCCGTCGTCACCGCGATGGGCTTTGGCGGTGCGCTCCCGCCCGCGCCGCCGGTGCAGGGTCTCGGCGGCGCCTTCCTCCAGGCGCGCGATGTCGAGACCCTGGCTCGCTGGTATAGCCAGCACCTGAGTTTCCGCTTCGCCGAGCACGGAACGGCTCGCCACGTCGAGCTGCCGAGCAGCGACATCGTCCCCAGCCTGCGCGTGGCCACCACCACATTCGCGATCGTCCCCGGCATGGCCACGGGACAGAAGGTCAACTTCCGCGTCACCGACTTCGACGGCCTCGTGGCGCGACTCCATGAGGCGGGTCACCCGGCCGAGAGGGGTCCCGACGACTACGGGCGCTTCGCCACGGTGATCGACCCGGAGGGCAACCGCGTGGAGCTGTGGGAGCCGCCGCGCGTCGGCTAGCCCGTGAGCTCGAGCGACAAGTAGAACACCAGCGCGAGCGCCAACCCGATGTGGATCACCCCCACGTGCTTCTCCAGCATCTTCGCCGGGCCCTCGCCGCGCTTGCCCCAGATGGCGTTGGCCTCGGCCGCCGCGATGATGGCGCAGACGATGCCGACGCCCACCAGGGGACGCTCGCCGTTGCCCACCACGGTCAGGTGCGAGGCCGCGGCCATGAAGAAGAGCATCGGGATGGAGAACAGCGTGTTGGTGCGCGAGGCCATGAAGGCGCGCTTGCCGGCCTCGGCCGCGTTCGGGTCGGCCTGCCCGCCGGCGGCGACCGCCTCGGCGCTGGCGATGACGATCTTCTGCTTCGGCCAGATGATGAGCCACACGTTGAGGAACATGATCGTGCCGAGCAGCATGCCGAGCTGGATGGTGTAGCCCCAGCTCTGCGACATGATGCCGCCGCCGGCCTGCTGGATCTTCAGCAGGATGAGGGTGAAGCCCGTGACCCAGGTGCCCACCGCGCCCCAGCGGAACCACCACAGTGCCCGGGGGACGAGGAATCGCGTGGCCACCGGCCGCGCCGGCTCGGTGCCGGCTTCGCCCATGAAGGGCACCTGCACGAAGTTGAAGTAGTACAACAGGCCGATCCACGTGATGCCGGTGAGCAGGTGCATCCAGCGGAACAGGAAGGAAGGGCCTTCCGAGGAAAGGAGAGCGAGGTCCACGGCGACTCCGGTGAGCCGGGCCTTGTATCCCGCTTCGCGAGCCTCGACGTGTGGGATGGTCCACGGCCCCGCGGCGGATAGCTCGCCGATCATGTTGCTGTACCTCGCCCTGGCCTGTTCTACCGGCCCCGCGCTGTCCCCCGAGGCTGAGCGGGGGCGCACCGTCTACCAGGCCAACTGCACGGCCTGTCACAACGCCGATCCCGCGCTCGACGGACCGCTGGGGCCGTCGGTGAAGGGATCGTCGCGAGCGCTGCTCGAAGCGCGGGTGGTCCGCGGCAAGTACCCCGAGGGCTACAAGCCAAAGCGGGACACCACGCTGATGCAACCGCTCCCGGCCGTGTCCAGCAGCATCGACGACCTCGCGGCGTACCTCCAGTAGCGTTTTTTGGGTATAGACGTCGGCGTGGTGCTGCTCTCCCTGCTCTTCGCCTGCGAACCCGGCGCCAAGCCGGGCGACAGCGCCGACGGCGACCTCGATCTCGACGGCTACGCCGCCCCCGACGACTGCGACGACACGCGCGCCAGCGTGAACCCGGGCGTCGCCGAGGAGTACTACAACGGTCGCGACGACGACTGCAACGAGGCCACCGTCGATGACGACCAGGACGGCGACGGCAGCGTGGTTGCCGACGACTGCGACGACGCCGACGCCACCTCCTACCCCGGGGGCACGGAGACCTGCGACGAGCGCGACAACAACTGCGACGGCCACGCCGACGAGGGCGTGTCGAGCACCTTCTTCCTCGACGCCGACGCCGACGGCTACGGCAGCAACGCGGGGTCCACCACCGGCTGCGACATCCCCGCGGGCTACTCGAAGAACGCCTCGGACTGCAACGACGCCGACGACGCCATCTTCCCCGGCGCCGCCGAGGCCTGTGACGGCCTCGACCAGGACTGCGACGGCGAGGTGGACGAGGGCGTCACCAACATCTGGTACGACGACGCTGACGACGATGGCTACGGCAACCCCGCCACCGGCCAGTCCCTCTGCGCGCGGCCGGAGGGCGGGGTCATCGACGGCACCGACTGCGACGACACCGACGGCGACGTGCACCCCGGCGCCGCCGAGCGCTGCAACGGCAACGACGACGACTGCGACGGCGGCGTGGATCCCGACAGCGCGCTGGACGCGCCCACCTGGTACGAGGATGTCGACGGCGACGGCCACGGCAACGGGGCCTCCGCCATCGTCGCCTGCGAGTCTCCGGCGGGGCACGTCGCCAGCGCCGACGACTGCGACGATGTCGACCCTGCCGTGTTTCCCGGCGCCACCGAGCGGTGCAACGGCATCGACGACGACTGCGACGGGGCGATCGACCCCCTCGGCAGCGCGGACGCCTCCACCTGGTACGCCGACGGCGACGGCGACGGCTTCGGCAACGCGGCCCGGTCGTCCACGGGTTGCGCCCAGCCTGCTGGCTACATCGTCGATGGCAGCGACTGCGACGACGGTGACGCCGACGTTTTCCCGGGCGCCCCCGAGTGGTGCAACGGCGTGGACGACGACTGCGACGGCACCATCGATCCGGCCAGCTCCGCCGACGCGCTCACCTGGTACACCGACGCCGACAGCGACGGCTATGGCGCCGAGGGAGCCGGCGAGGCGCGTTGCGACAGCGCCGGGAACGAGACGACCACCCCGGGTGACTGCGACGACGCCGACGGCGACGTCAACCCCGCCGCCACCGAGGCCTGCAACGGCGTGGACGACGACTGCGACGGCGACATCGATCCCGCCTCGGCCGCCGACGCGGTGGAGTGGTACGCCGACGACGACCTCGACGAGTTCGGCGACGACACCACCGGCGTGACCGCTTGCGACGCCCCGGCCGGCTACACCGACACCCCGGGCGACTGCGACGACAGATCCCCGAAGGTCAACCCGGCCGCCGCCGAGGTGTGCAACGGGATCGACGACGACTGCGATGGCGATACCGACCCCGACACCAGCGCCGACGCCACCACCTGGTACGCCGATGCCGACAGCGACGGCGCGGGATTCGTGGCCTCGAGCATCACGAGTTGCGTGCAGCCACTCGGCTACGTGGAGAGCGCGGCCGACTGCAACGACTTCGACGACGCCATCGGCCCGCACGCCACCGAGTACTGCGACAGCGTCGACAACGACTGCGACGGCAGCACCGACGAGAGCGACGCCGCCGATGCCGACACCTGGTACCGCGACGCCGACGGCGACGGCTTCGGCGACGCGAGCGCCACGCGGAACGCCTGCGACACGGCGCCCACCGGCTACGTGGCCGACGCCACC
>VGRE01000134.1 GCA_016875435.1 Deltaproteobacteria bacterium | reverse complement strand
CGAGTTGTTCAAGAAGATGGCGGACCTCGGCGTCCTCGGGATTCGTTTCGACCCCCGGTGGGGCGGCGCGGGCCTCGACTGGTGGGCCCACGCGGCCTTCGTGGAAGAGCTGGCCCACGCGCGCAACGGCGGCGTGTCGATGAGCATCCTCGTGCACACCGACATCAGCACGCCGGTGATCCACGAGATCGGCACCGACGCGCAACGCGAGGAGTTCCTGCGCCCTGCCATCGCCGCCGAGCGCATCGGGGCGCTGGGCATCACCGAGCCCGGCTGCGGTTCCGACGTGGCGGCGCTGGCCACCACCGCCCGCCGCGACGGCGACGACTACGTGATCAACGGGGCCAAGACCTTCATCACCAACGGCGCCTTCGCCGACTTCATCGTGCTCGCGGTGCGCACCGGCGAGGCGGGGCACGGCGGCATCTCGCTGGTGCTATTCCCCACCGACACCCCGGGTTTCACCGTGGGCAAGAAGCTCGACAAGCTCGGCACCCGCTCGGTCGACAGCTCGCTACTGCACTTCGACGAGTGTCGTATTCCTCGCCGCTACCTGCTCGGCGAGGAGAACATGGGCTTTCTCTACATCATGCAGAACTTCCAGGGGGAGCGCCTGGTGGCCGCGCTCATGTGCACCAGCGGGATGGAGGTGCAGCTCCACGACGCTATCGAGTACGGCAAGTCGCGCCGGGCCTTCAACAAGCCGATCGTCGCCTACCAGGTGTGGCGCCACCGTTTTGCCGAGCACGCCACCGCCATCCGGGCGGCGAAGCTCCTGAGTTACCACGCCGTCGACAAGATCAACTCGGGGGACGACGCCCAGGTGGAGATCAGCATGGCCAAGCTCTTCGCCGGCGATCTCGCGCAAAAAGTGGCCTACGATTGCCTGCAGTTCCACGGCGGCTACGGCTTCACCGAGGAGTACGACATCGCCCGCGCCTACCGCGACGTTCGCCTCATGCCCATCGGCGGGGGGACGAGCGAGGTGATGAAGGAGATCATCATCAAGTGGACGGGGATGCTGGGCTAGTGCGGGTTCCAACATCGCCGCGCTGACCCTCGGCCGGCAAACCATGCGGACCAGGGCGGAATCCACCACCGGCGCGGGGCTAATCGAATGGCCCACCCCGGGGCGGCGTAGGCTAGTCGTGACCAAGGACAACGCGATGACACGCTCCCTTCCCCTCCTCGCCGCGCTGGCGGCGCTCCCTGGCTGCGTGATCTACAGCTCCGGCGGCGGCGGTGGCGGCGGCCACGCCGACTACGCCCCCTACATCGACTGGGCCGACGCCTCCTGCTACTGGGACCGCTACTACGACGACAACGTGTGGTGGTTCGAGGCCGACGTGTACGACGACAACGGCAAGGGCGACATCGAGGCGGTGTACGCCGACGTGTACGACGGGTGGACCGGCGAGTGGGTCGACGGCTTCGAGCTGCACCCCGACGGCGGCGTGGTGTGGTTCAGCGCCTGGCAAGAGCGCTCGACCTACCTCGACTGCGCTTACTACGACTACATCGTCGACTTCGTGGCGGTGGACAGCTCCGGCGAGGGCGAGATTTACACGCTCGACCTGTACTGAAGCGCCGCGGCGACTAGCTTGACGGCATGAAGACCGTCACCCTCTACTCGACCGACTGGTGCCCCTACTGCAAGGCTGCGAAGTCCTTCCTTGCCCAGAAGGGCGTGCCCTACGAGGAGATCGACCTCACCGACGACGACGCCGGCCGCGAGGCCCTCGTCGCGAGGGCCAACGGGCGGCGCACCGTGCCGCAGATGTTCGTGGGCGAGGTGCACATCGGCGGCTACGACGATCTTCGCGCGCTCGACGCCAAGGGCGGGTTCATGCCGCTGGTGACCGCCTAGGCCACGGCGCATGCCCCTCCTCTGGTCCCTCGCCGCGGGCGCCTCGGCCTTCTACCTGGCGCTCGTCGGCGCCGGGCGCAAACACCCGGTGAAGGTGGCCCCGGCGCTCCTGCTCGCGGGCGCCACGTTCGCGGCCTCGCCCCTCGCCAGCGCGGGCCTCGTGTTCTGCGCGCTCGGCGACGGCCTGTTGCTCGACAAGGACCGCCGTTTCCTGCACGGCCTCGGCGCCTTCCTGGTGGGGCACCTCCTCCTCATCGCGGCCTTCGCCACCGCCGGGGGGCGCTACCTGTCCGCGCCGGTCCTGGGGGCCCTCGGCGGCGGCCTCCTGCTGGTCGTCGCCCTGGTGCTCGCCGTGCTGTGGAAGCGCCTCCAGGGGGTGCTGCGCCTCGCCGTGCCGGTGTACGCGGCCACTCTCGGCGCGATGGTGGTGGCGGCGGGCACCCACTCGGCGATGGCGCTCGCCGGGGCGCTGGTGTTCGTGGTGTCGGACAGCGTTCTCGCGATCAACCATTTCGCCCGGCGTTTTCGCGGGGCGGAGATGATGGTGATGGTCACCTATTACTCGGCCATCCTCGCCATCGCCGGGAGTTTCGCGCGGACCCCTTGAAAAAACCATTTACGTGTCAAGAGAGATCTTGCATCGCGGCGCTGCAACGTGGTACTCTGAGCACATCCTCCGCGGGCATCCCCGCCCGCACCTCCGGCAGCCCTCGCCGGTCCCTCCCCTCCCCTCCCGCCATGTCCTCACCCGCCCTCCTGCTAGCCCCGACGAAATCCCCATTGCACCTCCGCGGTGCCCCCGGCGGTGTGCTCGTGCTGCCCCTGCCGCCGGTGATGCGCTTCGACGCGCTGCGGCTCCAGATTCGCGACACCCTGGGCAACCCGCCCGGCCGCTACGCCGGCGCGCGCCTTCGCCTGGAACTGGGCCAGCGCGAGCTCGACATGATGGAGATCCGCCGCCTCGTCCACATGTTGAAGGACGAGTTCGAAGTGGAAGTGGTAGGGCTCAACTGCGAGGGCGCTTCCATCCAGCGCATGGCCGAGCGGGAGCTCAAGCTCAAGATCAGCGTGGCGGCGCCTGACTCCGAGAGCCCGGCGGTGGAGCCGCTCGCGCCCCCGTCCGACAAGGTCACCGCCGTCACCGAGATGGCACCGCTGGAGGTCACCGCTACCATCCCGAAGCCCAGCTTCGAGACCGAGTCGAGCGGCACCGACCTGGTGGCCCCCCCCGACGACGAGCCCGAGGAAGACGTCGGCGGCCGCGTGCTCACCCTCACCCAGACCGTCCGCTCGGGCACCTGCGTGCGCTACGCGGGCGACGTCCAGGTGTTCGGCGACGTGAACCCCGGGGCTCAAGTCATCGCCGGCGGCAACATCCTGGTGTTCGGCGCGCTCAAGGGCATGGCCCATGCCGGCACGCGCGACGACAAGGCGGTGATCCTCGCCTTCGACCTGCGCCCCACGCAGCTCCGCATCGGCCAGGTGATCGGGGTCGTCCCCGGCGCCGATCCCGACCGCGCCACTCGCGGCTTCGCCCCGGAAGTGGCCTACGTGGCCGAGGAGGCGCTAGTGGTGGAGACCTACCGCGGGAAGATGCCCGCTCCCTTTCTCACGACCTACAAGCCAACGGAGTCCGCATGAGCGAGTGCATTGTCGTCACCTCGGGCAAGGGGGGCGTCGGCAAGACGACCACCACCGCCAACCTCGGCGTGGCCCTCGCGCGCCTCGGCAAGAAGGTCGCCGTCGTCGACGCCGACATCGGCCTGCGCAACCTCGACGTCATCCTCGGCCTCGAGAACCGCATCGTGTACGACCTCGTGCACGTGATCGAGGGCGAGTGCCGCCTTCGCCAGGCGCTCATCCGCGACAAGCGCACCGAAAACCTCTTCCTGCTCCCTGCCGCGCAGACGCGCGACAAGAACGCGGTGAGCCCCGAGCAGATGAAGAAGCTCGTGCAGCAGTTGAAGGCCGAGTTCGACTTCGTCATCATCGACTGCCCCGCCGGCATCGAGCAGGGCTTCAAGAACAGCATCGCCGGGGCCGACCGCGCCATCGTGGTGGTGACCCCCGAGGTGTCGAGCGTGCGCGACGCCGACCGCATCATCGGCCTCGTCGAGGCCGCCGAGCTGCCCGAGCCCCAGCTCATCATCAACCGCTTCCGCGCCAAGATGGTGAAGGAAGGCAACATGATGAACAAGGACGACGTGCTCGAGATCCTCGCCATCCCGCTGGTGGGCATGGTGCCCGACAGCGAAGACGTGATCGTCAGCGCCAACCGCGGCTCCCCCGCCGCCTTCGACGACAAGTCGATCGTCGGCGAGGCCTACCGCCGCATCGCCCGGCGCCTCTGCGGCGAGCAAGACGTTCCCTTCGTGGCAACGGAAGCCCCCGAGTCCTGGTGGGGTGTCATGAAACGCTGGATGGGCCTCGGCGAGGGTGCCCAGGAGGTGGCCGGATGATGTCTCTCCTCGACAAGTTCTTCGGCAACACCAGGGGCAGCAAGGACGAGGCGAAGGCCCGCCTGAAGCTCCTGCTCGTCCACGACCAGGTCGACCTCACGCCCTCGCAACTCGACGCCATGCGCGCCGAGATCGCGGCGGTGGTGGCGCGCTACGCCGAGGTGGACATGGAGAAGGTCGACATCCGCCTGGAGAAGGCCCACGACCAGGTGCGGCTCACCAGCAGCGTGCCCGTCCGCCGGGTGACGGGGCGGACGCAGGTGGCGGCGACGTAGGTCGGGTGTGATCCGGGGGCGATGAGCTCCACCCCTCTGGGGGTGGTGGCCCAGCGCGACTGGTCGTCGGTCCACCGGAGCGCGGCGCCCGCGACGGGGTAGCTTTTGACCCGGTGCCCATCCTCGTCGCGAGTCCCTACCACCAGCCGCTCGACCCGATGGAGGCGCGAGCGCAAAAGCCCTACCCGCCCCTGGGCACGCTGGTGACGGTGTCGGAACTACGTGCGCGCGGGCACGATGTCGCTGTCTACGACCCCATGTTCTGTCGCGACGTGGGTACATTTGCGGAGGCGTTGCGCGGCTGGCGCCCGCGGCAGGTGGCGATCGTCGCCGACCCGCACAGCGTGCCGGTGAAGATGTGCCTCGGCTCGATGCGCGACGCGGCCCGAGAGATGGTGGCGCGGGCGCGCGAGGCCGGGGCCGAGGTGCTGGTGGCCGGCCCCGACCCCACCGACCACCCCGAGGCCTACGCGGGCGCCACCGTGGTGCGGGGCGAGCACGACCAGGCGGTGATCGACTGGGTGGAGGGCGGGGCGGCGAGCCGCGCGACGGGCCTCGACGCCCTCCCCTTCCCTGCCCTCGACGACGTGGATCTCGGCGAGTACCGCCGCCGCTGGCGACAGAAACACGGCCTGTGGGAGCTCAACCTGTCCACGGCGCGGGGCTGCCCCTACCGGTGCAACTGGTGCGCCAAGCCCACCTGGGGACGGTCGTACAACGTCGTCTCCCCGGCGCGTGCCGCCGAGATGGTCGACTGGGCGCGCGGGCGTTTCGCCCCCGACCGCCTGTGGTTCACCGACGACATCTTCGCCATCAGGCCGGCGTGGCTCGCCGAGTTTCGGCGCCTCGTGGAGCCGCGGCGCGTCCCCTTCCGATGCAACACCCGCGCCGACCTCGTGCGGGAGGGCGCCTATGTCCACGACCTCGCCGAGAGCGGCTGCGTCGAGGTGTGGATGGGGGCGGAGAGCGGCAGCGACCGCGTGCTCGCCGCGATGGACAAGGACCAGACCCGCGACGACATCGCCACCGCCACGCGCCGCCTGCACGAGGCCGGCATTCGCGTGGGCTTCTTCCTCCAACTCGGCTACCCCGGGGAAAGCTACGCCGACGTGTTGCAGACGCTCGACATGGTGCGCGAGCTGCGCCCGGACGAGATCGGCGTGAGTGTCAGCTACCCGCTGCCCGGGACGGGCTTCTACGACCGCGTGCGCGCCCAGATGGCGCGGGAAAACTGGCAATCGGCGATGGACAACGAGGTGCTTTTCGAGGCGGCCTACCCGCAGGCCTTCTACGACTCGGTGCGCGAGTTGCTGCGCGCGGAACACGCCTGGCTCAGTTGGCGGCCGTCACTCGGGGCGCGGCGTGCGGCGGCATTGCCCTACCACGCGGCGCGGTGGCCCTGGCACCGGGGGCGGGTGGCGGCGCTGGCGCGAGCGCGGTGATACCCCGCCCCGTGCCTCGACCCACCTTCCCGCACTCCATGGGCGACGTGACCCGCGCCGTGGATGGCCCCTTCGGTCTCATCGTGGGCGAGCGGCCCGACGGGTCGATCTGGGTGCTCAAGCGCCAGCGTGCGGGCGGCTTCCTGCTGTCCAACTACGCGGACATGGAGCGGTCGCGCGAGCTCTCCTCGCGGGTCATCGCCGATCGTCGCGAGGCGATCAACACCTTCGCCGCCGCGATCCAGCTCGGCGAGTCGCTGTAGGCGGCGCCGCCGTCAACGGCGGGCGACCACCTCGATCCCCCCGATGAACACGTTCCGGTCGCCGCCCTGGGCGTCGGCGGCGTCGTCGTCGAAGCGGACGGTGGCCGTTCCCGCGGGAGTGGTGAGGCCCGCGTCGTAGGGAGACATGCGAGCGCCGACCTCGAACGGCACGGGCCCGGCGCCGACGTCGATCGTGACCCGGGGAAAACGCCCGCCGGCCGGCGTTCCGCAGAGCCAGACCACCAGGTGGCCCTCGGCGTCGGTCGCGACCTGGAACTCCCCGTTCGCGTAGAGCGCGACGCGGTCGCGTTCCTTCCGATTGGGCGAGCCGAGGACCGACGACGCCATCGGGAGTTCGAGCTGCGACCTGATGCCCCCGCAGCGCGCGGAGTTGGGCAGGACGAGCCGCGCCGGGTCGAGCGACTGGGCGACCTCCGCGAGCGCGCCCGCGTCGGGCGAGGCGATGCGCACGGCGCCACCGGGGTCGGCGTACTCGTGCCACGCTCCCTGTGCGAGCCGGGCGGTCGTCGCGACGTGCACGGGGCGCCAGTCCTCGAAGTCGCCGAGCCGGACGATCCAGTCCACGCGCTGCTCCGCGTCGCTGTCACACACCACGACCCCAGGTCCCCTTCCGAGCAGCACCCCGAGCGCCTCGCACTCCACCGGGTCGACGGCGGGCCAGTCGCGCATGCCCTGGGCGAGGACGAGCACGCGATCGCCGGGGCCGAGCCTGGGCTCGAGCGCGCGGGCCACCTCGTGGATGACCGTGGGCATGCCCTCGCCGTAGCCGCGGAGGGCGCCGCGCCAGGCGACGACGCCCGGCAGGAGCCCCAGCGTGACGATGCCGAGGGCTCGCGGCCCCGACGTGGCGACGGTACCGGCCATCCCGGCGAGCAGCAGCAAGGTAACCACCAGCTGCCGCGGGTTGTCGGCCGGGCTGTACGCGTTGAGCACCGCCAGCCAGGCGACGTGCCCCACCGCGACGAGCGCGAGCGCCCGTCCGGCCGGCGTGGACAGGCCCCAGAGCGCGGGCAGCAAAAGGCTCCAGGTGCTCGTGTTGCCGAGCAGGCGGCCGAGGATCTCGAGCCGACCGAGCAGGCGGCCGGGGGTAGCCTCGAGCTCGAGGTGACCCACGGCGCCCGCGATGGTGACGGGAAGTCCCTGAACGCAGGCGACGATGCCGGACAGGGCAAGCCCGCCCGCCAGCACCAAGTGTCCGCTCCGGCCTCGGATCCCCGTCGCCACGAGCCAGGCACCGGCGATGCCGGCGAGTGGCCAGCCCTCGTAACGGACGGCGCAGGCAAGTCCGAGCAGCGCGGCCCCCCCGAGCGCCGCCGCCGGACCCTCGGCGAGCAGGCCCACGCCTGCGATGGAGAGCGCGAGGAAGAGAGGCTCCTGGTACGGGGCCAACGAGGGGACGACGAAGCTGGGAAGGAGCGCCAAGGCGAGCCCGACCGTCCACCCGGCGCCCGCGCCCCAGCGCCTCGCGCCAAACGCCGCGCCCAGGCCAGCCGCGAGCGCACCCTGCACGGCAGTCGCCGCGCGAAAGCCGACGATGTCGAACGAGAACATCGAGGTCAGCGCCAGCGTCGCCTGGTAGCCCGGGAGCCAGGGCGGGATCACCAGCCGGGTGGGGTCGACGAGCCGAGTGTAGCCGTCACCGAAGGGTGGGACCGGGTAGTGGGCGAGCAACGCCGCGCGCAACACCATTGCAAGCGCGAGGACGACCAGTCCGATCCGCGCCGCCGCGCTAGTCCTCATAGAGTTGCTGGCTGGCGTCGGTGTCGATCGGCCCGCGGTTGCGGAACAGGATCACCTCCGGCCGGACGGCCTCGATCCGATTGGCGGTGAGCGGGTCGATCACCACCACCTGCGAGTTGTCGTCGTCGAGCCAGGCGATGACGAGGCGACCACAACGCAGGTCGGTGGCCATCCACTCGGGCACCTGGAGTTTCCAGCACTCGCGCCGGTCGGGCGAGAGGTGGTAGAAACGCTGGGCGCCGCCCCGGACGGGGATGCGGTTCTGCCGGAGGATGGCGCGGGACGACAACAGCGCCCTCGTGGCCGCCACCCGCTCCGCCTCCCGTGTCTCCGACTCCTTGCGACGGCGCACCAGCTCGGCCTCGCGCTCGGCCCGCTCGCCTTCCGCCCGCGCCGCTTCCTCGCGCTCGCGGGTGGCCTTGTCGACCTGGTGGCCCTGGGCCTGCTTCTGCGCCTGCTTCTGCTCGCGCGCGGCCTGGTCGGCGCGCTTCTTGTCGACGAGGCCCGCCTTGAGCAGCTGGTCGCGCAGGTTCATGCGCCTTCCCTACACGCGCGGGCGGAAGCGGTCCAGCACCGCGAGGTAGTCGACCCGGGGCGGCGCCACCGGGGGACGGTAGGCCCAGTCCCGCGCGAGCAGCGGCGCCGCGAGGGCCGGGAGCTGCGCGGCCAGGGGACGGAGGGCCTCGGCGTCCACGTGCCCGCGTGCGAGCACGTCCTCGATCTCGCCCGCCGCCGCCTCGTCGCCGAGCCCCGACCCGGCGAGCACCGGCGCCAGCGATCCCGGCCACAGCTCGCCGCTGGCGGCGAGCACCACCGCCGCCGCGTACCAGGTGCGCACCGGGACAACCCTCGGCCCCAGCAGGTCGAAGTCCTCGAGCTTTCGGCCTTTCTCCATGCGAATGAAGATGCGCTCCACCGCGTCGGCCATCGCGATCTTGCGCAGCCCGGCGAGGGTGGCCACGATGTCGTCGCCGTAGGCACCACCGGCCTCCAGGATGCGCGACAGCTCCACCGTGCCGATGCGCCCGGCCACGGCGTCGGCATACACCGAGTACACGACGGCGTCGATCTCGGCGTCGTCGCCGAACAGGGTTTCCTTCACGGCGGCGCCGAGCCCCACGCGCCCGCTCACCAGCTCCGGCAGCTTGTAGCCGAACTGCCCCTTCACCGCGCGCAGGCGGCCGCGCTTGAGGTTGCCCAGGTTGTCCTTGAGGACCAGGGAGTCGTAGCGGACGCCGTCGATGCGCAGCTTGTCTTCCAGCTTCTGCCGCATCTGGGTGGGCGAGCCCGACACGATGTGTACCCGGGGACGCCACCCCGGGCCCTCGCGGCCGAGCTCCCGCAACAGCGCCGTGGCCCCGGGGACGGCCTTCTTCGCCCACGCCGGCTCCAACGCCGCGCGCAAGAGGCCCCTCACCGAGTCGAAGTCGGTGAGGAGGTAGGTCTTGTCCATGTCCCAGCGGTAGACGCGGAGGCCGGGGTCCATGGCACGGGACTATCGCTTTCGCGCGCGCGCGAGGCTGGCCACGGCGGCGGCCAGGGCAGCCCACGCAGGGGCACCGGGGCCGTGACGTGCGGGCCGCCCCGCTGCCGGGGTCGAGCTTGCGCGTCTCATCCCCCCCGCCGCAACCCCCGCAGCGGCGTGCTCACCCTGGGCGCGAGCGCCGCCGCGATGGCGCCGTCTTCCCCGGGGCGCTCCGACACCCGGAAGGGCACCGGCGAGCGCGCCGCCACCGCCTCGGCCACGCGGGCGCCGAGGGGGCCCTGCAGCATCGATCCGCCGCACTCGATGGCCTGCACGCCCACCAGGAGCGCCGCGAACTCCTGCGCGGCCGCCACCAGCGCGTCGGCGATGAAGGCCACCACGGGCTCGGCGCGCGGGTCGCGCGCCTCGATCAGCTGCCGCAGGGCACGTCCGGCCTCGCCGGGGGCCACCGGCTGGCCCGTGGCCCCAGCCACGGCGGTCGCGACGCCGATGTTGCTCAGGTAGGTGCGCATCGCGCCGCGCAGCGGGAGGTAGGTGTGGGGCGTGGCCTCGGGGCTGGCGTCGGCCACCAGCCGCCCCATCTCGGTGGCCACCACCGCGCCGTCGCCGTCGATCCAGCAGCCGCCGAAGCTGGTGCCGATCTGCACGCGCACCAGCCGTCGCGCGCCCTGGGCCGAGAGGTGGCGGCCGAGGTTGGACAGGTCGTTGAACAAGGCCACCGGCCCGCGCACGAGGCCCTCGGCCACGCGATCGGCGAAGCCGTCGAAGGCCTCCACCCGTCCCACGCGCTCCCTGAGGATGGTGGAAAGCTCCAGCACTCGTCCCCCCACGCCCATCGGCGCGGCGAGGCCGATTCCGAGGGAGCCGATGTCGCGACCCTGCGCGACCGTCGTCACCAGCTCCCGGCCGCGGCGGGCCAGCGAGTCGATGCCCACCTCGCCCGGCGGCCAGGTGGGCGCCGAGGCGGTGACCATCACCCGGGCGCCGTCCATCGCCAGCGCCTTCATGCTGGTGCCGCCGATGTCGAGGCCCACGGCGAGACCGGCGCCGGGCGGCGCGAGGGCGGGCTCGTCGACCCCGGGCACGTCGACGCCGGGCGAGGGACGCACCTGGTCGGGGGCCACGGCGATCGGCAGCTTGTGGATCGACCGCAGGTGCCCGACGTGCGGCTCGAGCTCGTCCCCGGTGAGCGGCGAGACGATCTCCATCCCCGCCGGGTTGAGGAGGAGGCAGGCGTTGTGAGCGCGGGCGAGGATTGGCCAGGCAGACCGCGCCAGCGGCGGCGCGAAGACCACGAACTCGCGCGCGGCGGCGGCCGCCCCCCAGCGGGGGACGAGCCGCAGGCGCCACGGGACGGCCCGCGGGTGGGCGGCCAACTCGGCGAGGGCGGTGGAGAGGCTGAGCATCAGGGCCGGCGATCTTCGACCTTCGACACCCGATCCTTGAGCTTGCGGTTTTCCTCCACCAGCCCCTCGACCTCGCGGCGGAGTCCCGCGAGCGACTCCTCGCCAGAGCGTCCCTCGCGGATGCTCGCCATCGCCTCGTAGGCCCAGCGGCGCAGGCGCCCGTCGCCGCCCGCCGCGTGCAGGCGCTGCAACACCGGCATCGCCCGGCTGTCGCGCAGGGTGCCGAGGGCGGAAACGGCGGAGATTTGAACCCGGTAGTTGTCGTCGTCGACGAGCTGCACCAGGCGCTCGACGGCGCGGGTGCGCACGCTGTCGACCTCGTCGCCCAGCCGGGCGAGCGCGGCCACCGCCGCCGCCCGGGCCCGCGCGGGCTTCTCGACATGGGTCCAGGTCTCGACGATCTCGTAGGCGCCAGCGTCGCGAGCGTGCCCGAGACCCTCCAGCGCCCGGGCGCGAAGCACCTCCATCCAGCTCGGCTCGCCGAGCAGGGCCTCGCAGGCCGCCCGGGCCGCCGGGTGACGATGCTTGCCCAGCACCCGGGCCACCTCGCCGCGCACGTGGATCGACGCGTCGGGCGCCAGGGCGGCGAGGCGGTCGCCCACCTCGGCGCGACGGAAGGTGCCCAGCGCGGCCACCACG
>VGRE01000133.1 GCA_016875435.1 Deltaproteobacteria bacterium | reverse complement strand
AGCGCACCGGGTCGACGCGGCGCTCTCGCCCGAGCAGGATGCGCCGACCGGCCTCGGGCGCGCCGTGGCTCACCCGCTGCGGCCCGAAGCGGTTGGGCACCCTGAGCATCGTCGCGAGGCGACGAGCGGCCACCACCGGGCTGCCGCCCCGGATGCGCAGCACGAAGGTGTTGCCCTCGAGCTCGCCGGGGCGGAGCATGTGGCGCGTGGTGCCGCTGTCGAGCAGCTCCGCGCCGACCAGTCGCGACACGGGCCGTCCCCCGTCGACGGTGAAGCGCTGGGTCACGAGCGCCTCGCGGTCTTTCAGCCCGGCCCAGCTCACGCAGTCGGGCCCGACGTGGGCGGCGCGGGCGAGGTCGCGCGCCACGTCGATGGTGTCGCGACCAGCGCGGCGAACGAGGTACCAGCGCACGCCCTTGCCGGGGGGGCAGGCCAGCGGGCGCTCCTCCACCACGAAGTCGGCAGGCTCGGCCTTCCAGGTGCCGCCGGCGCCGGGGCCGGGCCACCATCGCGGGAGCGACGGGTCGCGCTGGTAGCCGCTACCCATCGAGGTCTTGCTCCACCACCACCTTGCCGATCGCCTCGCGGCGCTCCAGCATCGCGTGCGCCTCGCCCAGTCGCGACATGGGGAGCACGGCGTGTACGAGGGGACGCACCTGTCCCCGGGCCACGAGCGACCAGGCCGCCAGCATGTCGGCGCTGGTCCCCATGGTCGATCCGAGCACGTCCACCTGCTTGAAGAAGAGCGCCCTCAGGTTGAGCGGCACCTCGTGGCCCCCGGTGGCGCCGCAGCACACCAGCCGCCCGCCCCAGCGCAGCGCCTTCATCGAGGTGGCCCAGGTGGGCGCGCCCACCGTCTCGACCACCACGTCGACATCGCGAGCGCCCACCTTGTCGTAGGGCCAGGGCGTGGCGCCCAGGGCGGCGATGGCGGCGCGCTTGGCCTCGCTGCCGGCGGTGGCGTGGACCTCGCAGCCGTGGGCGCGCGCCAACTGTATGGCCATCACACCCACGCCGCTGGCGCCGGCCTGCACCAGCACCCGCTCGCCGGGCTCGAGCCGGGCCCGGGCGTGGAGCATGTGCCAGGCGGTGAGCAGGGCCAGCGGGAGCGAGGCGGCGCCGGCGAGATCGAGGCCACCCGGCACCGGCAGGCACATCCAGCGCGGGACGATCACCTCGGTGGCGCAGCCGCCGTCGGCGCTCTCGCCACGGATCTTGAAGTCGCGACAGCGATTCTGGCGGCTGCCGAGACAGGCGGCGCACGCGCCGCAGCCCCAGGAGGGGTGGAGCACCACGGGCCGGCCGTCGACGGTACCGGCCACATCGGAACCGGGCACGCGCGGCAGGTGGAAGTCGTGACCCGGCACGCCCCGGCGCACCCACACGTCGAGGTGGTTGAGCCCCACGTGCGACACGGCGACGCGCACCTCGCCGGGGCCGGGCTCGCGCCCCGGGAGTTCCTGGGCGTCGAGCACCTCGGGACCGCCGTGGCGCTCGATGCGGATCGCCTTCATGCCGGGGCCGTACCCCGGTCGATTAGGATCGTCCCGTGCGCACGCCCGGCGGCCTTGGCCCCTTCGAACTCGCCCGCCGCGTGCTCGCCGCGCGGCGCGGCGACGTGCGCGCCAAGGAAGACCTGTACCACCTGCGGGGCGTCTTCCGCTTCGTGGCCCTGTTCGCGGCGACGATCGGCCTCCCCGGCGCCTTGCTGGCCTACTACGGCATCCAGGGCATCAGCGCGCAGCAGCAGGCGGGCGCGGCGCGGGTAGAGCAAGACTCCGTCCTCGCCGCCGACGCGGTGGGCGTGCAGGTGGAAGCCGTGTTCCGCGCCTTCGAAGACGCGGCGCTGAACCGCCTCAAGTCAGGGCAGTCGCTGCACGCCGGCCTCGGCGAGATGAGCGACGCGCTGCGGGTGGTGTACCGCTTCGACAAGGACGGCAGTCTCGCCGCGCCCTTCGTGCGCGACGCCGCCGCCGGGCCCGATCCCGAGCGCTGGCGGCTCTCGGAGGCGTGGCGCGCGGCGGCCACGGCCGAGGCCAGCGGCGAGTTCCGCGAGGCCGCGAGCCTGTACCGCGCCTTCGCCGAGCGCCAGGCCGACCCGATGGCGCGCGGCGACGCGAGCTTCGCGGAGGCGAGGGCGCTCGCCCGCGCCGGGGAAACTCGCCCGGCCGACGCGGCGCTGGCCACGGTGGAGCGATCGTGGTCGGCGGCGCGATGCCCGGAGGGTTTCCGTCTCGGCGACCTCGCCCGGCTCAAGCGCGCCGAGATGTTGCTCGCCCACGACTCCGCGGCGGGCGAGGCCGCCCTGCGGTCGCTGGCCGAGAGCCTGCTGGTGGAGGACTGGGTGCTCGGGCGGGGGGGCGAGCCCGCGGTGGCGCGGCGGGCGCTCGACCTGGTGTCGAGTCTCGCCCCCCGCGACGTGGTGGCGCGGCTCCGCGGCCGCCTCGAGGAGCGGGCGATGCAGCTTTACTGGGCGGGCGAGCTGCTCGACGAGCTCGACTCCCTCGGCGCCAAGGGACGGCTCTTGCGCCAGGAGCCGGGCACCTTCAGCTACCGCGCCACGCCGCGCGCCCTCTGGGCCATGACATGGACCGACAACGACCAGTACGTCTTCGCGCTGGAGCGCGACGCCTTGCTGGGCGAGCTGCGCTTGCTCGCCCAGCGATCGACGGGCAACCGCAGCGACGTGGCGGTGGGCATCATCGACGCGAACGACCCGCCCCCCGCCGACGTTCGCGTGCATCGCCCCTTCGCCCGCGCGCCGAGCTGGTCGCTGATTGCCTACCCGCGCAACCCGGTGGAGCTGAGGGCGCGCCAGGGGGATGAGGTGCGGCGGGCGATTGGCATCGTGGCGATCTCGGTGGCGATGATCCTGCTGGGGCTGGTGGTGAGCGCGCACCTCGTTCGCCGCGAGCTCGACGCGGCGCGCTTGAAGTCGGAATTTGCCGCCAACGTGTCGCACGAGCTGCGCTCTCCGATCACCCAGATTCGCCTCAAGGCCGAGGCCCTCCAGCTTGGCCTCGCGGAAACGAACGAGCAACGCTCGCGACATCACGAGGTCATCGTCCGCGAGGCGGAGCGCCTCTCGCGCATGGTCGACAACATGCTCGACTTCGCCGCGATCGAGCGGGGCCAGAAGCGCTACAACCTTCGCCACGGCGACCTCGTCACCACCGTGCAGAACGTGGTGGAATCGGCGCGCGTGGCGATGGAGATGCGCACCAAGACCATCGAGGAGAACTACCCGGAAGACCTCCCGCCGGTGCGCCACGACGCCGACGCCGTGGCCCAGGTGCTGGTGAACCTCTTGTCCAACGCCGCGAAGTACGGTGGCGAGGTGGGCTGGATCGGCGTCACCGTGCGCGCCGCCGCCGACGAGGTGCTGGTGGAGGTCGCCGACCGCGGCATCGGCATCGCGCCCGACGAACGATCCGCCATCTTCGATCAGTATTATCGTAGCCCCGATCCCAGTGCCCGGCGCCAGAAGGGCACCGGCATCGGCCTCACCATCGTGAAGTACATCATGGAGGCGCACGGGGGCCGTGTCTCGTTACGGTCTACACTCGGCGTCGGCACCACCTTCACGTTGCACTTCCCCCAGGGAGACTGACCCATGGCCCGCATCTTGTTCGTCGAGGACGAAGAGGATCTTCTTAGCTCCCTCGTGTCTTTTTTCGCGCGCGAGGGTTTCGAGGTGTTCCACGCCCGCGGTGGCGACGCCGCGATCCAGACCGCCGCGCGCATGAAGCCCGACATCGCCGTGCTCGACGTCATGCTGCACGAGGGCCCCGAGGGCCCCAATGGCAAGGACGGCTTCGAGGTGTTGCGCGCCCTGCGCGACCGCGGCTTCGACGGGCCGGTCATCTTCCTCACCGCGCGCACGCTCGAGACCGACAAGCTCCTCGCCTTCGACCTCGGCGCCGACGACTACATCACCAAGCCCTTCTCGCTCCTGGAGCTCCGCGCCCGCGTGCGCGCCGCGCTGAAGCGCGCCGGAGGCGCCAAGTCGGTTTACCGCTACGGCGGCGTGGAGGTCGACCTCGACAACTACGTGATTCGCCACGGCGCCCAGGAGGCCGACATCGAGCGCCTGTCCAACCGGGAGCAGGAGCTGTTGAAGTACCTCATCGAACATCGCGGCAAGGTCCTCCAGCGCGACGAGCTGCTCACCAGCATCTGGAAGTACAGTCCCGGCGTGACCACGCGCACGGTGGACACCCACATCCTCAACGTGCGCAAGAAGTTGCGTGACGACGCCGCCACGCCGCGGTTCATCGAGACGCTCCACGGCATCGGCTACAAGTTCATCGCCGCGGAGCACTGAGCGTGTCGAGCGTGGCCCTGATGGTGGCCACCGGGCTCGCCCGGGCCGACGACCCCGCCCGCGACTGGGGCACCCTGCACGATGCCCTGCTCGTGGAGGTGGCCGACGGCACGCCAATCGTGGCGGAGGAACTCTACCGGGAGCTGCTCGACGAGCGGAAGCCGTCCGACCCGCTCTATGGCGCCGTGGCCTACTGGCTCGGCCGCAACCGCGTGCTCGCGGGCGCCATCGACGACGGCACCGCGTTCGAGGCGCTTGGTGCCGCCGCGGCCCAGCCCACCCTGCGACCGGCCGCGCTCACGCTGCTGGTCGCCGCCGACCTGCGCCGCCACGAGATCAAGCGGCTCCCCGCAGAGTTCAACTTCGAGACCGGCACCTTCCCGGCGGTGCGGGTGCGCCCTGGCGGGATGGCCAGCGACATCGGCGTGCGGCGTGACGCGGGGCGCGTGGTGCTCGCGTGGAAGACCACCGTGCGCCCGGGCGAGCCCGACGGCCTCGGCCTGCGGCTCGCCGCCGGCCTGGCGCTCGACGAGGTCTGCTTCTCCGCCCGCGCCGGCAACCATGACGCCGTGCTCCGGGTGACGGCCCGCGACGACGACGGCGGCGCCTGGCATTCCGGCGATCTCGTCCTCGCCGCCGGCACCTGGCGCGACGTCGTGCTCCACCGGCGCGACCTCGCCCCCGACCCCGGCGTTCGCGGCCCGGTGGCGCTCCGCCGCGTGTCGGAGCTGGTGATCGAGGACGTGTCGGGCGAGCGCGGGGCGGTGCGCGGGGAGCACACCCTGCTCATCGACGACGTGCGGCTGCGCTGATGTTGCTGGTGCAGAAGTACGGGGGCTCCTCGGTGGCCGACGTGCCGCGCATCCGTCGCGTGGCGGCGCGGGTGGCGCGCGCGCGGCGCGCCGGTCACGACGTGGTGGTGGTGGTGTCGGCGATGGGCAACACCACCAACGAGCTGCTCGCCCTCGCGCGCGAGGTGAGCAAGGCGCCGGGCCGCCGTGAGCTCGACATGCTCATCTCGGTGGGGGAGCGCGTGTCGATGGCGCTCCTGGCCATGGCGCTCCAGGAGGAGGGCGTGCCCGCGCGGAGCTTCACGGGGAGCCAGTCCGGCATCATCACCGACGGCGCCCACGCCAACGCGCGGGTGGTGGAGGTGCGGCCCGGCCGCGTGCGCGAGGCCCTGGCCCAGGGCGAGGTGGCGATCGTCGCGGGCTTCCAGGGGGTGAGTCGCGACCGCGAGGTCACCACGCTCGGCCGGGGCGGCAGCGACACCACGGCGGTGGTGCTCGCCGCCGCGCTGCGGGCCGACGAGTGCGAGATCTGCAGCGACGTCGACGGGGTGTGGAGCGCCGACCCGCGGGCGGTGCCCGAGGCGATCAAGCTCGACGCGCTCACGCTGGACGAGGCCCTGGCCATGGCGCGCAACGGCGCCAAGGTGCTCTACGAGGAGGCGGTGGCCTGGGCGCACCGCGAGGGCGTCGTGATCCGGGCCTCCGCTACCGCGAACGACGGCGGCGGCACGGTGATCCGTCCCGGGGTGGCCTCGCCGCGCGTGGTGGCGGTGGTCCGCGACACCGAGCTCGCCTCGGGGCCGCTGGCGTTCCTGTCCCAGCTCCCCGGCCCCTGCGTCCGGCGCGCCGACGATCGCGGCCTCGTGGTCGACCTGCGCAACCTGCACGCCGCGGTCCCCGGCCTCGAACCCGTGGCGACGGTGGCGGTGGTCGGGACTCGCGTGGGCAGCGACCCGACCCTGCTCGCCGCGACGCTCGCCGCCGCCGAGGGGCGTCACGAGGGCTTCTGGGCCGGCGCCGACGAGGTGGTGTTTCGTGTCAAATGTTCGGGCGCGGCGTCACTGGAGGGTCACCTGCACTTGGCCTTGCTCTCGACTTCCTGTATGAACGCCGCGCCATGATTCGCCAGTTCCTCAACCCGCCCAACTGGTTCTCCTCGGCGAGCCTCTTCTGCGGTCTCTACGCGATCTTCCTCGCCGGCCAGGCCAACGGCGACCCCAACGCCTTCTACCAGGCCGGGCTGTTCATCTTCTACGCCGGGCTGTTCGACGCGCTCGACGGCCGCGTCGCCCGCCTCTTCGGCACCGGCAGCGCCTTCGGCGTGCAACTCGACTCGCTCATCGACATCATCAGCTTCGGCGTGGCGCCGGCCACGCTCGCCTACTTCTGGCGGCTGCACGAGCTGGGCGGCATCGGCGTGTTCTCCGCCTTCTTCTTCATGCTCTGTGGCGCCTTCCGCCTCGCGCGTTTCAACATCATGAGCGACGGCAAGGTGCACAGCTTCGCGCCGGGCTCCACCATCACCATGTCGGGCGGCACCCTCGCGGCGATAGTCATGTGGCAGGCCGGCGGCGGCGACGGCTTCGAGATGAGCACAGTGTTGCTGGCCGAGATCGCGCTGGCGATGTCGCTCCTGATGGTGTCGAACGTGCCCTACCGCACGCTCAAGACCATGCGGAAGAACGTGCGCACCTTCGCCGGGATCACCGTGTTCGCCGGCGCCTTCGTCTACGTGGGCGTGATGATGGACATCTCCACGGTACTGGTCGCGATGGGCTCGATCTACGTGCTGAGCGGCCCGGTGGAGCTGGTGCTCGGCTACCGCATGCGCCGCCGTCGCAAGCTGGGCGAGGCGGCGCAGGAAGAGAAGTAGCTACGGGTCGATCGACTTCTCGCCGTAGACCCCGGGGTGCCCCACCACGCGGCCGGTGAGCCCCATGCGAACCATGGTGGCCGACGCCCAGAGGCTCACCAGCAGCCAGCCAGCCAGGAGGCGCGTGCCGACCGGCAGGCCTCGGAGCGCGCGGAAGGCCACGTAGCCCCCGGGCGCAGCGGCAGCCAGGCCGCTCACGGTCGCAAAACGCGCCGAATCCTCGTGGGTTTCCAGCGCGTCGTGATCGTAGCCGGGGCGCTCCTCCACCGCGTGCTCAGCGTCTTCTCCCGAGAAGTAGGAGGCGACACCGCCCACGCCCCCGAGCGACAGGATGATGGCCGACGCGAGCATGAGACCGGGGTCGCGTCGCCACGCGAGGGTCACCCCCACCAGGACCGTGCCCAGCATGATGCCGATGATCGGCAGGTGGTTGATCGCAAGATGCAGTTGGCCGCCGTCCACGAGTCACTCCAGGGTTTGCGTGCGCGGTGACGGGTACTTCAGTCCCAACATCACCGTCAAGGGCGCGCCGGGCCGGGCCCCGTACGGGCGGAGCGATTCCAGCGTCACGGTGTCGAGGACGTTGCGCACGAGCAGGTAGGCGCTCGCGCTGCGCGTGATGTCGACGTCAGTGCTGATGTCGAACACGGTGGCGGCGGGGAGTCGCTCGGTGGTGGGCACCTTCCCCTGGCCCGCGACGTCGCGCATCTGGCCGCGGTGGGTGCCGCCGATGGTGATCCGGGCCCGGCGGCCCTCCAGCTCCACCTCGGCGGCGCCCTGGTGCCCCGGGACGTAGGGCAGCTCGTCGCCAACCTGCACGTAGCCCCACTGGGGAAAGTCGGAGTAGAACTCGCTCTGGAACGCGGCGTAGGTGTAGGTGTAGGTCAGGCGAGCGGAGAGAAACAGCGAGCGGGGTAGCTCCACGCCGTGCCCGAGGCCCGACTCCACGCCGGCTACCCACGCCTCGCCCCCGTTGTACTGGGTGTCCACGGCCTCGTCGGCGCAGCCGGCGGAGAGTGAGCACTGGCCGTAGACGTTGTCGTAGAGGCTGCCAAAGCCCACCAGCTCCGCCGAGAAGGGGCCGGAGTAGGCGCGCAGCCCGGCCTCGGCGTTCCACGCGGTCTCGGGGAGAGTGTCCTCCGAAGACCCGGGGGCGACGGGGGAGAAGCCTCGGTGTACGCCGCCCAGCACCGCGAGCCAGGGCGTGGTGTTCACCAGCACGCCGAGACCGGGAAGGAGGATGGTCCGCGCCTGGGGGTCGATCGGGCCGCTGTCGCTGTCGCCGGAGGCGGTGACCACGTGCTCGAGGCGGAGCCCGGGGACGAGGTGGACCGGGCCGAGCGCGAGGTCGTCTCGCGCCCAGGTCGCGAGCGCGCGGGCCCGGGAAACGCTGTCGAGGGTGGTGACGGTGGGGTTGCCGTTGTCGACGAGCGTGCCCGACACCATGCCCTGGGGGTCCTCCGTGTGCAGCCGCGTGGCCTCGTCGTCGTGCAGCCGGACGCCGACCTCGAGCAGGTTGCTGCGCTTGCCGCTGCCGGTCCACCAGCGGGCCACCGACTGCAGCCCGAAGTTGTGGAACTCCCGGGCGTTGGTGCCGACCTGGAGCGCCTGGTCGGCGGAAGCGCTGTCTTCCTCGCCGCGGAGGATGGCCACGTAGGTGGCCGCCTGCCCGGCGTCGGGATCGAGCAGGAGCGCGTGCATGTCCGGGCCGCCGGCGAAGCCGTTGAGCTTGGTCCAGTCGCGGTCGAGCCAGTTGTGGTAGGCGACGGTCCGGACCAGGAGCGTGTCGGCCGGGCGGACTTCCCAGCCGAGCGAGGCCTGGGTGTGTTGCCACTGCATCACGTCGCCGGCGCTGGCGGCGTAGCGTCGGTAGGGGTCGTCGGCGAAGTCGTCGAGGGTCAGGCCGAGGTAGGTCTCGTAGGAGAGCTCGCGGCCGTAGCCGAGCTTCGCGCTGAGCAGCGAGGCGCCGAGGTCGAGCTCGCCCTTCGCCATGAGGTCCTGCCGCTCGAAACCAGCGGGGCCGCCGCCGTCGATGTGTTTGAAGCCCGCGGATGAGAGGTGGGCACCCTCCAGCAACAGCCCCCCGCGCTCGTCACCCGTGCCCGCCCAGCCGTGCAGCTTGGTCGTGGCGTGGGAGCCGCTCGCCACGTCGATCGCCGCCGCCGCCGCGCGCGGCACGTCGCGGGTGAGGAAGTTCACCGCGCCGCCGATGGTCTGGGGGCCCTGCGCGATCGAGGAGGGCCCCTTGAAAACCTCCACGCCCGCGAGGCGCGTCGTGAGCGGAAAGTAATAGGCGGCAGGGGCGGCGTAGGGCGCGGGCGACAGCGGCACGCCGTCCTCGAGCAGGGTGACCTTGGCGCTACGGTCGCTGTTGGCGCCGCGCATGCCGATGTTGGGGCGCAGGCCGTGACCCTCCTCCCCGCGAACGTAGACGCCGGGCACCTTCGCGAGCACGCGGTGGATGTCGTCCTGCTCGTCGCGCTCGAGCGTCTCGGCGCCGATCTCGTGCGCCGCGCCGGTCGGGGTGGGCGCGCGGCTGCCTTCGACGATGATGCTCTCGCCCGGCGTGTCGAGGTCGTCACCGGAGTCGGCCGGGGGCGGCGCGTCGTCAGCGCGGGCGGACCAGCTGGCGAGCAGGCCCGCGGCGGCGAGCGCGCGGCCGCGTCGCCCCCCGCGCAGCCGGCGGGCCGATTCCCGGAAGGGATCGACGAGCGCAGACCAGAGTTCCTGGACGTGGTTGGACTCGCGGGGGCCAAGGCCGAGACGCTCCGGCGGGCGGTCGCCGGAGGGGCGGAGGCTGCCGCCCAGTCGGTCCCAGACCGCGAGCCAGGTGCCGTAGTTGCTCTCATGCTCGGCCCAGGTGGCGCCGTGGTGGCGCTGGTGCTGGGCGGGAGACAAGAACCAGCGCTCCAGGGCCGCAGGGAAGGGGAGCCAGACGTGGCTGTGCCGCAGGTTGCCGACCGCGAGGTTGAACGCGAAGCCGACCGCCTCGACACCGAGCACGGAGAGCACGGTAGCGTGGCCACGCCAGAGCCAGTACGCGAGCCCCGCGAGGGTGCCGGTGACGAGCACCCCGCGAAGCTGAAAGAGCAGCGACTCGACGGGGTGGATGCGGTGGAAGGACAAGGGCGTCAACACCGTGGCCGAGTGATGCACCTTGTGGAAACTCCACAGCCAGGGAACGCGGTGCGCGGCGCGGTGGAGCAGGAAGCGGCTGAGGTCGCCGACGATGAAGAGCAGCGACGAGTAGATCGCGATCACCAGCGGCACGGGCAGCGACGGCGTGGCCGGCCGCCCGAGCGCGTGGTCGAGTCCGCGGACGATCGCGAGCGCCAGCCCCAGCGCGGAGCCGATCTCGAGCAGCCCGATGAACCGGAGCAACTGCCGCACCGCGAGCAGCTGCACGTCCAGTCGCGCCGAGACCTCGCCCCAGAGGTGTGCGCCGAGCGCGCGGCGCAAGGTCCAGCCCCGGCCGGCGCGACGGCGTTCCACCGCGAGGGCCACGAGCGCCGCCACCAGCAGGCTCGGCGCGTAGGTGCGGCTCGCGGGGCTCGACAGGGGCTCGACCAGCGCGTGCAGCACCGGGGACAGCACCCCCCAGAGCTCAGTCGTTGTCACCAGCCGCCTCGGTCGGAACCTGCAGCGCCAGCGCGGTGGCGATGTCGCCCTTGAGCAGGTCGGTCAGCACGTTTACCGCGTCGTAGTGCGCCTGCACGCTCGCGGGGTCGCTGGCGTCGAGCGGCGCGGGGAGGGCGGAGGCCTTGGCCCCGGCGAGCGCGTCGTCGACCGCCGCGGCGAGGTCGTCCTCGCCGATCGAGACGAGGAGATCGTCGATGCCCGCGCCCTCGGCACCAGCGTAGAGGGTGCCGAAGGCGGCGAGGTTCTCGGCGATCCAGGCGCTCGAACCGCCGGCGAGGGGCGACTCGATGTCGTCGAGGCAACTCTCCGAGGCGCAGGCGCCGGTGCCGAGCGCATAGCCGAGCTTGCGGTCCTTCACGGTGATTTCCAGGTAGAAGAGCGCGTCGAACACCCCGTTGAGCGCGAGCTGCGGGCTCTCGTAGATGGAGCCCGTCTCGCCGGCCGTGGCGAGCTGCGCGCCGAAGTTGCCCGCGGCGGGGTCCCAGCGGGTGGCGAGGTCGGAGACGGTGCCATGCAGGTGCGCGGCCAGCGCCAGCGCGTAGGCGGCGCGGTTGCGCTCCACGCCGTCGACCCCGAGCGCGTCCCAGCTGCCATCGGCGTTGATGTCGACCTGGCCGGGGCAGTCGTTCTCGCCGCCGGGCGAGTACAGCAGCACCTCGAGCGCGTCGAGGCCGTAGACGTTGACGAGGCTCTCGTCGAAGAACCCCTCCTCGGCGTAATTCTCGTAGACGGTCTCCTGGTCGACGCGGCAGCGGTTGACGCTCGGCCACGAGTAAGCCTCGTCGCGGAGGCTCTCGCCGCCGAGGGCGGTGAGCGAAGACGCGGCAGGGCCGATCGACATCACCTCCGCCGCCTGCCACGCGGTCATCGCGGCCCACCACGCCGCCTGGGCGTTGGCCTTGGCGGCGGCAGGGTCGGCACCGGACGCGGCGGCCGCGTCCCAGGCGGTGCACGCGTCGAGCAGCGCCCCGGTGGCGGCCTGCGCGCCGGCCAGCGTGGGG
>VGRE01000132.1 GCA_016875435.1 Deltaproteobacteria bacterium | reverse complement strand
CCACGGCGGCGAAACGGTACACCGCGAGTTCCAGGATGCGCGCGCGCGTCACGTCGTCGCCGCACTAGTCCACGATCCGATCAGGTAGGCAACCAGCGAGGAATAGAATGAGCATCTGGGTGTTCGACACCGTAGCGCGAAAATCCGCTACCGCGCGCGGCGGTCCACCACGCGGCAATCGTCGCTGACGACGTAGCTGCGGCTGAATCGGAAGCTGTCGGGGTCGGCCCAACTCGTGAAAGCGAGGTCGCTCACCACCACGCGCGTCACTCCCGCGACCGTGGCCTGCTCGGTGACAACCGGGGCCACGGCCTGCCACTGGTCGCGCTCGCCGCGCGGATCGGCGCGGATGCAGTCGATGTATCGGCCCGCGTTCGAGGTGAACGAACCCGCCGGTTCAACAGACCATGGCGTGAGAAAGTATCGTCGTGTTTCGCTGGTTGTGTCGGCGGCGATCCCCGTCCAGAACAGGGGGGCGAGCGGCGCCGGGAAGGTGCGCACCGGCTCGGGCGCCTGCATGGCCGCCTGCTCCTTCATCATCGCCGCGAACGACGCCCAGCCGAGGAGCGCCAGGAACCCAGCGCGGGCCGCCGCGGCCGCTCCCCAGTGTCGCAACAGCCGCGGCAAGAGCCCCAGCGCGAGCCAGTACGCGGGATCGACGATGAAGAGCCACTCGAGGCCGAAGCGCACGTCGGAGAGCGGCCACCAGAGCAGCGTGCCCCAGGTGGTGGGCCAGTCCATCAACGCGTGGGACAAGAGCCCGGCGGTCCAGAGCTTACCGTGGTCGGCGTAGGTGCCGGTGCCCAGCAAGCGTCGCGAAAACCACGCGCCGACCAGCGCCATCCACGGCCAGCCGAGGAAGGAGTGGGTGATCCCGCGGTGGTACCAGTTCGCCACGTCGTAGTCCACCGGGTAGTGCAGCACGTCGATGTCGGGCAGGTTGGCGGCCACGACGCCCACCACCCAGCCCCGCGGGCCCACCGCTCGAGCGAAGCCGAGCTGCGACAGCCGCCAGCCGCAGAGCGAATGCGCGATGTTCTCCACGTGATCTCGTCGTTGGGGCGCGGCTCGTGATATACCGGGTTCCCCCTCCGGGCGACCTTCCCGTCGCCTCGCCTGCCCCGGCCCCATGATGGAAACGACGATCTCCCCTCTCGCCCTGGCGGAGGCGGCGCGCAGCCGCTACCTCCAGTACGCCCTCTCGGTCATCAAGTCCCGCGCCCTGCCCGACCTGCGCGACGGCCTGAAGCCGGTACAACGCCGAATTCTCTACGCGATGCACCACAACCTGCACCTCGCGCCCGAGGGCCGCTATCGCAAGTCGGCAGCGGTGGTGGGCGAGGTGATGGCGAAGTACCACCCCCACGGCGACTCGGCGATCTACGAGGCGATGTGCCGGATGGCGCAAGACTTCTCGCTGCTCCACCCGCTGGTCGACGGCCAGGGCAACTTCGGTAGCATCGACGGCGACAACCCCGCCGCCATGCGCTACACCGAGGCCAAGCTGCGGCCGATCGCGGTGGAGCTGTTGTCGGAGCTCAAGAAAAAGACCGTCGACATGCGGCCCACCTACGACGGGCAGACGATGGAACCCGTCGTCGTTCCCGCGCAGTTCCCCAACCTGCTGGTCAACGGCAGCGAGGGCATCGCCGTGGGCATGGCCACCAACATCCCGCCGCACAACCTGCGCGAGGTGATCGACGCCTGCCTCTCGTTGCTGGAGAACCCCGACACGAGCGTGGCCCAGCTCTGCAAGAAGGTGAAGGGCCCCGACCTGCCCACCGCCGGCGAGATCGTCACCTCGGCCGACGACCTGCGACAGATCTACGAGCTGGGATCGGGGAAGGTGCGCGTGCGCGGCACCTGGGAGCGCGAGCAGAAAGGGCGCAAACACTTCGTCGTCATCGACGCGGTGCCCTACGGCGTGAACAAGGCGAAGCTCGTGGAGAACATCGGCGCGCTCATCGCCGAGAAGAAGGTCCCGCAGCTCACCGACGTGCGCGACGAGAGCACCGACGTGGTGCGCGTGGTGCTCGAGCTGCGCGGCGCCGACGACGCCGAGGCGGCGATGGCCTTCCTCTACAAGCACACCCGCCTGGAAGAGCCCATCCACGTGAACATGACGGCACTGGTCCCGTCGGATCAGCCCGATGCCACCGCCCCCGAGAAGCTCGATCTCAAGCGCATCCTCATGCTCTGGCTCGACTTCCGCGTGGAAACCGTGCGGCGCCGAACCGAGTTTGAGCTGGCCGAGCTGCGCGAGCGCATCCACGTGCTCGAGGGCTTCGCCAAGATCTTCGACTGCCTCGACGAGGCCATCAAGATCATCCGCGCCAGCGAGGGCAAGCGCGACGCCGCCGAGAAGCTGATCCGCCGCTTCGGCCTCGACGACGTGCAGGCCGAGGCGATCCTGGAGCTCAAGCTCTACCGGCTGGCGAAGCTGGAGATCCTGCTCATCCAGGAGGAGCTGGGCGAGAAGTGTGCCGCGGCCGACAAGCTGGCCGCGATCCTCGCCAGCCGCGAGGCCCTGCGCGAGGTGGTGCGCACCGAGCTAGGCGAGATCCGCCAGCAGTACGGACAGCCGCGCACGACCCGCCTCGCCACCGAGCCCAGCAGCGTGGTGTACTCCGAGGAAGCCTACCTGGTGGCGGAGGACGCGGTGGTGATCGTCACCCGCGACGGCTGGATCAAGCGGCAAGTCACCGTCACCGGGGTCGACAAGGTGCGGGTGCGCGAGGGCGACAGCATCGGCTGGGCGATGCGGGCCACCACCAGGAGCACGCTCTCGGTGGTCACGTCGCAAGGCGCCGCCTACACGCTGCGCGTCGACGCCATCCCCGCCACGACCGGCTACGGCGACCCCATCCAGCGATTCTTCAACTTCGCCGATGGCGAGCGGATCGTGGGGGTGGTGTCGCACGACGTGCGCTACCTGCCCGCCGCGGGCGAGTCCGACGCCGACCCGCCACCCCCCTACTGGATGGCCGTGTCGCGACAGGGCAAGGTGGTCCGCCTGCCCACGGCGATGATCGCAGAGGCGAGCAACAAGAACGGCCGCACGGTGATGCGCCTGGAAGAGCAGGGCGACGCGGTGGTCGCCGCCTACCCCAGCGACGGCACCGAGCACGCCTGCATCGCGAGCACGCTCGGCAACGTGCTGGCCTTCCCGGTGGCGCAGGTCGAGCCGCTCAAGGGCGCCGGCAAGGGCGTGATGGCGATGAAGCTGCGCGACGACGACAGCGTGCTCGCCTTCGAGCTCTCCGCCGACAAGAACAACGGCCCCACCGTGCTCACCGCCCTCGGCCGCGCCGAGGTGGTGGCCCCGCGCGCCTACGCCGGTGATCGCGCGGCGCGAGGGCATCAGCTCTTCCGCCGAGGCTACTTCGCCACCTGGAAGCGGCCGGCCGAGATCGCGCTCGGCAAGCCCGCCACCGAGGGGGAGGCCTAGACCATGGCCAGCACCACGTACGACGCGTCCACCATCCAGGTGCTCGAGGGCCTCGAGCCGGTGCGCAAGCGCCCGGCGATGTACATCGGCGGCACCGGCGTGGAGGGCTACCACCACCTGCTCTGGGAGATCGTCGACAACTCGATCGACGAGGCGATGAACGGGCACGCAACCAGCGTCAGCGTCACGCTGCACGCCGATGGTCGCAGCGCCACCGTCAGCGACAACGGCCGCGGCATCCCGGTGGAGATGCATCCCACCGCCAAGCGCCCGGCGCTCGAAGTGATCCTCTGCACCCTGCACGCAGGCGGGAAGTTCGAGGGCAAGGCCTACGCCGCGTCAGGCGGGCTGCACGGCGTGGGCTCCAGCGTGGTGAACGCGCTCTCCGAGGAGATGGTGGCCACCGTCAAGCGCGGCGGGATCGAGTACCGGCAGAGCTTCCGCCGCGGCAAGCCGCGCAGCCAGCTGGAGAAGGTGGGCGAGGCGCGCGGCACCGGCACCACCATCAAGTTCCGCCCCGACCCCGACACCTTCGGCGACCTCGCCTTCGAGAGCGACCGCGTGCGCGAGCGCCTAGAGACGATCGCCTACATCCAAAAGGGCCTGCGCATCCTGTTCCGCGACGAGATCAGCGGCAGCTACGAGGAGTTCCGCCACGATGGCGGCATCCGCGACTGGGCGCTGGCGCTGGCGAGGAAGACAGGTCGTACGCCCATCGTTCCCGAGCCCTTCTACGTCTGCAAGGAAAACGGCGTGAAGGTGGAGGTGGCGCTGTGCTGGACCGATGGCACCCGCGAGCTGTTCAGCTCCTACGCCAACGGCATCCCCACCAGCAACGGCGGCACCCACGAGACCGGCGCGAAAGACGCGATCACCAAGGCCGTGCGCAACTACATCGACACCCACTCGCTGCAGCCCAAGGGCATCGCGCTCGCAGCCGAAGACATCCGCGAGGGCGTGGTGTGTGTCAGCTCGGTGTTCCTCGCCGAGCCCCAGTTCCAGGGCCAGACGAAGGAGAAGCTCAACAACCCTGAGATGCGCGGCGCGGTGGAAAACGCCGTGCGCACATCCCTGGAGCAGTTCCTCAACCACAACCGGACGGTGGCCGACATTGTCGTCACCCGGGTGGTCCAGGCAGCGCGGGCGCGCCTCGCCTCGCGCTCGGCGGAAGATCAAGTCCGTCGCAAGTCGCCGGTCAACAACCGGCTCAACCTCCCGGGCAAGCTGGCGGACTGCTCCAGCAACGACGCGCGCGAGTCGGAGCTGTTCATCGTCGAAGGCGACAGCGCCGGCGGCTCGGCGAAGCAGGGCCGCGATCGCGAGACGCAGGCCATCCTGCCCCTGCGCGGCAAGGTGCTCAACACCGAGCAGGCCTCGCTCAAGAAGCTGATGGAGAACGAGGAACTCTCCAACATCGTGAGCGCGCTCGGCTGCGGCATCGGCAAGGACTTCAACGGCGATCGGCTGCGCTACCACCGGGTGATCCTGCTGATGGACGCCGACGTGGACGGGCACCACATCGCCACGCTGCTGCTCACCTTCTTCTACCGCTACCTCCCCGGGCTCATCGAAGCCGGTCACCTGTTCCTCGCCCAGCCGCCGCTGTACCGCATCGACGTGGGACAACAGACTCACTGGGCCGCCGACGACGCCGAGAAGGCGCGCGTGCTCAAGAAGTTGCCGCCGCGCGCCTCGCCCGAGGTCACGCGGTTCAAGGGCCTCGGCGAGATGCCGCCCAAGGTGCTCTTCGACACCACTCTCGACCCGCGCAAGCGTCGGCTGCTCAAGGTGACCATTCCCGCCGGTGAGCACCAGTCCACCGACCAGATGTTCGCCGATCTCATGGGCAAAGACGCCGCCCCCCGCTACCAGGCGATCATGGAGTCAGGCGCCGAGTTCGACGAACTCGACGTATAGTCGCCAGTCGTGTTCCTCCTTCTCGTCGCCTGCTCCGACCCCTACGGAGCCCTGAAGGGCAGGCCCGAGGTCGAGGTCGACACCGGCGATCCCACGGGCGACGACAACGACCCTCCGGAAGACACCGTCGACACCGGCGAACCCCAGCCGCTCGACAGCGACGGCGACGGCTGGCCCGACGACGATGACTGCGTCCCCGACGACGCGACCGTCTACCCCGGCGCCGCGGAGGTATGGTACGACGGCGTCGATCAGGACTGCCTGGGCGACAGCGACTACGACCAGGACCACGACGGCTTCCTCGCGGCGGAGATCGGCGGTGACGACTGCCTCGACACCCGCGCCGACGTGTACCCCGGCGCCCCCGAGACCTGGTACGACGGGCTGGACGGCGACTGCGCGGGCGACGACGATTTCGACCAGGACGGCGATGGCGATCCCGTCCCCGGGGGCGCGGGTGACGACTGTGACGACGAGGACCCCACCGTCTCCAGCCTCGCCGAGGAGACGCTCGACGACGGGATCGACGGCGACTGCAACGGCGACCCGGACGGCTTCCGCTTCTCGCTGCTCGACCTGTCGAGCGCTTCGGGCTTGCAGGGGCCGCGGATCGCCGGCGACTCGGCCTACGTGATGATCGCCTTCATGGCTGATAGTTACGAGGAGTCGGGCACGATCTACGCCGCGGCGGGCCTGGCCCACTACCTCTCCGCCGACGAGCCCTCCGCCGGGTCGGTGGGCATGTCCAGCTACTACTGGGGCAGCGACTACGAGATCCAGGGCGGCATGGACTTCTGGGCCGACGACGACTACCAGGCCTGGGCCTACGGCCTCCAGTACGGCAGCACGCGCTACCTGCTGGTCGACGTGTACCAGGCCTCCACCGGTCTCTTCCGGGGCACGGGCTGGAGTTACCCCACCAGCAAGCCCTTCGCCGACGTGGAGCTCACCGCCGGCGGCGACGGGTCACTGCACGTGGTGGGCTGCGACGAGCAACTCGGCTTCCTCACGTGGATGCACGCCACCCCCGACGGCTTCCTGGGCAACACCGACGTGTCGGGCGACGACGCCAGCGACGCCGACAGCACGGCCTGCGTGCTCGACCTCGCTGCCGAGGAGATCCTGGCGGGGCAGCCGGGCAACAACCGGACGCTGGTGTACAAGTACTTCGACGAGGCCGGGCTGGCGTACGATGGCGCCGACCCCGGGTGGACCGCCTACGACATCGAGACCGAGGCGAGCTTGGGCCAGAGGGCGCTCGCGGTGGCCGAGGGGAGCAGGGGGGTGCTCGCGCAGGTGGACGGCTCCACCCAGCGCCTCTCGGGCGGCGGCGCCACCGCGGTCGACATCACCGTGGGCGCAGCCGGCAACGCCTACGTGGTGTACGCCGACGGCAGCGGCGAGCCCTGGCTGGCCTGGGGCAGGCCCGGCGCGATGAACGAGCTCCAGTTGGACACCGATCTGGCCGCGGTCGACGATGTCGACCTGTACCTCACGACCTCGATGAAGGTGGTGGTGGCGGCGCGGGCGGGCAACCGCGCGGTGGTGGGCGTGGTCGGCCTGTAGGCCGGGCGCCGCTACCCGCCGTCCCCTCCCCCCTCGTCGCCGGCGCCGGGCTCCGCGGCGTCGCCGCCGGCGTCCTGCCCGGTCCAGGTACGCCAAACCATGTAGGAGAGCTTGTCCTCCTGCCACCGCACGCGACTGGTGGCCTTCGATTGCAGGGCCTCGGACTCGGCGGGATCGACCCAGGGAGCGCAGTAGAAGTGAACCCCGTGGCGCAGGTCGCTCACCCCCTGGATCACCTCGCAGCCGTCGTGCCGCTTGCGCGGCCCGAAGTTCGCGCGCGGCTCCACCCACCACGTGCAGTCCGGGCAACGCTGCATCAGCCGCAGCGCGGCCCGCTCCCAGTGATTCCCCGCGATCTCCCGCCGCACCCGCCACCAGCCATCGAACACCATCATGCCGAGCAGGAGGAGCAACACGCCGATCACCCCCCGGACGCCCACCCGGGCGGCGAGGCGCTCGATGCGGCCGGAGGGCTCGGCCTCGCGGCACGCCACCTCCCACGACCGGACGAAGCCCACCGCGCCAATCGGCGCGAGCAGCATCACCGGCACCACCATCATCCGCGACATCGACCGCTCGAGCGCGATCATCCACGCGCAGGTGATGGCGATCTGCACGCCTAGCCAGGCCCACAGGAGACGCTTCCACCGCGCCGCCACCAGCGGCGCGCCAACCACCGTGCCCACGATCCACCAGAAGGCCCCGCTGTCCCAGGTGCGCTCGATGTTGTAGCCGGTGTCGCGCAGGAAGATCGCCGGCGAGAAGCGCGTGAACATGCCTTCCCAGTCGCGAATGTCGACCGGCGAGGCCTTGTAGCCCGTCCAGTGCAGGCCGTACTTGCCGCCCAGCCACAGCGCGATGCCCCAGAGCGACAGGAGCGCGCGAGGGTCGCGACGCCACAAGATCCACACCGCGACGAAGGGCCAGCCCTCGTAGCGGACCAGACCCGTGAGTCCCATCAACAGGTCGGCGACAAACCAGCGCTCGTAGGTGGCCAGCAACAGGGCGCCGGTGGCCACGGCGAGGAAGACGCCCTCCTGGTAGGGTGCGATCGTCCAGCAAGCGTGCGGCCCGTAGAGCGCGAAGGGCACGAAGGCCCAGGCCGCCTTCCAGCCGCCCAGGCGTCCCGCGAGGGCCGTGGCCAGCGCGATGCCGAGCGCGCCCACGGCGGCCAGCACCGTCCGCGACTCCGCCAGCGTCAGGCCGATCCGGTCGCAGGCGTAGAGCACCGCCTGGAAGGCTGGCAACCAGCTCTGCACCAGCACGTGCTCGCGACCGGCCCAGCGCTGCAAGCCGTCGAAGGCGTAGTTGCCCGGGTAGGCGTACACGAGGAAGGCGCGCCAGGCGAAGGCGAGCACCAGAGCGTGGAGCACCGCGGCCGTCACTGACTTGAGGCGCCCGGCCAAGCGCTACTCCTCCCCGCCGTCGCCGCCGGTGCCTGGGTCGTCGGCCGGCATCTCGGGCGGCGAGGCGCTGCCCCCCGGCAGGTGGCGCTCCATCACGTACTCGCGCTTGCCGCCGTCCCACCGGAGGGTGCCGGAGCAACTGGAGTAGAGGCGCATCGCCTGCTGGGGCTCCACCCAGGGCGCGCAGTAGAACTCTTCGCCGTGGCGCATGTCGGTGACACCCTGGATCACCTCGCAACCGTCGTGACGCTCACGCGTGCCCATCTTGCGGCGCGGCAGCACCCACCAGGTGCAGCCGGGACAGTCTTCCATCAGGGCCACGGCGCCCCGCTCCTTCATCACCCGCCCGCTCTCCACCTTGGCGCGCCGACCGCCGTCACTCACGTGGACCGCGAGCGTGATGGCCAGACCCACCGGCACCAGCACCCGGGGCACCCTCGTCTCGAGGTAGGCCACCGCCGTGGCCCCGAGCACCAGCATTAGGCCCGTGGGGACCACCAGCATCCGCGAGGTGCTCACCTCGAGCCCAGCCAGCCACGCGAGCGTGGCCGCCACTTGCGTGAGGTAGATCAGGGCGAGGAGTCCCGGCCCGCGCAGGCCGCGGCTCACCCACAGGCCGAGCCCGCCCAGGAGGGTCCAGAACAGCGAACCGGACAAGGCCACCCGGTACAGGAGGTTGCCGAGGTCGTGCCGGTAGGCCTTCCAGTCGAAGCGCTCGCCGAGGCCCTCCCAATCGGCGAAGTTCACCGGGCTCGCGTGGTAGCCCTCCAGGCCCGCGCCGCGGATGGCGAGCCAGGTGAACACGCCCCAGAGCGCCACCGCCGCGCCCAGCTGCCGTCGCCACGCGATGTAGAGCAGGATGCAGGGCCAGCCCTCGTAGCGCACGAGGCCGAGGCACCCCATCACCAGGTCGGCCGCGCGCAGGTGTCCCTGGAGCGCCAGCGCCAGCCCCGAGAACAACACCAGGAGGAAGGTGGACTCCTGGTAGAAGACCGTCCCCCAGCTGCCCCAGGGGCCAAACACGCCGGCCACCACCATCGCCCACCCCGCCACCGCCGCGCCGTGTTCGCCCCAGCGCTGTCGAGCGAAGTGCTGCGCCAGGACGCCACCCATCACCGCCGCCAGCGCCGCGACCGTCGACATCACGATGCGCCCCGCGTGGATGCCCCCGCCGAGCTTCGCAACCGCCCAGATGATGACCTGGGTGGCCGGCAGCCAGTCTTGCACGAGGATGTGCTCGCGACCGGCCCAGCGCTGGTAGCCGTCGAAGGAGTAGGCGGTGGGCCACTGGTAGAGGATGAACAGGCGCCACGCCATCGCGACGACGAAGGTGACCAGCAGCGGCACGCGAGGGCTCACGGCGCGGCCAGCATCTCGGGGAGCGAGGTGGTGTCGTAGTCGCCGGAGCGAAAGCGCGCGGAGGCGAGGATCTTCTGGTGGATGCCGACGCTCGTGGGCACCCCCTCCACCACCATCTGCGCCAGCGCCGCCTCCATCCGCGCGATCGCCCCGGCACGCGTGCGGGCGTGGACGATGAGCTTGGCCACCATCGAGTCGTACTGCGGCGGGATCTTGTCGCCCTCGTGGAGGTAGGTGTCGACCCGGATCCCCTCCCCCTCGGGCAAGACCAGTCGCGACACCAGCCCGGGGACGGGCCGGAACTGGTCGTCTTCGGCGTTGATGCGGCACTCGATGGCGTGCCCGGAAAAACGGGGCGAGACCGACAGGGGCTCGTTGGCGGCGGAGCGCAACATCAGCTCCACGAGGTCGAGCCCGGTGACCATCTCGGTGACCGGGTGCTCCACCTGCAGGCGGGTGTTCATCTCCATGAAGTAGAGCGCGCCGGACCGGTCGCGCAGCATCTCCACGGTGCCGGCGCCGAAGTACCCCGCCTTGCGACAGGCCTCGGCGACCATCGGGCCCATCGCCTCGCGATCGGCGGGCGAGAGCGCCGGCGAGGGGCTCTCCTCCAGGAGCTTCTGGTGACGGCGCTGCACCGAGCACTCGCGCTCGCCGAGGTGCACCACGTGGCCGTGACGGTCGCCGAGCACCTGGAACTCCACGTGTCGCCCGCCCTCGATGAGCTTCTCGAGGTAGAGCGCCCCGTCGTTGAAGGCGCTGGCGGCCTCGGCGGTGGCTTCCTGGAACGCCGCGGCCATCTCGCCCGCGCTCGCCACGCGGCGCATGCCGCGCCCCCCGCCGCCGGATCGTGCCTTGAGCAACACCGGGTAGCCGAACTCGTCGGCAAGACGACAGGCTGCCTCGGCGCTGTCGACCGGCCCGTCGGAGCCCGGGATCAACGGCAACCCCAGCGCCTTCATCGTGGCCTTGGCCACCGCCTTGTCGCCCATGCGGCGGATGCTGTCGGGCGAGGGGCCGACGAAGCGCAGCCGCGAGGCCTCGCATCGCGTGGCGAACTCGGTGTTCTCCGACAGGAAGCCCCAGCCGGGGAACACGGCGGCACAGCGATGCGCCCGCGCCGCGTCGATGATCGCGGTGGCGTCGAGGTAGGCGCGGGGGCCGCCGATGCGCGCCACCTCGACCCCGGGGGTGAGCAACCACTGGGCGCTGGCGTCGGGGTCGGCCACGCCCACCACCGGGGTGATGCCCATCCGCAGGCAGGTGCGCACGGCGCGCACCGCCACCTCGCCGCGGTTGGCGATGAAGACTCGACGAAACACCCGCTAGCCCACGAGTTCGCGCGTGATCAGGGTGCGCGCGAGCGCGGCGTCGATGTCGGACTTGTGGGTCTTCATCAAGACGCCCATCACCTTGCCGAACTCCCTGGCGTTGGTGGCGCCGCTGGCGGCGATCGCCTCGCGCACCCAGGCGAGCGTGGTGGCCTCGTCGGCGAGCTGGGGGAGGAAGCCGTCCACGACGGCCAGCTCGGCGCGCTCGGCGGCGGCGAGCTCGGCACGACCGGCCTGCTCGTAGCTCTGGATGCTCTCCTCGCGCTGCTTCTTGAGGCGACGCAGCGCCTCGAGGCAGCGATCGTCGGTGACCTCGCCCTTGCCTTCCTTCGCGAGCTCGATGAACGCGGCGCGGATCATCCGCAGGGCCATGGTGCGGCCGGCGTCTTTGGCCAGCATCGCCTTCTTCAGCTCGTCGGAAACACGGTCGACCAGGGCAGACATCGGCGGGCCTCGCGGGGAGGCGCGGGTCTAACCGGGTGGCCGAAAGGCCCGCGAGTTTCTCTCTCGCGTCCAAGCCGCGACAACGCCTTGCGCCTCGACGACGTCGCGGCTCGCGACTCCGACGTCCTGCCCCGCTTGGCGCGCCCCGCGGAGCAGCGCTCGCATCCGGGCCGGTGGCAGC
>VGRE01000131.1 GCA_016875435.1 Deltaproteobacteria bacterium | reverse complement strand
ACTATTTGCACGTGCTGCTGCTCCTCGCCGCGTGCTCGCCCACCCTCGAGGCCGCGTCGGGCTCCTCGTCGGTGCTCGAGCCAGTCCCCAGCCACCCCCCGAGAGACACGGGCACCGTCGTGGAGTTCAGGCCGGTCGACACCGGTACCGAGCCGGTCGACACCGACGACGACGCCGAGGAAAGCCTCCCCCGCGTCGTGATCAACGAGGTGCAAACACGCAATGCCTCGACGCTGTTCGTGGATGGCGCATTCCCCGACTGGCTCGAGATCTACAACGGCAGCGCCGAGAGCATCGACTACGGCCGCCTGCAACTGGTCGATGGCAACGACCTGCCCTGGCTGGGCACCGCCGGCAGCACCCTCGCGCCCGGCGAGTTCGTGCTGGTGTACGCCGACGCCTCGCTCGGGGGCGGGCTGCACGCCCCCTTCGCCCTCGATGGCGACGGCGACGAGATCACGCTCAAGCTCGACGGCGTGGTTGTGGATCGCATCGCCACCGGCGAGTTCCTGGAGGACGCGTCGTGGGCGCGCTTCCCCGACGGCGGCGAGTGGGCGCCCACCATCGACTGCACCCCGGGCGGCACCAACGGCGACACGCCAAGCGAGTCACTCGACATCGGCGACACCCTCTTCGACCTCTCGGGCGACCAGCAGATCAACCTGATCATGTCGTCGAGCGCGATCAACTCGCTCACCGCCAACAGCTACGCCGAGGTCGAGGCCGACATCGACATCAACGGCACCGAGTTCGGCCCCGTCGACCTTCGCATCCGCGGCTCGGCCACCCGCCAGGCCTTCACCGGCAAGGCCTCGCTGAAGATCGACCTCAACGAGCACGTCGACATCAAGTACCGCGACCTGGAGAAGCTCACGCTCATCAACATGGTGTGGGACTCCTCCTACGTCCGCGAGTACGTGGGCTACGCGATCTTCCGCGAGGCCGGGGTGCCGGCGGCGCGCACGTCCTACGCCTTCGTTTCCGTCAACGACGACTTGATGGGCTACTACCTCTTCACGGAGACCTACGACGACGCCTTCCTGCGCCACTGGTTCGGCAACGACGACGGCTACTTGTGGGAGGCCAACGGCGACTTCAGTTCCTACGCCGCCTGGGACTGCGAGGAGGGCTACCCGTGTGACACCGAGGTGCTCCAGTTGATCGCGGCCATCCTCTCCGGCGGCTCGGGGACGGAAGACGAGATGGCCGACCTGGAGCGGTACGTCAACCTCGACAACCTGATGCGCGAGTGGGTGATCGAGAACGCCATCGGCCAGTGGGACGGCTACACCTCGCCGCACAACTTCCGCGTGTACTGGAACCCCGACGACGGGCTCATCTACATGATCCCCTCGTCGATCGACTACACGTTCGACAATCCCTACACCTGGTCGGAGAACATCTTCTACGGCAACGGCGCGATGATGCGCTGGTGCTGGAGCGCCACCGCCTGCACCGAGCGCTACGAGGCGGTGGCCCTCGAGGTGGCCGACATGATCGAGGAGATGGACTGGGACGGCCGGCTCGACGAGTTGTATGCCCACGTCGAGCCCAACGCCGGCCGCGACCAGAACGACCCGCGGAGCAACTACACCAAGGCGCAGTTCGACACGGCCTTCGAGTACATCCGGACGTACATGCGAGAGATCCCGGATGTCATCCGGGGACAGGCGATGTAGGCCGAATCGGCAGGCCTGCGGCGGCGATCAGCGAGCGCAGCAACCGTGGGCGTCGAGCATCGAGTCTCGAGAGTCGATCCTCGCTCCTCGACCCAAACCATCTCCGCGACCGCGGCAACCCGGTTCAGAACTCGCAAACGAAGGGATATTCAGATTCACAATCCTCGTCCGCCCACTCCCCGCGCCGACCGGACGGGTTGATGACCACGCAGTCTTGGTCGCCGGCGTCGTCCGGTTCGCCGCTTAGCCAGCTGTCGTAGCCCACGCTGGTGCCGTCAGGCCAGAGCCAGTCGCCCTCGGTGTCGATGTCGTTGGCGCCGATCCATGTGGCCCGCTCGGCGAGGTCGGCCACGTCGTCGTTCTCGGTGCCGGAGCTGATGAGCACCAGCGAGCCGCCGAACGCCTCGCAGGCCTGCCGGGCCAGTTCCCACTCGGTGGAGGCGGAGCACAGGTAGTAGTCGCCCGTGGGCGTGCAGCCGTAGCAGGATGGGTCTTCGTCGGTGTAGCCGTTGCAGTCGTTGTCGACCCCGTCGCAGGCCTCGGTGCCGCCGGGGAAGGCGGCGGCGCTGGTCTCGTCGCAGTCGCCGTCGCAGATGGTGAAGCCGTCGCCGTCGGCGTCGTCGTACTCGAGCGTGGTCACGTTGCAGTCGTTGTCGAGGCCGTCGCACACTTCCTCGGCCCCGGGGTACGCCGCCGACTCGCCGTCGTCGCAGTCGCCGAAGCAACTCGGCACGCCGTCGGCGTCGAGGTCGAAGTCCTCGTCGACGAGGCCGTCGCAGTCGTTGTCTTCCCCGTCGCAAGACTCCGCCGCGCCCGGGCCGTAGTCGGGGTCGTCGTCCTCGCAGTCGCCCTGGCACTCGGAGTAGCCGTCGCCGTCGAAGTCCCAGATCTCGTCGATGTCGCCGTCGCAGTCGTTGTCGATGGCGTCGCAGGCCTCGGGTGCGCTGGGGTTGACGAAGGGGTCCTCGTCGTCGCAGTCGCTGCACACGTCGTAGCCGTCGCCGTCGTAGTCGCCGTTGTCGTAGTCGCCGTCGCAGTTTTGGTCGACGTAGTCGCACGTCTCGCGGGCGCCAGGGTACACGGCAGCATTGTTGTCGTTGCAGTCCCAGTTGCCATCGGGGTCGAGCAGGTAGCACTCGGCCTGGTCGTCAAAACCGTCGTCGTCCTCGTCGTAGTCGCCCTCGTCGATGTCGCCGTCGCAGTCGTTGTCCAGCCCGTCGCACAGCTCCTCGGCGCCGGGGTGAAAGTCCGAGTTGTACGGTTTACAATCTGACGCGTCCACGGTGCCGTCGTGGTCGGCGTCGTGGGTGAGCGGGTCGGGCTCCTCGTACTCGTCGTAGCGCTCCGGGTCTTCCGTGGCGCTCACGTTCGACTCCACGGAGCAGGCGAGGACCAGCGCGACGAGCATCGGCATAGTCTAGCAGCCGCGATGCACGTCCACCTCCTCGACCTCAACGCGGGGCTCCCCAACCGGGGCACGGCGGCGATCGTCGGCCTGGTGCGCGAGCGCGGTCACCCGGTGAGCGTGTACGACGTGCGGGCCCGGGGCGAGTTGCCTCCCGCCGGCGACGGCGCGTGGATCCTCGGGGGCGGGCCGGGCTCACCGCTGGAGCCCGGAGCGTGGCGGGAACCCCTGCTCGCGGCGCTAGGTGCCCGCGCTGCGGCCGCCTTGCCGACGCTGGCGATCTGCTACGGCTGCGAGATGCTGGGCGCCGCGCTCGGCGCCAACCTCCGTCGCCTGCGCGAGGAACGCGATGGCGTGTATCCGCTACGCGTGCTCGCCGCGTCGGGTCGCGACCCTCTCCTGCACGGGCTCGGGCCTGCGGCGGCTTACGAGAAGCGAAGCTGGGGGGTCTTCGACGTGCCGGCGCCGGTGCTCGCGACCGGTCCCGACGGCGACGCGGCGGCCTTCCGGGTGGCCCGGAGCTGGGGCGTCATCTTCCATCCCGAGGCGGATCTCGGGCCTGCCACGGCGACGGTGTACGGCACGGTGATCCCGCGGTTCCTCGCGACTGTTGCCCGAGGGTGATTCGCGGCACTTCACCGGCGCGGAGGCCGGCGGCGTGGGGGGAGCAGGGCGGACCTGCCGGGATCTAGGGGGGCCCGGCCATCGGTGGTCGCCAGGTCGGCGCCGGGTGATACCGCCCCGGCCGATGAAACGACTCGCGCTCACCGCCGACACCGTGGGCCCCGTGGGCCGCGGGCACCCCTGGGTGTACCCCGACGGCGTGCACGGCCGGGCGCGGGTGGGCGAGCTGGTGGAGCTAGTCGACGGGCGCGGCAAGCGCGTGGCCATCGGCATCGGCGACGAGGGGGCGATCGCGGTGCGCGTGCTCGGCCGCGAGCCGATGTCGGTGGAGGAGTTCATCGGCACGCGGATCCGAGCGGCCGCGGCTCGCAGGTCTATCGTGTGTCGCGACACCGACGCCTATCGCCTCGTCAACGGCGAGGGCGACGGGCTCCCCGGGCTGGTGGTCGATCGCTACGGCGACATCGCGGTGCTCAAGCTCTACGCGCGTTGCTGGGAGCCCCACCTGGGCACGGTCTCGGCCCGGCTCGTGGATGCCGGCGCCCGCAGCGTGTACCGGCGTTTCGGGGTGGGGAAGGTCGACGATCGCGAGGGCGGCGAGACGCTGCGGGGCGCCGAACCTCCCGCCACGGTGATCGTCACCGAGCACGGCATGAAGCTCCTCGCCCGGGTGCGCGAGGGACAGAAGACCGGCTTGTTCCTCGACCAGCGCGAGCACCGGCGCCTCGTCCGCAGCTGGTCGCCGGGCCGTCGGGTCGTCAACCTGTTCGCGTACAACGGCGGCTTCTCGGTCGCGGCCGCCCTCGGCGGGGCGCGGCGTGTCACCAGCGTCGACATCGCCCCGGCCGCCATCGACGATGCCCGGGAGAACTTCCGACTCAACGGCATCGACCCGGCCGAGCACGAGTTCCTCGCCACCGACGCCTTCAGTTTCGCCGGTGAGCCGAGCGACCTCGTGGTGTGCGATCCGCCCTCGCTCACCCACGCGCGCGAGGCCGACAGTGCCGCCCGCGGGGCCTACAAGCGCCTGCACCGGCAAGTTGCCGGCTACGCGACCGACCTCGTCGCCACCTCGTCATGCACGGCACGCCTGAGCTTCGAGCGCTGGGAGGAGACGGTTCGCGAGGGCCTGGGCGCCGGCTGGGCGTGGCTCCACCAGGGCGCCGAGCCCCCCGATCACCCGGTGGCTCTCGGCCATCCCGAGGGGCGCTACCTCAAGTTCGCGCTGGTGGGTCGACTGCCGCGCTGAGCGGCGACCAGCGTTGACAAAACCGGTACAAACAACGGCGGCTGGGCGCGGCTACTCTCCCCGTGCCACGGAGACTTGATGCTGCTCCTGCTCGCCGCCCAGACCTTCGCCGCTGCGCCGCCCCCCATCGTCAACGGTGATACCACCTCGGACTACGACGAGGTGGTGCTCCTCTACATGACCGACAGCAGCGGGCGCCAGGGCGCGACCTGCACCGGCTCGCTGATCTCGGAGCAGTGGGTGCTCACCGCCAGCCACTGCGTCAAGGACAGCGGTGGCTTCGAGATCGACGTGATCTACGTGATCTTCGCCGACTCGATGAACTCGGCCGACCAGTCCGACGTGGTGCGCGCCAGCGACTGGCATCCCCACCCCGAGTACAACAGCCGCACCGGCGAGCACGACATCGCGCTGGTCAAGCTGTCCAAGAAGGTGGAGGGCACGTTCCTGAAGATCGCGGGCGAGGGCTTCTCGCGGCAAGACCGGGGCGAGGACTTCCGCCTCGTGGGCTTTGGCTCCACCAGCGAGAACGACGCCTCGTCCAACCCGAAGAAGCGCGTGGCCGACGTGCCCCTCTACGACTACGAGGACTTGCTGCTCTACACCTACGATCCCGAAGACGACCAGAACGCCTGCTACGGCGACTCCGGCGGCCCGATGATGCGACTCTACGAAGACGGCACCTATGCCGTGGCCGGGGTGATGGACTTCGTGAGCGGCTGCGAGGGCGGCTACCTCGGCTCGGCCCGGATCGACGCCCACCTCGACTGGATCGACGGGTACACCACGGACTACACGCTCAGCACCGACGAGGAAGAGCCCGAGGAAGAGCCCGAGGAAGAGCCCGATCCCGGCGACGAGGACGTGACGAACAACACGGGCGACGGCAACGGCGATGACGATGCGAGCGACGACGACGACGACGACGGTAGCGGCTACCTCGACGTGAGCGCCGACTCCGGCTTTGGCTGCCAGAGCGGGCCCGCCGCGATGGGCCTGGTGGCCACGGTGATCGCCGCCCTCGGAGCTCGCCGGCGCCGGTGATCCTCGCGGCGCTGCTCCCGGCCGGGGCGCCCGCCGAGGCGGCCGCGCCACCCCCGATCACCGGGGGCAGCGAGACCACCGGCTGGGACGAGGTGGTGCTGGTCTTGCTCGTGGACGACGACGACTACTTGCTCGGTACCTGCACCGGCACGCTCGTCGACCCCGGCTGGGTGCTCACCGCCGCACACTGCGTGTACCCCTCCAGCAGCTTCGCGCCCTCTGGCGCCTATGTTGCCTTCGTCGACGACTGGGACGAAAGCAACAGTCGCAACACCGACGAGGCGCTGGGCCTAGTGTACCATCCCGACTACGACCCCAACACCAGCGAGTTCGACGTGGCTCTCCTCGAGCTTCCGGCCGCGCGGAGCGAGCCCACCGCCGCGATCTACACCGGCAGCACCTCGCAGGCCGACGACTACGGCCGCGCCTACACGATCGTCGGCTTCGGGGCGAGCGGGTGGTCGGACCATAGCGGGGAGCTCGTCAAGCGTACCGCCGACGTGGAGTTGTCGAAGGTCGATGACACCTTCATCTATTCCGAGGATGCCCAGGGCAGCGCCAACGGCTGTCTTGGCGACAGTGGCGGTCCCCTCTTCCGGGTTCACTCGGTGACCGGCGACTACGCCGTGGCGGGCGTGATGAGCTGGGTGTCGGGCTGCGAGGGCGGGTCGATGGGGAGCGTGCGCGCCACCACGGTGATCGACTGGATCGAGTCCTACGCGCCCGAGGTGGAGATCGCCTCGGAGATGGACGACGGCCCGGTCGACAACCCCGGCGACGAGGCCCCGGGGCTCGTGGCCGACGGCAACCCGGAGGAACCCAACGGGGTGGGGTGCGCGGCCACCGTCCCCTTGTTGATCTTCCCGTTGCTCGCCTTCTCTCGGCGGACCGCGCGCCGCGTTCAGCGAGGCGTCGGTTCGCCCGCAGGCCGGTAAAACGCCCCATTACCATGACCAGAGGCTGAGCGGGCCCTCGGTGCCGAGCGGCGCGGCACCGGCAGCCTCCAGCGACTGTCGCAGCGCGGTCTCCTCGGTGTCGGCCAGCTGATCGCCATGCACCATCACTTGTGTCACCCCGGCGGCGCGCAGCGCTTGCCAATTGGGCGACTCGTCGCAGGCGCCGCGTAGCTTGACTTGCGCGGTGTCGAGGCAGCGCAAGGGCGCGAGCAGCGAGGCGATGGGCCGCTCGTCGGGGTGGGCGATGCCGTTGAAGTCGAGGCTCCAGGGCGAGGCGGCGCCGTGCGTCAGTTGCGCCCACAGGTAGTAGCGAGCGCGGGGCCGCGAGAGGTTGCGCTCGCCCGGCGCGGTGCCGTAGGGGCCGGGAAGCTCGAGTAGGACCGGGCCGGAGACACGGTCGTAGAGGGCGGGGACATCGACCGGGGCGCCGGGGACGAGCACAGAGATGGGCGAGAGCAACAGCCCTTCCAGCCACGGGACGAACCCGAGCCACGGCACTCGCGAGGCGGCGTGGGCCACGAGCGGCGCGAGGCACAGGAGCGTGCCGGCGTGCCAGCGGTAGGGGAAACGAACCATCTCGAACACCGGGAGATCCCACCACGGCCCGCGGCCGGTGGAGAGCACGAGGCAGGCGAGCGCTGACAGCCCCAGCATGGGCCGGGCCCGGAGGCCGAGGAGCGAGAGCGCCACCGTGGAGAAGCCCAGGTAGGTGTTGATGGCGAAGGGGCTCGGTGGCGACGCCACGTTGGGCGTGGGGATGGCCAGCTGGGCCGACATCGCGAGCCGAACCGCGTCGTCGAGCGGCTCGTTGCCGCCGAAGGCCCCCGCGAAGGCCCAGAGGAACGGCAGCGCGAGCACCAGCCCCAGGCCCAGCGAGTAGCGCGCGCGCCGGTCGGTGAGACCCCACAGCGCCGCGAGCCCGCAGGCCACCATGCCGAGGTACCAGGACGAGAAGATGCAGAGGAAGAGCGCGAGGCCGGCGCGAATGGTGTGCTGTCGTGACAGCATCCACGCCCAGAGCGGCAGCGCCCAGCCGTCGATGCCCTCCACGATGCCCTCCACGGTGTAGCCGTGGAAGAAGGGCGAGGCGCCGTATACCATCGCGCCGCCGAGGCCCGGGAGCACGCCTAGCTTGAGCGAGCGGAGCCAGCCGTACGCGGCGAGCACCGTGGCCGCCCGGGCCAGCAGCAGCGTGCCGTTGTAGGCCACCACCGGGCCGAACAGGTGGAACAGCGGCGCGCCGAGCCAGCCGTGGATGGGCGAGCTGTAGTAGAAGCCGATGCCCTCCGGCGCTCCGAAGAGCGAGGTAGACAGTGGAAAACCCGGCTGCGCCATCGCGAACACCGCCAGCCCCCAGGCCGAGGGGTAGAGGTCGGTGTAGGGGCTGCCGACTAGCTCGCCCGCCAGGAGGGGGCGAAGGCAGGGCACGATCGCCCACAGCGTCGCGACCGCCGTCGCGAGCACCCAGCCGCTCGACTCGCCACGCTCATCGGTCACGCGGCCGCAGCATACGCCGCCGGGGCGGCATAGGCGCCGCCGGCATGGAACTCCCCCGTCCCCGCCCCTGGAACCACGAGGCCGAGTCGGCCGCTCGCGCCCACCTCGACCAGCTCACCAAGCCCCCTGGCAGCCTCGGCAAGATCGAGGGCCTGGGCGCGTGGCTCAGCGGCATCCAGGGGGCCTGTCCCCCTCGCGTGCCGTCGCGAGCACGCCTGTACACGTTTGCCGGCGACCACGGCGTCACCGCCGAGGGCGTGTCGCCCTACCCGAGCGCCGTCACCGTGCAAATGGTACGCAACTTCCTCGCCGGGGGCGCGGCGGTCAACGTGTTCGCGCGTCACCACGGCGTGGAACTGGCGGTGGTGGACGTGGGCGTGGCGGGCGACCTGTCGGCTTGTCGCGACACCGACCACGCCAAGTTCGTCGGCGCGCGCGCGCGCCCGGGGACGGGGAACATGGCGGTGGAGCCGGCGATGTCGCGTGGCGAGGCCGAGGCGGCCATCGCCACCGGCATCCGCATGGCCCGGGCGGCGGCCGCCGACGGCATCGAGGTGATCGGGGCGGGCGAGATGGGTATCGGCAACACCACGGCGGCGGCGGCCTGCCTCGCGGCGGTACACGGCATGCCGGGCAAGCTCACGGCCGGTCGCGGCACCGGCATCGACGACGCCGGCCTTGCCCGCAAGGCGCGAGTGATCGACGCCGCCATCGCCCGGGGACGGCCCGACCGGAACGATGGCATCGCCGTCCTCAGCGAGGTGGGCGGCCTCGAGATTGCCGCCATCGCGGGGCTGTGCCTCGGCGGGGCCGAGGCCGGCCTGCCGGTGATGCTCGACGGCTTCGTCTCCACCTGCGGCGGCCTCGTGGCGAGCGTGCTCGACGAGGGCGTGCGCCCCTACCTGCTCGTGTCGCACAAGAGCGCGGAGAACGCCCACTGGGCGATGGCCCGGAGCATGGGCAAGGAGCCCCTGCACGACCTCGACCTTCGCCTCGGCGAGGGCACCGGCGCGGTGCTGGCGATCGACAGCTTGCGCCTGGCGGCCAAGGTGATGAACCAGATGGCGACCTTCGCCTCGGCCGGGGTGTCGAACCGCTCCTGAGCGCGGGTTACGGCGCGGCGCATGCCGACCGAGATGGAAAACCTCGTCAACCGCATCGCCGACCGGGTGAAGGCGGAGCTCAACGCCCAGTCCACCATGGAGGCCGTTCCCCCGCTGGCCGAGGTGCGCGGCACCTGGCAAGACCAGGCCGCGCTCGACCGTCACCTGCACGGCGCCGACCGCATCGGCACCGATGGCTCGGCGCCGGCCCAGGTGTCGTCGGGCGAGGTGGCGCGCCGTATCGACCACACGCTGCTCAAGCCCGACGCGGTGCGCGCCGACTTCGTGAAGCTCTGCGAGGAAGCCCGCACCTACAAGTTCGCCAGCGTGTGCGTGCAGACCACCTGGGTACCGCTGTGCAAGCAACTGCTCCAGGGCGCCGGGGTGATGACCATCTGCGTGGTGGGCTTTCCCCACGGCGTGTGTACCACCCGCGCCAAGCAAGCGGAAACGCGCGAGGCCATCGCCAACGGCGCCGACGAGATCGACATGGTGGTCAACCTCGGGCTGTTGAAGTCTGGCGACCACAACGCCGTGTTCGACGACATCAAGGGCGTGGTGGAGGCGGCGCAGGGGCGGCCGGTGAAGGTGATCCTCGAGACGCACATGCTCAACCGCGAGCAGAAGATCGCCACCTGCGCCCTGTCGAAGGCGGCCGGCGCGGCCTTCGTGAAGACCAGCACCGGCTTCTCCGGCGGTGGCGCCACCGTGGAAGACATCCGGCTGATGCGACAGGTGGTCGGTCCCGACATGGGCGTGAAGGCCAGCGGCGGCGTGCGCAACACCGCCGACGCGCAGGCGATGCTGGCGGCGGGCGCCACGCGGATCGGCGCCAGCGCGAGCGTGGTGATCGTCACCGGCGGCACGAGCAAGGGTAGTTATTGATGGTGCGGACGGCCTGCCTGGTCGTCGCCGACAGCATGGGCGTGGGCGCGATGCCCGACGCCGACCGGTACGGCGATGCCGGCAGCGACACGCTCGGCCACATCTGCGAGCGCCACCCGGTGGTCATGCCCAACCTCGCCGCGATGGGGCTCTGTTCGATTCGCCCGCTGCATGGGCAGGCCGACCTCGCCACCGGTGGCGCTTTCGGCAAGATGGCCACGCGCGGCGCTGGGAAAGACACCATCGCCGGGCACTGGGAGATCGCGGGTTGCACCGTCACCGAGCCCTTCACCACCTACTACGACGGTTTCCCACCCGAGTTGATGGCCGAGTTCGAGGAGGCGGCGGCGGTGGGTTGGCTCGGCAACGTGGCGGCGAGTGGCACCGAGATCATCCAGCGCCTCGGCGACGAGCACGTGGCCACCGGCAAGCCCATCGTCTACACCAGCGCCGACAGCGTGTTCCAGGTGGCCGCCCATGAAGACGTGGTGCCGCTGTGGCGGCTCTATGCCATCTGCGAGGCGGCCTTCGAGATCGTCAAGCGCCACGGCGTGGCGCGGGTGATCGCGCGTCCCTTCCTGGGCACCAGCGGCGCCTACGTCCGCACCGAGAACCGGCGCGACATCGCCGTGTTGCCGCCCCGCGACACCATCATCGACGTGCTGGAGCGGGCCGGCATCCCCACCTGTTCGATCGGCAAGATCAAGAGCATCTATGGCGACCGGGGCTTCTCCCAGGCGATCAAGGCCGGCAACAATGCCGCGATCACACAGGCGACCATCGACGCGGTGAAACAGCGCAAGGGCGGGCTGGTGTTTTCCAATCTCGTCGACTTCGACATGCTGTACGGGCACCGCCGCGACCCGCTCGGCTACGCCCGGGCGATCGAGGCGCTCGACCGTCGCCTGCCGGAGCTGTGCGCCGCCCTCGGCGACGACGATCTACTGGTCATCGTGGCCGACCACGGCAACGATCCCACCTTCCCGGGCAGCGATCACACGCGCGAGTACGTGCCGGTGCTCGCTTGGCGACGCGGGATCGGGAGGGTGGAGTTGGGCACTCGGCGCTCGCTGGCCGACGCCGGGGCCACGGTGGCGGCGTGGCTCGGGGTGGAGGCGCCGGAGGGGGAGAGTTTTGCGGGGATGCTGGCGTAGGGCTCTACCAGTTCTACATGCCCTGCAAGATGGGCAAGCTCGTCCAGCGCGTGCAGCGGAAGGGCGGCGCGCCGGCTCCCCTGCCCCGACGGCATT
>VGRE01000130.1 GCA_016875435.1 Deltaproteobacteria bacterium | reverse complement strand
AGAGTATCGCGCCCCGGTCGGTTGGCGATAACTTCTTTCCATGCCGCGCCAACGCCGTGCCGCCAATACCACGGATCGCGCCACCCGCGTCGTGAGCGCGAGCGCACGTGAGGCCCTGCGCGAGGCCGACGCGCAGCAGCTGCGGCGGCTCGGGAAGGCGCTGGGGAATGACGCGCTCCAGGGCAAGATCGCCGGCAATGACAAGCTCCGCGACGCGCTCCTCGCGCTGGTCCACGAGCGCCTCCAGGCCATCCAACTGGCGCAGCAAGCCGAGATGCGCGCCATGCGCAACCGGGCCGACTGGTACCGTCGGCTGCTCCGCGGCGAGAAGGGGGTGATGCTCCCCGAGCCGGGGCGCTGGGCGGCGCCGGCGCAACTCTACAAGAAGGCGGCGGAGGCCATCTGCGCCGGGGAGCTGGGGCGAGGCGCCGACTTTTTGAAGCAGGCCACCGAGGCCGATCGTGCCACGTTCAAGTCCGTCCCCGAGCAGGTGGAGATCTCGACGCAGGCCCGGGCCGGCCCCGAGGCCGGTGTCGCCGTCCTCGAGGTGCGCGAGGGCGAGGGCTGCAACCCCACCACGGCGCCGCGGATGCTCGCGCTCGCCGACACCATCGCCAACGCCGCCCAGCGCCCCGATCCGGTTGGCTCCCTCCGCCCCCTGCGACCCCACCAGTGGTGGGAAGTCGAGGTGGACGAGGACGAGGAGAAAAAGCAGATGGACGACCCGAAGAAGTCGGCGCGCCTCCGCCAACCCGCCGCCCAGGGCGACACCGGGGCGCGCGACCGCGACGCGTTCATTCGCAAGAAGCCGAGGAAGTAGATGCCCGTCGTCGAAACGCTATCGCGACTTGTCGAGTTCCCCAGCGTCTCCGACCGCCCGGTGACGGGGATCGGGGCCTACATCGCGGAGCGCTGCGAGGCCGAGGGCTTCCGGGTGGAGCGGCTCGACGCGCCCGGCGAGGGGAAGCTCAACCTGGTGTGCAGCCGCGGGCCCGCTGGCACCGACGGGCTCGTGCTCTCGGGGCACATGGACGTGGTGCCGGTGGATGGGCAACCGTGGAGCGTGGATCCCTTCCGCGTGACCGAGCGCGGTGGGCGGCTCCTCGGCCGCGGCACCGCTGACATGAAGGGCTTCATCGCGGCGACGATCGAGGCGTTACCTCGCCTTCCAAGGCTCGAGCGGGAGCTCGTGCTCGTGTTCACTTGCGACGAGGAGGTGGGATGCCTCGGCTCCCGCGACCTCGTGACGAAGCTCTCGGGCCGTCCCTTGCCCTCGCTCTGCCTCATCGGCGAGCCCACGTCGTTCAAGACCTTCCGCATGCATCCGGGGCACGCCGCCATGCGCCTGTGGTGTACTGGCAGGGCGGCGCACTCCTCGAAGCCCGACCTCGGCGACAACGCCATCGGCAAGGCGGCGCGCGCCATCGCCGCGCTCGAGGCCCTGGCCGAGCGGTGGCGAGGCGAGGTGCGCTTCGCCGACATGCTGGAGCGACCCTTCGTGGTGATGAACGTGGCGAGGATCGAGGGTGGCAGCGCCATCAACATCGTCCCCGACCGCTGCGCGATCGACCTCGGCTTCCGCGCGCTCCCCGGCATGGACGAGATGCGCCTCGCCGCCGAGGTGGGCGCCGCCGTTGCCCCGTGGGCGACCGCGGAGCTGGTCCGGGTGACGCCGGCGCTCTTGACCGAGCCGGGCACCGCCCTGGAGCAGCTCCTCGCGCCCTTCAGCCAGGGCGCTGGCGCCGCCCCCTTCGCCACCGACGGGGGCAACCTGGCGAAGCTCGGCATGCGCTCGCTGGTGTTCGGCCCGGGCAGCATCGACGTGGCACACAGGGCCGACGAGTTCGTGCCGGCGGACCAACTGCACCGGGCGGTCGACATCGTCACCGAGGTGGTGGCCCGCCGCTGCGGGTAGCGTCGCCGGCTAGCGCGCCCGGGTCACGCCCACGCGTTGCCGTTGAGGTCCTGCACGCCCTCAACGGCAACGCGTGGGAAGGAACCGGTGGGCGCGAGGTCGTCGACCGGCTTGCCGCCGTTGGCCTTGGAGGCTGGGCGACGGCTCCGCCCGCACGAGACCTTGCCGAGTGCCAGCGGCTAGCCAGCGAGTCCCGCGCGCCGGAGCGCGGCCTCCGCCTCGTTCGCGACCCGTTCCGCCCCGGGCACGCGCCCGTCGCGCAGCACGTGGCGCCCGCCCACCCACGCGTCGGTGACGGCCGCAGGCGAGCCGTTGAAGACAATGGCGGGAAGGAGGCGTGATGAAGCGAACTCCAGTCGCGACAGATCAATGGCCACGAAGTCGGCCAGCGCCCCCGCGGCGAGGCGCCCAGCGTTCACCCCGAGGCTCCGCGCGCCGTGCTCTGTGCCCATGCGCAGCAAGGTGTTGGCCAGCCCGTCGGCCCCCTCGTGCGGCAGGACGTTACGACGACCGAGCAAGGCCCGGCTGTGCCACTCCACCGCCCGCATCTCGGCGAAGGGATCGATGGCGGCGTGGGAATCGCTGCCGAGGCACACCGGCACGCCGAGTTTCCACGCCGGCAGAAAGCCGTCGCCCAGGTCGAGTTCGGTGGTGGGACAGGCACACACTTGGCCCCGCATCGCCGCGATCTCGCCGTCGTCGGGGTGCGTCAGGTGCACTGCCGTGAAGCGCTCGTTCAGCAGCCCGGCCTCGGCAAAGACATGTACCGGCCGCAGCCCATGCTCGGCGAGACACTGCTCGATCTCGCCCGGCTGCTCGTCGACGTGGGCGTGGACCACGCCGTCGAAGTCGGCGAAGGCCTGCAACCAGTCGCGCGGGACAGCGCGCACCGAGTGGGGCGCGAGACCGGCGGTCAACCCGTGACCCCGGAGTCGCGACACGGCGGCCAGCGCGGCGTCGGGGCTGCGATCGATGAACCGTCGCTGCGTCGGGTCGGGATCCACCAGGTAGCCGGCGCGGGCGTAAGCCACCCTCAACAGCACGATCCGCAGTCCCACGCGCTGCGCGGCGTGCGCCACGCGGCGAGCAAGCTCGTCGGGGTCGTCGTAGGGCGTGCCGTCGGGCTGGTGGTGCAGGTAGTGGAACTCGCCCACGGTGGTGAAGCCCGCCCGCACCATCTCCGCGAAGGCCAACGTGCTCACCGCCTCGACGGCCTCGGGGTTGAGCGCCGAGGCAAGCGCGTACATGCGCTTGCGCCAGCTCCAGAAGGAGTCCTCTCCCTCGGCGTGCTGCACGTGCCCCCGGAGCGCGCGCTGGAAGGCGTGCGAATGCGCGTTGACAAACCCCGGCAACAGGACGCGCCGGTACAGGCGCTCCACCTCGCCGAGCCGCTCGTCGACAGCGCCCACCCACACGATGGTCTCCCCAGCAACGAGAACGCCCAGGTCGCGATGCAGCTTGCCGTCGACCCAGACCGCGTCGGGCAGGAACCACTTCACTCCCGCACCCCGAGGAACTCCCAGCCACCACCCGGCCTCGGACCAAAACCCAGCACGAAACGCCCGAAGACGCTCTCCACCACGAGATCCGCCGCCTGGGGAGGGGGCGCCTTCTCCACGTCGGACCGGTCGAGGAGCGACGTGAGTCCGGTGAAGCGCAGCTTGATCTTGTCGTCCTCGATGACGTTCTGCTCGGCGTAGATCACCGCCGAGCCATAGTGCAGCTCGAACCGAGGGCGCAGCCAGGCCATCTCCGCGGGAAGCTCCACCTCGAGCGCGTCGGTCACGAGGCCGCTGTCGCGGCTGAGCTTGGCCGACCGGCCTGCCTCCTCGGCGATGCGGGCCCAGCGGTCGGGCTGGCTGGGCCTGGCGGCGCGCGCCTCGGCCACGCGCTCCGCCTTGTACTTGTCGGTGTCGACCCACATCACGCCGTCGTCGGTGACGAGAATGGCGCGCAGGTCGACGATGTCATCTTCGGTCCGCGTCTTGCCGAACACGTCGGTGTCGACGTCGACGGTGCCGAAGTCGGTTTCCTGGCGGGGCAACACCTCGGGGACGGTGCGCTCGCCGGCGAAGGTGACGTAGTCGCCGCTGAGCATGTCGGTGAAGCGCACGCACAGGACCAGCGCCGCGTTGCGCAGCGTGCGTTGCGAGCGGTTGTCGACGGCGACCGAGAATTTCTGCCCGAGGCCGAGGAGCGTCTTGTCGGCGTGCAAGTCGAGCCAGGCGTCTTCCGGGAAGATGCTCCTCAGATCGTCGCCCAGCACCGCCTCGGCCCACGTGAGGTCGGCGAGGATGTAGTCCCACTGTCCCTGGGCGCGGCGGCGCTCGAAGTGCTCCACCACCTTGCGCTTGCCCGCCTCGCGGTCGCCGCGCGCGTAGGCGAGCCGCGCGAGGTGGAGCTCCGGCGAGAAGTAGCCAGCGCCCACCATGGTGGCGCTGTACGACTCCACGATGCCCGCGCCGGCCCGCGACTTTCGCAGGGTGGACCTGGTTCGATAGAGGTCGAGCCGGCTATCGAGCTTGGCCGCCTGCTGCGGGTACGCGAGGGAGGCGTGGTCGAACTCCGCCGCGGCGCCGGCGAGGTCGCCCGCCTCGGCCCGGGCCACGCCCCGCAGGAGGAACACCGGGGCGGCGGAGTCGGGGTGCTCGTCGAGGAACTTGCCAAGGAGCTCCTCGGCCATCGCCACCTTCTCCGGCTCGCCCGACTCGAAGTAGGCCCTTGCCAGCAGCAAGTGGGCCTCCTCCTCGCGAGGCGCGAGCGCGATGGCCGCCTGCGCCTCACGCTCCACCTCGGCCCACTCGGCGCGGCGCGAGGCCATCCACGCCCGGTCGCGGTGGAGCGACACCCGGTCGTAGGCCTCCATGTACTTGGCCCATACCACGGCGTAGTCCATGGATGCCTTGATCAGCTCGCTCTCCAGCGCGTCGATCTCGCGGATCAGCTTCCGACGCGCCGCCGCCTCCTCGCGCAGCTCGTCGAGGCGCGCCTCCGCCGCCTCGCGATCGAGCTGGAAGTCGAGGTCGGGCGCCAGTCCCCCGTCGCCCTGCACCGACACCACCGAGAGCGTGGTGAGGACGATGTCGCGACTGAGCGACCAGCTCGCCTCGCGGGCCTCCTGCTCATCCTGCTTGGCGTAGAGCTTCATCTGCACGTCGAGGATCTGCCTGCGCGCGTCGAGCACCTCGCGGGGCACGCCACGCCAGTCCTCGCGGGCCACCTCGGCCAGGTAGGCGTGCAAGTCGGCCTGGTTGCGCATCGACTCGTCGATCTGGCGCAGCACGCGCACGGTGCGGTCGATGTCGATCTCCCCCTTGTCGCCGTCGAGCGTCGCACGGGCCGGGGCGAAGGCCTCCTCCGCCTCCGCCAGCCGGGCCGCCTCCGCCCCCGCCTCCCGGATCGCATACCAGCGCCACGCGGCGAGGCTGACGAGGATCGACAGGCAGATCCCGAGGGCGAGGGCGAGGCCGCAGCCCTTGGTCAGCCGCTCGGCGCGCGAAGTGGTGCTCACCGCGCCAACGTCACGCACCGCGCCCCGAGCCGCCAGCTTCCGCGGTATAGTGCGCGCCTCGGAGGCTGGGATGGCCAAGAGTTCGTCGGCCGTGGCGCGCATCGTCTCCCGCAGCAAGGGGGCGGGTCTGCAGCGCAAGGCGATGCCCGGCGGCGGCGAGGTGTTCACCGGCGAGGTGGCCAGCCGCACGCTCGACGTGCTCGGCGCCCGCGCCATGACCGTCGACAAGTCGATCATCGTCTCCGAAGACTTCGACCCCTCGAAGCCGGAAGATCAGGCCCTGTTCGCCCACGAGCAGTACCACCTCGAGAACTCCGGCGGCGAGGGCGAGCACTCCGGCTACGACGGCGAGGAACAAGCTGCGCGAATGGTGGAACGCATGGTGCTCCACCGGGCCCGGGCCGGCGGCACCGAGATGCACGAGGCCTCGCACACCAGCGCACCGGGCGGCGCCGTGTCGGGTAGCCACGGCGCGGGCCACGAGCGCGACAACTCGACGGAGAGCCAGAGCGAGGCCGAGCGCGGCTACACGGCGATGCGAGCGCAGGGGCTCTCCCACGTGGAGATCGTCAACCGCATCGCGCGGGAGGCCATCAAGGCGCTCGACGCCGGTCGCGACCAGCGCAACGAGCGCTTCGGCGACAAGAAGGGCTTCCTCTAGTCTCTCCCGGCTCGCGCCGCCTCGGCCAGTTCCCGCCGGCCCGCGAGCAGGGGCGTCACCCGCTCCCTCAGCGGCGCCGGCAGGCGCCGGTCGAGGATGTCCACGATCTCGCGGTCACCATAGCGCGCGGAGAAGTGAGTGAGCAGGATCGCCTCGTTCTGCAACAACTCGGCGCGTTCCAGCAACTCGTCGAGGTGGACGTGGCCGCTCTCCCGGGCCTTGGCCACCGGCACGCGGGCGTCGAGGAAGGTGCACTCGATCACCAGGAGCCTCGCGGTGCGCACGGACTGCTCGCACTCGATCACCTCCGGCAGCGTGTCGCCGGTGAAGGCGAACTCCACCACCTCGTGCACCTCCGACACCGTCTCGCCCGCCAGCCGGCGCTCGCGGATGGCGCCCTCGTCGAGGCTCTGGAGATCGGCTCGCAGACGCGTGCGCTGTCGCGACAGGGCATAACCCTGGCAGGCCACGCGATGCGGAGACCGGAACGGCGAGGCCACCCAGCCACGGCCCAGCTCGACCCGGTCGCCCGGCCCCACGCCCACGATCTGCACCGGGAAGTCGGATCGGTCGAGCCGCCGCCACACCTCGATCAGGGCGCGCAGGTCGGCCTCGTTTTCCCGGGGCACGTACCAGGTGGGCGCCTCGATCTTGTAGAGATCGCGCGTGGCCGCGTGGTAGGCAATGCCGCCCGCGTGGTCCATGTGGGTGTGGGTGAGCATCACTCGCCGGCGACGAATCGCGCTGTGCGGGCAGCGCCCGATGTCGAAGGCCAGGTCGAGATCGGGGAGCTCGACGCAGGTCTCGATGCCGCCGATCGACACGGCGTGGACGGTGTGACCGGCGAGGCGCATCTCGCCAACCTAAGCACACCCTCGACACGGCGCGACACGCCGTGACGTGGCACCCGCCCCTTGGGTGACTAAGCCAGCATGATGCGAATCACCTTCCTCGCCCTCGCGCTGACCGCTTGTTTCGCCGACGCCGGCGAGGCGCCTGCCGTGGCCTTGCCCCAGGGCTACAACCCAGCGCAGTCGCTCGCCCCGCTGGTCGACACGGTGAAGCCGGCCGTGGTCAACGTCTACACCACCCAACGGCAGCTGGTGCCGACGTTCTACCAGTACGCCTACGGCTTGCCGTCCGAGCAAATCCAGCAGGGACAGGGTTCTGGCTTCGTCATCTCTGGCGACGGCTACATCCTGTCAAACAACCACGTGGTCGAGGGCGCGCACGAGGTGCGCGTGAAGTTCGACTCGGGCGAGGAGTACACCGCCACGGTGGTCGGCACCGACCGCGGATCCGACGTGGCCCTCCTGAGGATCGACGCCGGGAAACCCCTCCCGTGGCTGCGGTTGGCCACCGGCGCCGAGCCGCGCGTGGGGGACTGGGTCGTGGCCGTGGGCAACCCTCTGGGGCTCGGTCACACCGTCACCGCCGGCATCATCTCCGCGAAGGGGCGGGAGATCCCCGAGCTCGAGGCCCTCGAGGAGTTCCTCCAGACCGACGCCAGCATCAACCCCGGCAACTCGGGTGGCCCGCTCATCGGCCTCGACGGGCGCGTGGTGGGCATGAACACCGCGATCGTCAGCGGCGCCAACAGCGTGGGCTTCGCCATCCCGGCCGAACACCTCGACTGGGTGATCCCCCAGCTCCGCGACGACGGCAAGGTGGCCCGCGGCTGGCTCGGCGTGGGCAGCGCCGCGCTCAACAGCCGGGGGCTCAAGGAGTTCAACGTGAAGGCGGGCGTGCTGGTGACCAGCGTGGCGGAAACCAGCCCGGCGGCGGCGCTGGGTCTCGCCGCCGGCGACGTGATCATCGAGGTGAACGACCGAGCCATCGACAATCCGCAGGCGCTCTACCGGGTGGTGGCGAGCAAGGCCCCGGGCGACGAGGTGAAGGTGGAATACATCCGCGCCGGCAAGGCGCAGGAAACCAGGGTGACGCTCGGAACGAGGCCGAGCAAGTAGGGCGGGCGCCTACAACCCCGCGAGCACCGCGGAACGCACCTCGGAGCAGGTAGCGCTGCCGCCCATGTCGTAGGTGTGCTGCCCGGCCCCCAGCGCGCCCACGCAGGCCGCGCGGAGCCGCGCGCTTGCCTCGTGCTTGCCCACGTGGCGAAGCAAGTCGACCCCGAGGCCGAGCATCGGGTACGGATTCGCGCCGTCGGCGCCCACCACGGCGACCGTGGTGCCGTGCGGGCTCTCGAAGACTGTCACCCCAGGACCGATGTTGGTGCCGCAGGCGATCGTCACCCCACCGGCCATGCCCGCTGCGCAGTCGCTCACGATGTCGCCGAAGAGGTTCCCCGCGACGAGCACGTCGAAGGCGTGCGGCTTGCGGACGATCTGCATGCACAGCGCGTCGACGATCACGTCATCATGCTGGATCGACGGGTACTGCTGGGCGACCTCCTTGCCGACGGCAAGGAACATGCCGTCGGACTTCTTGAGGATGTTCGCCTTGTGAACCGTCGTCACCCGCTTGCGACCGTTGGCCATGGCGTAGTCGAAGGCGTAGCGGTGGATGCGCTCGCAGGCGGCGCGGGTAGTCACCTTGACCGTCTCGTACACGCCCTCGGCGCTCTCGTGCTCGAAGCCCGCGTAGATGTCTTCGCTGGCCTCGCGCACCACCACGATGTCGACGCCCTTGCCGCGCGCCGGCAGCCCCGGCAGGTTCTGGGCGCGACGAACGATGGTGTTGATACCGAGCGCCTTGCGGAACAGCACGGTTGGGGGCAGCTTGCCCGCGCGGATCTCCGCGACCCACTTGCCTTTCACGGCGAGGCCGGTGCGGCGCACCGAGGCGATCGCGCTGTCGATCTCGTCCTGGGTGTCCCACTGGATGCCGGCGCCGAGCTTGTCGAAGCAGTCGACGAGGACCGAGGCCACCTGCGGGCCCACGCCGTGCCCGGGGATGAGGGTCACTTCCATGGCTAGGCCTCCCCCGCGTTCGAATCAAGTGCCCGGATCACCGCGCTGGTGAACTCTTCAGTGCTGGCGTTGCCGCCGAGGTCGCCGGTGATGCGGCTGCCGTCGGCCAGCACGGTCCACACCGCCCGCTCGATGCGCGAGGCGATCTTCCACTCGCCCACGTGCTCGAGCAGCATGTTGGCGCTGAGCAACAGCGCCAGCGGGTTGGCCTTGCCTTGTCCCGCGATGTCGGGCGCCGTGCCGTGAACCGCCTCGAAGACCGCCGCTTTCACACCGATATTCGCGCCGGGCACCACGCCGAGGCCCCCGGCGAGGCCCGCGCAGAGGTCGCTCAGAATGTCGCCATACAGGTTCTGCAGGAGGAGCACGTCGAACTTCGAGGGATCGATGGGCAACAACAGCGAGAGGCTATCGACGCCCATGTCGAGCTGCTCGATGAAGGGGTACTCGGCGCCGACGGCACGGAAGGCGTGGAGGAAGGCCCCGTCGGCGCGCGGATTGATCGCCGCCTTGTGACAGCAGTGAATACGTCGGCGGCCGCGGTAGCGCATGTACTCGAAGGCCCAGCGCGCGATGCGCGCGCCGGCGGCGGCGGTGGAGGTCTTCATGCTCACCACCGTGCCGGGCGTGACCTCATGCTCGATGCCGGCGTAGAGGTCTTCGGTGTTCTCGCGGAAGAGCACCAGGTCGAGACCCGGCCACGCACCGGGGACATTCGGCAGCGTGCGCACGGGACGGAGGCCCACGAACAGGTCGAGTTCCTGCCGCATCGCCACGTTGGCGCTGCGGAAACCGCCACCCTTGGGCGTCATCAAGGGGCCCTTCAGGCCGAGGCGGTTCTTCTTGATGCTCTCGAGGGTGACCTCGGGCATGGGAACACCGAACTTCTCCATGGCAACCCCGCCAGCGGGGGCAGGGTCCCAGTCGATGGGCGCACGGGCAGCCTCGAGGATGCGGCAGGTGGCCCCGGTGACCTCGGGACCGATGCCGTCGCCCTCGATCAGAGTGACGCGGTATCTCATGGCGGCGCGGCTAACCCGGATGCCGAACTCCGGACCCGCCTGCTCCGGCACCGTTCACCGGCGGGCGCGCTGCGATACGCTCCCGGCTCCCGCCACCCGAGCCCGATGCCGATCCGTCCGCCGAACCTCGACGACCGCCGATACGAGGACATTTTGCGCGAGGCCCGCGCATTGATTCCGCAGTACACGCCGGAGTGGACCAACCTCTCCGACGCCGACCCCGGCATGACACTGGTGCAGTTGTTCAGCTGGATGACGGAGATGATCGTCTTCCGGCTCAACCAGGTGCCGGACAAGACCTACATTCACTTCCTCAACTTCATCGGCGAGGAGCGCAAGCCGGCTCGCCCTGCCGCGGCGCCCGTCACCTTCGTGCTTCGCCAGGACCGCGCCGTGGAGATCCCGTCCCATGCGCGATGCGCCACGCGGCAGAGGGAAGACAGCACCGCCGTCGACTTCGTCACCGTCGACGGGGTGACGGTCCACCCGGCCACGGTCACCCGGGTGATGAGCGTGCGCGGCGGCCAGCGCCCGGCCGTGCGCGAGATCCCCTTCTCCAACCTGCGCGACAACGCCTCGGCGCTCCTGTTCGGAGGTGGCCGCGGGGTCGACGTGTTCGACCTGGATCCCATCGACTACGGTCCCGAGGCCTACACGCCCGACCAGTTCTTCTACATCGCGCACGACGACTTCCGGATCATGGAAGTGGAGCCCGACGGCGAGCGCCCGCTGGGCCGCCTCCGCGTGCGCCGCTCCGGCGGCGACACCGACAACCTGTCAGTCGCCTCCTTCTTCAGCTGGGAGTATCCCTCGGCCGACGGCTGGATGCCCATCGGCACCGACCTCGACAGCGAGGATTCGCTTGGGCTGCCCGAGACCAACCTCGTCACCGCGTTCCCGGGGATCATCGAGGTCGATCGTTTCGGTAGCCACCAGCCCTTTCCGCTGCCGGAAGCCGTGGCGAGCGCCAGGTGGTGGATCCGGGGCCGCCTCGACTACGAGCGCTGGATCGCCACCCGGATGCAGGACGATCTCGAGGTCACGTGGCGAGACGACCGCGGCGGCGAGGAGCGCCCGATCAACAACTGGGAGGCCCGTCCCACGGGGCGCACGCTCGAGTTCTTCCTTCAAGACGTGCCCCCGATCAAGGGCGGCTGGGTGATCCGCTTCGCGCTGGTCGACCGGGGCGTGCCGGCGGGGCGTAATGGCTACTTGCCGCGTTATCGCTGGTATTATCGTCGAGGCGAGGGCTGGGAGGAGATCCCCCGGGAGCGGGTGCGTACCGAGGGCACGGTGGTGCTCGTCACCGGGCCGCTCACCGACATGGCCACCGACGGCTACAACCTCCGCGCCGAGCGCATCGAGACGGTCTTCCTCCAGGGCTTCATTCCCGAGTTGGAGACCGAGCTCACCTGGGTTCGCCCCATCGAACTCGACATGGCCTGCGGCGACGACCCCCGGCGACTGGAGCCGATGCTGGTCGACGAGGGGCCCTGGTCGCCCTTCCAGATCGCGGCGATGATGCCGCCCACCATCGGTCGAAAGTGGTACATCGGCTCCGATCTCTTCGAGAACCGCAAGCAAGAGGCGGTGGTCGTGGAGATCGACGTGAACTTCGAGATGAACGGCACGCCCGTGCCCGAGCCGGACACCCTGTACCTCTTG
>VGRE01000129.1 GCA_016875435.1 Deltaproteobacteria bacterium | reverse complement strand
CCGAGCCACGATGCTGCCGCCGCTCCCGGCGACCAGCGCGCAGTCGCCGATGTCGGTCGCGACCACCGGCGTGCCCTGGGCCCGGTAGGCCAGGATCTTCAAGGGACAGAACCAGGGCGGCGCGTCGGCCGCGTAGGGCGCCAGTCCCACGTCCATCGCGGCCACGAGGTCGGCGGCGCGAGCCTCGTTCACCTGTCCCACCACGCGCACGCGGGGGTGGTCGATCTTCACGGGGCCGCCGCCCACGCAGAGGCCCGCTGCGCCCGGGATGCGGTCCACCACCCCGGGGAGCGCCTCCACGCCGTGCCAGGGCTTCATCGAGCCGAGGAAGCCGATCACGAAGTCGTCGTCGCTGAAGCCGAGCGCCCGTCGCGCCGCCTCGCGGTTGCCAACGTGTCGCGACACACCATTCGACAACAGCCGCGCCTTGACCCCCATCGCGCCGAGCCAGTCCACCAGCCAGCGCGAGACGGCCACCACCTCGCCCTCGGCCCCCGCCGCCGTCAGGATGCGACGTTCCCAGTCCTCGGCCAGCTTCCGCTGGGGCAGCGACTCGTAGCGCGCGCGCTCCTGGACCAGCGGCGCGTTCACCTCCAGGATCCACCTCGCCTTGCTGTCGCGCGCCACCTTCCAGCCGGCGTCGGAGAAGAGCGTGAAGCGCTCCCACAGGAGGGTGGGACGCAGCGCGAGCGCCGACCTCGCGCAGCGCCGGGCGGTCCGGATCGCCCGCTCTTCTCCCCAGGCCGACAGCCAGCTGGGCCAGCCTGCCACGCCCACCGGGATGATGGGCACGCCAAGCTGCGCGTGCACGCCCCGGCGATCGGCGAGGCGCGGCGTGACAATCGTGGCGCCCAGCGCCGTCGCCACGCCACGCACGTGGGCCGAGGCGCCGGAGGGCCCCAGGGCGGGGATGCCCGCCGCGGCGCACAGGTAAACCGGTCGCTCCACCTACTTCTTGGGCGGCACGAAGTGCACGTCGCGCGCCAGCGCCGCCACCCGCTCCTCGGGGGTCAGCGTGACCATGTTTTCGAGGATCCAGCCCAGTCGTCGCGTCTGCACGCGCCCGCCCACGTACTGTTTCTCCCAGCCACCGCGCGGGTTGCGGATGATGCTCGCCATGAACGCGGCCTCCTCGGGGAGCAGGCCCAGCGGCTGCTTCAGGAAGTAGGCCTCCGCGGCGGCGCGCGCCCCGCGCACGGTGGGTCCCCACTCGATCACGTTCAGGTAAAGCTCGAGGATCCTGTCTTTCCCCAGCTCCCGCTCCATCTCCACTGCGTAGAGCAGCTCCTTGAGCTTGCGCGCGTAGGTGCGCTCGGGCGTGAGGAAGAGGTTCTTGGCCAGCTGCTGGGAGATGGTGCTGCCGCCGCGCACCACCTGGCCCTCCACGTCGTTGTCGTGGGCGGCCTCGGTCATGCTCTCCACGCTGAAACCGCCGTGCGATCGGAAGCTGGCGTCTTCCGCGGAGATCACGGCGGCTGGCAGCATGCGTCCGGCGTCGGCGAGGGGGAGCCAGCCCGCGGTGCCCTCGCCGCCCGGCACGGGGACGAGGTTGCCATCATTGTCGCGACCCATGTGGGTGAACGAGCCCATCCGGTACTCGGGACCGACCAGCCCGTCGACGTTGAAGTCGGCCACGCTCGGCCGGAAGGTGATTCGCAGGGGGAGCAGGCGAAACTCCCCGTTTCCCGCGATGGTGCCCCTGATGTCGGCCTTCCGTGACTCGGGCACGAGCGACGCCACGGCCGCGTACACCGTGCTGATCTCGGTTCCTGGCAGGCGGTAGCGCCCCGCCGCGAGTTCCGGGAGCGACACCTCGGCGTCGACCTCCACCTTCACGCCCTTGGCCTCCACGATGCCGCTGAAGCGCGCGCCGTCCCAGCGCCCCTCGGCGCTCACGTCGATGGGGCCGAGCGTGCCGCCGAGGTCGTCGTGCGCCAGCGTGCACCGGCAACTCGCCCTCACGTTGGGCTTCTCGGGGTCGGCGCCGGGATCGTAGTCGACCTCCACGGTGCCGTAGGGCGTGCGCTCCTCGATGTGCACGGTAGGCAACAACGTGACGGCTTCTTCGCCCGGAGACTCGCTGCTCGGCGGGGCCTCGATCGACGTCAACCACGGGCGGTGGTGCAGGGCCGCCCAGGCGGCGAGCGCAAACGCCGCCACCACGGCGACCAGCGAGATCCAGCGGCTCATGCCGCGATCACCTGGGCGATGCTGCGCGCGAAGTCGGGGTGACTGGCGATGCGGTCGGCGAGGTCGTCACCGGGCGCAGCCCGGTCGGAGGCCGGCCGCGTGCGGTCGCGGTACCGCAGGAGGGCCTGTCCCACGGTGAGCTTCTCAAGGGGCAAGGCGGGCACGTAGCCGCTCTCGCCCTCCTCGAGGATCCCTGCCTCCTGCAGCGTCTCGAGCGCCGCGTACACGTGGTCGGGGTCGCTGCCGAGCACCGCGTTGATCGCCTGCTCGCTCGACGGCCCCTGCCCGGCCTGGAAGCGGCGCGCCAGCACCAGCAAGCATTGCAGGCCGAACAACACGTCGGGAGAACGTCGCTCGGTGCCCTCGATGAGCCGGTCCTCGGCGCGCGACATCTCGGTCCAGCGCTCGGTCACCACGCTGATCACCACGCCGAGGAGGATGATGCTCCACACCGCGTAGACATAGAGCAGGAACAAGGGGACGAAGGCGAGCGAACCGTAAATCAGCGCCGTGGCCTGCGTGCTCTGGAAGAGCTGGACGTAGGCGCCGAAGGCCCACTTCAGGCCCTCGAACAGGAGCGCGGAGAGCAGGCCCCCGACGAGCGCCGAGCGCCAGCGCACGGCGGTGTCGGGCAGGGCGCGAATGCCGAAGACGAAGGCGGCGGTGGTGACCAGCACCGGCGTGGCGTTGTGGAGGACCGCCCAGCGAGTGACTTCCTCGGCGTGCTGGGTCAACGAGGTACCGGTGGCGACGATCACCGGCGCGAGGGTAATCGTGGCGTAGTAAAGGGCCAGTCGCGACGTGAGTGGCCGCTTGACCCGCGCGTTCCAGATGCGATTGTAGGCCTCCTCGGCGGCGAGGAAGATCCGGGCGCTCGCCATGAAGGCCACGAATAGGCCGACGGCGCCGATACTCTTGGCGTCGAGTTCGTCGGGGAGCCCCGCGGACTGCCAGTCGGGCAGGCGCGTGGCGAGGTCGGCGCCGATGAAGGCCGACAGGGGGACGGAGCCGAGGATGCCGAGGCCGTCGAGCACCAGGACGACGAGAACCAGCACGGGAACCAGCGCCACCAGCGTCCAGTAGGAGAGCGTGCCCGCGCGCACGGGAATCGCGTCTTTCACTAGCTTGCGGGAGAGGATCGCCACGAACTTGGCGGCCAGGCGCAGGTGGGCGGGCAGGGCCGGGTTGCGCACCTGGGCGCGGTAGAGGCGGTCGACGAGGAGCATCGCGGGGAAAGCCTACCGCAGTCGGGCGGCGGCCGGCGGCTACCCGCCGCCGTCGAAGTTGCAGTTGAGCAGGTTGCACGAGCGGGTGCAGCGGTGCACCTCGTGGCGGCGTCGCATCGTCTCGGCGGCGTTCCAGATCGCCGCGAGCGAGCGGCCGTCATCCACGCGGCCCACGGGCTCGAGGAAGTAGCAGAGGCGCACGTTCCCGGCCGGATCGAAGGCAAGGTCGCTGTGCCCTGCCTTGCAGACCTGACCGTTGTCGATGCTCGGATCGCGAAAGTGTAGCTTGAAGGCTAACAGCTGCTCCACAGAGTTGCACACCTTGCCCCAGGCGCGGCGCTCCTCGATGAGCACGTCGAGCGCGGCGTCGATCTCGGGAAGCTGGGCAGGGCTGGGCCACATCGCGGAGCGGCGGAACCAGGCGGGATCGTGAGCGTTGTTCCCAAAGTTCTGGTAGAGCGGCTGCACCACCAGCTCGTAGCCGCGCGACTTCACCCAGCCGAGCAGGTCGGGCAGTTCCGTCGCGTTGCCCGCGTGCAAGATGCTGGCGATGATTACCCGGGGCGTGCCGACGCGATCGAGCTGATCGCAGGCCTCGATCACCTTGCGGTGGCTCCCGGCGCGCCCACGGCTGCGGTCGACGGTGCTCTCCTTGAAACCGTCGAGCGAGAGGTAGGCCACGCTCACGCCGGCATCGCGCAAGGCCTCGGCGCGCGCGTCGGTCAGCAACCAGCCGTTGGTGTTGAAGGTGACGGTGAAGCCCAGCTTCACCGCGCGGGCCATCAGGCGCTCCAGGTCCTTGCGGAGCAGCGGCTCCCCGCCCACGAAGTTCATCGCGGCGGGGCCGGTCCAGGCCGCCAGCTCGTCGATCACCCGGGCCCAGGTGGCCTCCGGAAGATCCTCGGCCTCGTTCTTGTAGATATCGCAGTGGGCGCAGGGCAAGAAACACCGGTCGGTCACGGAGAGGTGCACCTGCCGCGGCGCATCGGCGGCGGCCCGGAGTCGCAGGCGCGACATCACGCGCGTGCCCACCTCGCCCGCCAGCACGCGCGCGAGGGCGTTCACGACACCATCGCGATCTCGCCCGGCGAGATGTCGGTATAGTTGGCCGAGCGCGGGATGTAGCAGCCGTGGCAGGCGGCCAGGCGGGCGTAGTCGCCGGTCGCGACGCGGTGACGATGACCGCGCATGGCGTCGCCAAACCAGAGTTCGCTAAACGGGCGCTGGTTCACGTTGCCGAGAACGTTCTGGAGCTGGTTGTCCCGCGTGCAGGTGGTGACGTTGCCGTCCCAACTCACCACGGGTGACTTCCAGAAGCAGGCGCAAATCCCAGGCCCCCCGTCCACCTCGCGGGGCGTACGGTCCTCGCGCGGGAGGCCGAGGCCGAGGCGCGACACGGCCTCGCGGTATTCCCGGTTGGCGTGCGCCTGCGCCTCCGGCGTGGGTGCATCGAGCTGCCGGAAGAACACCACGGCGTCGGCGCCGCCCGGCACGTGCTGCGCGGCCACCCGCACGGTCATTCCCCGGTCGCGACAGGCCGCCGTCCACCGGCCGCGGAAGGCCTCGGCCTCGTGCGCGTTGTTGCCGGAGAGGATCATCTGGAACACCGGCCGAGGCCAGGGGGCGCCCGACCGTGCCTTCTCGTCGAGGAAAGCGAGCACGTTGGCTTCGACCTCCTCGAAGCTGTCGCGCCCCTTGATGCGCGCATAGGTGTCGCGACTCGCGGCGTCGAGTGACAAGTGCCAGGTCTGCGGCACGGGCGAGGCGTTCAGCGCGGTGCGCACCCGGTCGCGACCGAGGTGGGTGGCGTTGGTGTGCAACTCCACGCGCGAGAAGGCCCCCCGGGCGGCAGCGCGGAGACCGGCCCGGTATACCGCCCCGAACTCGGGGTGGATGAGCGGCTCGCCGAGCCAGAAGGGCACCAGCGTGTCGAAGTGGGCGCCGGTGGCCACGAGGTCGTCGAACAGCGCCTCCGCGGTGGCCAGGGGCAGGAAGCCGCCGCTCGCGTGGTGCGGGTGAGCGGTGCCCTCGGCCACGGTGCAGTGCACGCAGGCGAGGCTGCACTGGTTCGTCGTCTCGAGGACGAGGTAGCTACCCGGGAGCGCGAAGGGGCGCGTCACCCCTGCATGCTAGCGCAGCCGGCCTAGTTGTAGTCGTGGTGGACGGTACCGGAGGGCGGCTCGGGGGGCGGCGCGTCTGGCACGACGACGCCGGGCTCCTCGGCGCCGTCGCGCGCGGCGTCGTCGCTGCCTGCCGGGGCCCAGTAGCCGGGTACCCACTCGTCACCATCGTTGTAGTAGCCGTCTACCCACACCTGCCCGTCACGACGATCCTCGCGCCAGTAACCGTCGATGTAGGCGGTGCCCGCCCAGTAGCCGGGCACCCACAGCCAGCCCACGCGGGCCACGGCGGGGCGCCAGTAGCCGGGACTCCAGCGAGAACCCACGTAATAGCCCGCAACCCACACCCAGCCCGCTCGCGCGGCGGGGGCGTAGGCGGCGGCCCACGGCGAGATCGCGATGTGTACCCGCGCGCCGGGGCGAGCGTACGGGCGATGACGGCGGGGCCGCGCCTCGGCGAGGAGAGGGGCGACCAGCACCAGCGCGGCGAGAAGGGTCGGAAGTGTCTTCATGGCAACTGTCTATACGCGCCGGGGCGACCCGTCCTTCGATGCCCGGTTAAGCGACGGAATGACGCCCGACATCTCGGCGCTGCTCGCCGATCTTCCGAAGACCGACCTGCACGTTCACCTCGACGGCTCGCTCCGCCTGGACACCCTGGTGGAGCTCGCGGCCGAGCGAGGCGTGAAGCTGCCCTCGAATACTCAGGAGGGCCTGCGTGAGACGGTGTTCAAGTCGCACTACGCCGATCTTTCCGAGTACCTGGCTGGCTTCGCCTGGACCTGCGCGGTGATGCAGGACGCCGAGGCGCTGGAGCGCATCGCCTACGAGTTCGCCCTCGATAACTGGGCTGAGAACGTCCGCTACGTTGAGGTGCGCTTCGCGCCCCAGCTCCACCAGCACGACGCTCTCGACGGGCGCGGGGTGTTGCGGGCGGTCAACGCGGGGCTGGCCCGGGCAATGACCGAGATCAACGCGGCACGCCCCCCCGGTACGCCGGCGTTCCGATACGGCATCATCGTGTGCGCGCTCCGCATGTTCAACCAGCATTTCTCGACCTACTACCGGCTGTTGTTGCTGGCGCTCTCGAAGTTGCCCCGGCGACGTCTCGCCGGGCTTGCCTCGCTGGAGTTGGCGCGCGACGCGGTCTGGGCCCGCGACGAGGAGGGCATCCCGGTGGTGGGTTTCGACCTCGCCGGCCAGGAGGATGGCTACCCGGCCACCGACCACCAGGAGGCCTACGCCTACGCCCACGCGAACTTCCTTCACAAGACGGTTCACGCCGGCGAGGCCTACGGCGCGGAGTCGATCTTCCAGGCGATCACTGCCTTGCACGCGGATCGAATCGGTCACGGCTACCTGCTTTTCGCCCCCGACCGCATCCTCGATCCTAAGATCGTCGACAGGGCGGCCTACGCCGAGCGGCTCGCGGAGTTCATCGCCGACCGCCGCGTGACGATCGAGGTGTGCATCACCTCGAACCTCCAGACCAACCCTGCGATTCGCTCCGTGGAAGACCACGCCTTGCGACGCATGCTCGACAAGCGCATGTCGGTGGCGATCTGCACCGACAACCGGTTGGTGTCGCACACCACGGTCACCCGGGAGCTGGAGCTGGCGGTGAGGCACGCGCGCATCACGCCACGCGAGCTGCGCGACATCGTCATCCACGGGTTCAAGCGGAGTTTCTACCCGGGCACCTACGCCGAGAAACGCGGCTATGTGCGGCAGGTGATCGACGAGTGCGACCGCGTGCTGGCGCGGCACGGGGTGGACTTGCGGAGCAGCGCGCCCATTTGCGCCTGAGGGGTTGTCCCGGGGATGGTCGTTCCGAACGAGGAGTTACCGATGTCGATCGCGAACGCGCTGGGCGCGCTGGAGTGGAACACCAACGGCGGCAAGTCCTTCGACGAGGGCAAGGGCACGGCGTTGCGGAACTGGGAGTGTACCGGCCCGAAGGGCTTGGCCGACGTGGTGATCGGGTGGACGCTCGACTCGTCGGTGGTGGCTTACGACCTCTACCTGGGCTGGCGCCAATTCCCGCTCGGGCGCTGCACGCGCACCGACCGCTACTTCGACGCGGCCTACCTGCAGGCGATGTTCGACAACCAGCTCGGGCAGGCGGCTCGGGTCCGCCTGCCGCCGGGCGCGCTCGCGGTGGTGGACCAGGTGGCCGCCAACGGGCCGAACGACTGGTACTACGCCAAGCTTGTCGGCGTGCGCGGCGACGGGTCGATGGTGAACGTGCGCGGCTGGTCGCTAGGCTCGGCGGCCTACCGATCGAGCGGCGCGCAGCCGGGCATCCCGGCGGCCAGCGTGGCGCCCGTGCCCTTCCGGCGCCCGCCCGGCCATCGTGACTGGAAGACCGCGTGGGAGCCACAGGGGACGGTGCAGAAGCCACTCGGTTGACCGGGCCAGAGCGCAGAAGGATTGCCGCGTGACGGCCTTGCTGGGCGGCTGCCTGTTCCGCCCGTCGAGGACGTCATCCGCCGAGTCCCAGGGTCACTTCTTCTTCCCAAACAACCGCGAGATGAAACTCGCGTCGTCCTCCTGCCTCGCCTCCTTTTCCTTCTCCATCCGCTTGAGCTCGCGCATGGCGTCGGGGTTGGCGGGCTTAATCTTCAGGGCCGCCACGAAGGCCTCGCGGGCCGCCTTGTCGTTGCTCTTCGCGCGGTGCACCAGGCCGATGAGCACCCAGCCGCTGTCGAGGCGCTCGGAGCCCTGCACCGCATCGAATAGGCGCTTGGCGCCGGCCTCGGCCTTCGCCTCGTCCTTGCCGTGATGGATCTTGAAGGTGGTGTACCCGGCATAGGCAGCAAACTCCCGCTCCTCGGGCACTCGCTCGGCGCAGCGGGTGAAAATATCGTGGGCCTGGGCGAGACGTCCCGCGTAGTGGTCGGTGAGTCCCCGCTTGAATTCCGACTCGGAGTCGAGGATGGCGCGGACTTTCTCCATCGCCTGCTCCTCCTCGGTCTTCTCGCCGCGGATCACCTTTGCGATGTAGGCCTCGCGCCTCTTCACGTCGCCCAGCACCTCCCAGGCAGCACGGACGCGATCGAAGATCTCGGCGGCGCTGGCCTGCACCTCGGCCGAGTCCTCCACGAAGCGGTCGGGGTGGAGCTCGCGGGCGAGGGTGAAGTACGAGCGGCGGATCGTCTCTACTGGATCCTGCCAGCTCACGCCGAGCACGGCGAAGTGGTTGGCCGCGCCCAGGATCCGCGCGTGGACGGGGCCAAGGCGGTCGGCGACGGGCTGGGTAGCCGTGGCGAGATGGCGCGGGGTGGCCTTGCCGGTGGCATCGGCGATCATCGCGGCGATGTCGTCGATGCCACCCGACGACGGGCGCGTCTTGGTGACGGCGCGCACCTCGTAGACGCTGGTCTCGATGCCGACGTCGGCGAGCGCGCCGAGGGCGAAGCCGATGCGAATCCAGCGCTCCGCCGCCGCCGCGCCGCCCGGGGCGAACTCGATCACATCGTCGAGGGTGCGAGAGCCGTCGAGGTCCAGCAGATAGTCCGATAGTCCGGGCGGCATGGCTTGCCTTGCCAGCCAGGTGCACCCCGGGGACTGCGCCCGCAGATAGCTGGTGACGCGCGGTCGCGGCAGGCCGGTCGAGTAGAGGCTCTCGGCGAAGTCGATCGGCTCGCGACGCGGGGCTGACCGGCCCTCGACCCACTTCGACTCGCCCCCGGTTTCCTTGAAGATGCCGGCCATTCGCGCCTGGTTGGCCGCGGCCACGACCTGGGCCTCGTCGACACCGGGCTGTTGCTCGCGGGCGTGGTCGGTCGTCTCCGACTTGAGATTCGACTGCACCAGAGTGATGGCGCCATCCGCGACGAAGATGACGCGCCGGCGCTTGCCATCGGTCCAGTCCAGGGCGCCCTGGGCGCGGGCGACGAGGCACTCGGCAAGCTTGGCGGCGAGGGGATTCATGCGGGGAGGCTCCTCAGCGCCTCTCGCGCCGGCTCGAACTCGTGGTTGCGCGCGAGAGCGCGCCGGAGGAGCACCCGGGCCTCGTCGGCCTCGCCGCGCTCGATGCAGATGCTCGCCAGCCAGTAGAGCGGCTCCTCGGACTCGGGGTCGAGGGTTACCGCGCGGCGCAACTCGCCCAGGCCGGCAGCGGTGTCGCCAGGGCAGGCGAGGTGGCGGGCCCGGCCCAGCATCGCGAGGATGTCGGGGTCGCCGCCCTCCAGGCGCAGGGCGGCGCCAAACAGCGCCGCCGCGGTGACGTGTTCGCGGCGCCCGAACGCCTCGCGTGCGCGTTCTGCCAGCAAGACGGCGTGGCTCTCGGCGCCGATCCTGTGGACTTCGCGGCGCTCGCGCCGACTCAACTCGGCGTCGTAGATGGCGCGTCGCTGGGCGTCGCCGAGCACCCGCCCGGCCTCGACCACGGCGGCAAAGCGGCGCTGCGCGCGTTCCCGGGTGGCGGCCGACACCCCGGCCGGCAGGGTGTCGGGGTGAATCGTCGCGACGGCGGTCAGCACGGCGGCCGACACCTCCACGTCGAGCGCGGCGGGAGGGAGGCCGAGGACGGTGTAGTGGTCGGCGTCGCCGAGCAGCAGGTCCTGGGCAGCGACTCGCTCCTCCAGCGCCGCCGTCTCCGCGGCCGAGAACCCGCCCTCCCCCGTGGCTTCCGAGGGGGGCGCGTTGCCGAGCGACAGCAGGGCGAAGCGGCGGAGGATGGCGACCAGGCGCGATAGCGGCTCGCCACCGGCCGAGAGCGCCTCGCCCAGCGTGGCGCCGCCCACCAGGGCGGCGCGGCCCGCCGCCAGCGTGCCGCGGGGGTCGACCAGCGGCCAGGCCCACGTCGGGAGGCAGAGACGCACGTACTGCCGCGACTCCTCGGCATCGACAAGCACATCGGCCTCTCCCCCCGCGCGCCAGAAGGCCACGGCGGCGGGCACCTCGTAGCCGGCGAGGCCCACCGGCTCGACGGCCAGCGCCCGCCACTGCCCGGAGCCGCAGTCGGCCGCGCGTTGGAGGCGGCGCAACACCTGCTCGCGCAGCGCCCGCTCGGCAGCGGCGCGGTCGAGCAGCGAGGTGCTGACGAGGGTCTCGCCCAGCCGGCGACCACGCCGTCGCGCCTCGGCGGCGCTGGCGTCGAGGTGCTGCCGATTGGCCAGCCCGAGATCGGACAGGATGGCGCCGAGCTCGGTCTCCCGGTCGCTCGAGCGAGCCGAGGCCGGGGCGCCGCGCTGGAAGAACACCTTGCAGCGCCAGCCGTTGGCCTCGACCTCGAGGACGCCGGTGAAACGGCGATCGTGCAAGCGCAACAGCAGCGGCGGGAGCCAGCCGGGCCGCAACTGCCCCTCGTCGCCGCGCGCCTCGGGCCGGGACTTGCTCGCCGTTCCGCCCACCACTTCACCCGCGGGGAGCCGCACCGGGCCGACGAGGAAGGTCTCGTGCGCGGGGGAGGCCTCGTCGGGGAGGAGCTGGAGCAGCTTGGCATGCACCTCGTCGATGGGCGGGGGCTTGCGAAAGAAACCGTCGGCACCGGCGCGGGCGGCGGCCTCGCGGGGAAAGTCGCTGCCGCTGTAGAGGAGGACGGGGATCCGGGGACCCGGCGCGAGCCGGATCGCGGCGCAGAGCGCGGCTCCATCGGTGCCGGGAAGGATGAAGTCGAGCACCACCGCGTCGGGACGCAGGCCGAGCACGGACGCGTAGGCGTCCTGGGCGGCGGTGCAGACGAGGGCGTCCCACCCGCGCGCGCACAGGCCGTCGGCGACCACCCGCGCGGTGAGCGCGTCGTCGTCGAGGATCAGCACACGCTTCATCGCCACCCGGCGAAGCTAACCGTGCCTCAACTTTTTTTCGGGAGGCCATTTTTTGGCGCAGCGCTGGCATAGGGTGGGAGCGCAACACGGGTGGCTCGTGGTCAACAAGGTGATTCTGATCGGAAATCTCGGGCAAGACCCGGAGGTACGCAAGACCAACAGCGGCAACTCCGTCGCGTCGCTGCGCCTGGCCACGGCCGAGCGCTTCAAGGCCGACGATGGCACCTGGCAGGAGCGGACCGAGTGGCACTCGGTCGTCGCCTGGGGTCGCACGGCGGAGAACGTGGGCCAGTACTGCAAGAAGGGCAAGCAGCTCTTCGTCGAGGGTCGGCTGCAAACGCGCAAGTGGCAAGACAAGGAAGGGAAAGACCGGTACTCCACCGAGGTGGTGGCCGAGCTGATCCGCTTTCTCGGCGGCGGGGCTGGCGGCGGGGGTGAGCGCGGCGACGACTACGGCGGTGGCGGTGGCGGCGGCGGCGGC
>VGRE01000128.1 GCA_016875435.1 Deltaproteobacteria bacterium | reverse complement strand
CGCTCCGGCAGCTGCTCGACGCGATGTCGCGCAAGGGGGCCGGTCCCCGGGCCGCCGAGGCCCCCACGCCCGGGCTGCGCGCACGACTCTTGTCGCGACTCTCGGGTCCTCCCGTCACCAACCAGCCGGCCTACGGCAAGCTCCGCGACGAGGCGATCGACGAGGCCCGCGCCAAGGAGATGCGCTACGGCGCCGCCAAGTGGGAGTCCGGCACCGCGCCCGAGGCGCTCACCAGCGACACGCCCGAGAAGCCGGGCGACGACGGCGGCCGTACCTACGACGAGTGGGATGACGCCGCCGGGCACTACCGCTTCGAGGCCACGAAGGTCTTCACGCCCGACGCCCCCACCGGGCCCCTCGGCAGCTACGAGCGCATCGTCGGGGCAAACGGGCCGCAGATCAAGACGATCCGGCGCCGCTTCGAGGAGCTGCGGGTGGAGGAGCGCTGGCTTCATGGCCAGCCCGACGGCAGCGAGCTCGACCTCAACCGCGCCGTGCTCGCCCTCACCGACGTGGCCGCCGGGCAGGATCCCGACGACCGCATCTACAAGCGTTTCGTGCGGGCAAAGCAATCGGTGGCGATCCTCACCATGGTCGATCTCTCGGGCAGCACCCAGGGCCACGTCATCCACCTCGAGCAGACCGCGATGGTGCTCTTCGCCGAGGGGCTGCGCACCCTCGGCTTTCCCCACGCCTTCTACGGTTTTGGCAACACGCACCCCCAGGAGTGCAACCTCTTCCGCATCAAGGGCTTCGAGGAGCCCTACGGCGAGGGCGTGTACAAGCGCATGGGCAACCTGCGCGCCAGCGGCGCCACGCGCATGGGCGCGTTCATCCGGCACGCAGGCTGGCTGCTCGCCCAGCGCCCGCAGTCGCGACGCATCCTCATGGTGGTGTCGGACGGCAAGCCCGAGGACCGCGCCGAGTACCGCGGGCGACACGGCATCCGTGACACCGCGATGGCAGTGACCGAGGTGCGGCGCCACGGCGTGCACGTGCACTGCATCTCGCTCGACCCCGAGGAAGGGGCCGACAAATACTTGTCGGAGATCTTCGGCGCCGGGCGCTACCTCAAGCTGGAGGACGTAGACTCGTTACCTGCCCGGCTCCCGGAGGTGTTCCGGGGACTCGTTCACTAGGAGGTTTCCATGCTCGCCCTGATGCTCGCCTGCGCAGAGGGCCGCTACCTCTGCGGTCCGGGAACCCAGGTGGAAGGGGACTGGTGCGTTGCCAGCGAGGACACCCGCGATCCCGCAAACACCGACGACACCGGCACCGAGAGCGACGCCGACGGCGACACCGACGCCGACACCGACACCGACACCGACACCGACACGGGCGAGGAGCCCGAGCCCGCTCGACTCGTCATCAACGAGTTCATGGCCTCGAACGACACCAAGGTGTACGACGAGGCGAGCGAGTACGACGACTGGCTCGAGATCTACAACGCCGGCGGCCAGCCGATGGCACTCGACGACGTGAGCCTCACCGACGACACGGCGACGCTCGATCTCTACACCTTCCCCGCGGGCAGTTCACTGGGGCCGGGCGAGTGGATCTTCGTGTGGTGCGACCAGACGCCCGACCAGGGCGGCAACCACGCGAACTTCACCTTGCAGTCGGCGGGCGACCGCGTGCTCCTCGTCCGGGACCCACTCGGCAGCGCCGAGGTGCTCGACGACGTGGAGTGGACCGACATGGCCGCCGAGGTGGCGGCCGCGCGCTACCCCGACGGGAGCGACGATTGGGTCATCACCGAGAACGTGACGCCCGGGGCCGCCAACGGCGAGTAGGCCGGGGGCGCCGGGCCTACTCCTCGTCGCCCTCGTCGTCGCCGACGTCGTCTTCTTCCCAGTCGTCGTCCTCGTCGTCACCCTCGTCGATCTCCTCCCACTCCTCGCCCTCTTCGCCCTCGTCAGTACCCTCCTCCTCGTCTTCCCAGTCGTCTTCTTCTTCCCAGTCGTCGTCGTCGAAGTCGTCGTCGTCCTCGTCGTCGGGGCTCTCGGGCTCGTCGTCGTCGGGTGCGAGGCGGAGGATCTCGTCATCGGCGGGCATGCGCGGCTCCATGGGCGGAACCTAACCGCCGCCGGGGAGGTGCTCGTCAAGCCAGCGCAGGCTCCGCGACCAGGCGAGCGTGGCCGCCTCGGCGTTCCCGCTGGGCGAGGCGGGGTTGGCGAAGCCGTGCCCGCAGCCGGGGTACCGATGCACGCGCGCGGGGATGGGCTGGAAGGCGAGACGGCGCTCGAGCTCGTCGACGTGCGCCGCGGGTGCCGCGGGGTCGGCGGTGCCGAAGTGACAGAGCAGCGCGGCGCGTCGGCCCGGCAGCAGGTCGAGCGGCTGCACCGGCTTCTGCGGCGTGAGCGTGGGGTACACGATGCGGCCATAGAACTCGACCGCCGCGTGGAAGCCGGGGACGCAAGCGGCGGCAAGTCGCGCGTGCAGGCCGCCGAGACAGAAACCGAGCACGGCAGCGCCCGCCACCGCGCCGAGGCAGTCGCGGGCGAAGCCGACGTCGGCCAGGGCCAGTCCGTCGTCGAGCCGGGCGACGGCCGCCGAGATGGCCTCCGGCGCGTCGAGCGCGGGCGGGCCGCCGTGGCGCGCCCAGGGGTCGACCACCGCCACCCGGTAGCCCTCGTCGAGGAGCCGCGCCGCGTAGTCCTCGATGTTGGCATCGACGCCGCGCACCTCGGGGCAGAGCACCACGCCGCGATCGGCCGCGGCCTCGCCGCCGGCGAGCAGGATCACCGAGGCGCCGCGCGGGCCGCCCAGGACCTGTCGCGACACGCTCACAGCGCCAGCCGGCGGTAGACGTTGACGATCTGCGCCGGGAGCATCTCCACGCGGTCGATGACGCAGTAGCCCACCTCGCCGTACATCCGCTTGAGGTAGCCGGGACCGGTGGGGTCGACGGTGATGCAGAAGGGATGCACCCCCTCGCGACGCGCCTCGCGCAGCGCCGCCTTGGTGTCTTCCTGGGCGTAGCGGTCGTAGTAGTGGTCGCAACCGCAGTCCAGCGGCTTGCCATCGCTCAGCAGGAACAACAGCCGCGTGCGCGCCGGCTCCGCGAGCAGCTTGCGCGTGGCGTGCCGGATGGCGGCGCCGTCGCGGTTCTCCATCTTGAAGGAGATTCGTCCCACGCGCTCCCGCGCCCGGTCGTCCCAGGCGTCGCGAAACTCCTTGGCCACGTAGAACGCCACGTGGTCGCGACCGTAGCCGCTGAAGCCGTAGATCGAGAAGGCGTCGCCGATGGCGTGCAGCGCCTCGGCGATGACGATCAGCGCCTCCTTTTCCACGTCGATCACCCGGCGCTGCCCCCCGGCCGCCGTGGCCTCGTTGGTGGACGAGGACATGTCGAGCAGGAAGGACACGGCCACGTCGCGACGCTCGGGCAGCGCGCGACGGTACACTCGGTCGGGGAAGTCCCCCGTGATGCGCCCGGTGACGGCCCCGTCGATCACGCGGTCGATGTCGAGTTCGTCGCCATCGGTGAGCCCACGGATCATCGTCCGCCCCTCGGGACGGAGCGCCTCGAAGCGCCGTCGCAAGCGCTCGATGGCGTGGCGCTCGCGCTCCATCACCTCGTCGACGAAACTCCGGTCGCCCTCGCGAAGTCGCGACTCGCGGACCACCACCCACCGCGGCTTGTGATCGTTGATGGTCGCGTCCCACTCGCGGTAGAGGAAGTTGCGCCCCGTCGCGACGACGTCGGGGTCCTGCGGGATGCCGGTGGCGGCGGCCGGGGGCGCGTCGTCGCGCTCCGCGCCCGGGTCGACCAGCGCGCCGCCGGGGGGGCGGTGGCGATCGAGCATCGCCTCCATCTGGGCGTAGGCCGTCTGCTCCATCAGCTCGCGCCGCCGCCGCTCCTGCTCTCGCACGCGCTCTCGCGCCTCGGCCGCCGAGAGCTGCTCGCCTCGGTTCGCCGCCTCTTCTCGTAGCCGCCGGGCCTCGTCTTCCCGCTGGCGCTCCTCGGCGCCGGCCTCCTCGGGCGCGATGCGCGCGCCCAGTTCCGGCGGCGCGAGCGGGCTCTCCTGCGGCTCGCCACGGTCGCCCGGCATCCGGAGTCGCTCGCTGCCCTGGCTTCGCGGGGGCTTGCCGTCCTTTGCGCGGAGCATCAGCCCTTCCACGCCGGCGTAGCCCTCGCTCACCACGCGGGCGACCTCGTTGACGTCGAGCGCGCCGGCCCGGCGCAGTGCCTCGCGCAACGGCGCCAGCGCCAGCGCGATCTCCTCGTTCACCGGCAGCGGCTCGAGGCCCCAGGCCTCGCGGGCCAGCGCTTCCACGGCCCGCGCCGCGGGCGCCTCGGGGGCCGGTCGCTGTCCCCGGAGGGTGGGGCCGACGGCGCCGAGATCGCGGGCGATGCCCGGGTACTCCTCGCGCAGCCGCGCCTCGACGCGGGCGTCTTCGAGGAGCTGGAAGATCTCGCGCGCCAGCGAGCGGTTGCCGAAGGCACGGAAGTAGCGCTCCAACTCGCTCTCGCCCTCAGCGGCGTCGGGCCAGCCAGCCGCAGGAGCGGGCACGCGCGCGAGGTCGAGGTCGAAAGTGCCAAACTCCAGGTACCCGGCGCCCACGGCGGTGAGCACGCGGTACACGGCGAAGTCGCGCTCGTCGCCGAACTTCTCCACGTGCTCGGGCAGGTACACGTGGTGCCCGTCGGAGAAGGCCTTCCCCTTCCCCGCCCGCACCTGGACGTCTTCCCCGCAGTGCGCGCGGGCGTAGAGGGTGAGGGTGCGCGACACGTCGGCGAGGCGCACCCCGGCGTGCAGGGCCTTCACGGCGGCATGCGCGGCGTCGGACTCCTTCTTGAGGAAGCTCTCCGCGCGCTGGTGCGACTCGGCGTGGATTTCCACCCCCTGCACCACGAAGCGGCGCAGCCGGTCCTCGTCCATGGTGTCGACCAGGTCGGGCAGGGTACGCGCCAGGACGGCAAGGGCCTCTGGGCGCGACCCGGCCACCTCCTCCAGCAGCCTGAAGTAAACTCCTCGTCGCGACATAGGTACGCGCGCGATGTGGTCGGGAATCGTGACCGCCACGACCCGTGCCAGCTCGCCGTCGCGCATGGCCACGCGGGCCACGAGGCGGCCGTAGGACTCCGCCTCGGCCTCGCCAATCCCGTCGCGGATGGCGGCGCGGTAGCGCATCCAGGCGCGGAGGGCCGCGGTGTCGGCCCGCGCGAGGCGGACCATGGGGGCGAGGTCCTTGGCCCAGGGCGGGACGGTGGCGTCGTCGAAGAAGCGCGTGCTCGCCGCGCGCACCCGCCGTGCCGCGCCGCCAAGAAGCTTGTCGCGACGCGCCAACGGCGGACCTAGAAGTAGTCCGCCACGATCTCGTCGATGGTGCGGCCGAGATCGCGGTCGTCGGTGAGGGTACGGGTGAAGGCGGCGCGACAGGCCGAGCGTGGCTCCACGCCCTGCGCGAGGAGCTTGCCGCAGTACACCAGGAGGCGCGTGGACACGCCCTCCTCGAGGCCTCGGTCGGTGAGGTTGCGGATCTTCTCGCCGATCTTGACCAGGCGCCCGGCGCGCTCCGCGTCGAGACAGGACTCGCGCTGCACGATCTCCCGCTCGATGTCTGGCGGCGGGTAGCGGAAGTCGACCGACAGGAAGCGCTGGCGCGTCGAGGGCTTGAGTTCCTTGAGCACCGACTGGTAGCCAGGATTGTAGCTCACGACCATCATGAACTCGGCCGGGGCTTCCAACACAGTCGCGAGGCGGTCGATAGGCAGGATGCGACGGTCATCGGTGAGCGGGTGGATGACGACCAGGGTGTCTTTCCGGGCCTCGACCACCTCGTCCAGGTAGACGATGGCGCCATGGCGAACCGCCGTCGTGAGCGGGCCATCGACCCACACCGTCTCGTCGCCGGTGAGCAGGTAGCGACCGAGCAGGTCGCTCGCGGAGAGGTCCTCGTGGCAGGCCACGGTCACCATCGGGCGGCCCAGGCGGTGCGCCATGTGGGAGACGAACCTCGTCTTTCCACAGCCGGTGGGGCCCTTTAGGAGCACCGGCAAGCGCGCCTTCCAGGCGTTCTCGAAGATGTCGATCTCGTCGGCCACCGCCCGGTAGAACGGCTCGCGGTGGATGGTGTAGTCCTCCACCGAGGGGGTGAGCTGGCGCATCGCGCGGTCCTAGCCCGGTCGGCGAGTGATCGTCGCCCCCGGCGACCGGCGCGGTGCGGCGCGATACGCGGCCGCCGTGGACTCAACGCCCGCGCCCCTGTCGAGCCCCCGAGAGCGCGCGCTCGCGCAGACCGCCGAGTTGGCGCTCCTGGCGCCCGCGGCCGCCGCGCTCCTGTCGCCGCTGGGGCGACGCGCCGCGCTTCCGATGGGCATCCCCCAGCAGTCCGCCGAGGCCGTTGGCTGCGAGAGGCAGGCCACCATCGGGCAGATCACCTCCGGCGCCGGCCAGCCGCTCACCCTGCCAGCCATCGCGAGTCACTTTGCCGACCTCGAACCGCGGCAGGCCTTCCTCTATGCCCCCACTGCCGGGCTCCACGCGCTCCGCGAGGCCTGGGCCGCGCGGCTCGGCGTGCCCGGCGTGTCGCTGCCCGTCGTCACTGCGGGCATGTCGCACGGGCTGTCCCTCGTGGCCGAGCTGTTCGCCGGTCCCGAGCGGCCGGTGGTGCTGGCCACCCCGTACTGGGACAACTACGAGACCATCTGGTCGATGCGCAACGAGGCGCCGCTGTTCGAGTTCGAGTTCTTCGAGGGCGAGGGCTTCAACCTCGCGGGCATGTCTCGGCAGCTCGACCGGCTCGAGGGTCCCGCCACCCTGTTGCTCAACTTCCCCAACAACCCAACGGGCTACGCCCCCACGCGCGCCGAGGCCCAGGGCATCGTCGAGCGAATCCTGCGCCACCCCCACCCGCTCTGCGTGCTCTGCGACGACGCCTACCACGGGCTGTACTTCGACGAGGCCTGCCACGGCGACTCGCTCTTCGGCCTGCTCGCGTCGCGCGCCGATCCATCGCGGCTCATCGTGTGCAAGGTGGACGGCGCCACCAAGGAGCTGGTCTTCTTCGGCGGGCGAGTCGGCTTTCTCACTTTCTCCGTGGGCGGCCGCGCCGGACAGATCCTCGCCGAGAAGGCGGCCACGCTGCTCCGCAGCACCATCTCGAGCGTGTCGTCGCCCGCGCAGGCCGCGGTGCTGGCCGCGCTGCGCGATCCGCAGCTGCCGGCGCAGGAAGGCAAAGTGGTCGGCACGCTGGCCCGCCGCTACCGGGCACTCAAGGCCGCCCTCGCCGACGCCGGGCTCGCGCACTACCCCTTCAACAGCGGCTGCTTCGCGCTCCTGCGGCTTCCCGACGGCGCCGATGCCAACGAGGTACGTCGCCAGCTCATCCGCGAGCAATCCACCGGCGTGATCGCCGTGCCCCAGGCCCGTGCCCTGCGCGTGGCCTTCTGCTCGGTGGACGAGGCCGACATCGGCGACCTGGTCTCTCGCCTCGCGCGCGTACTTGGCCCCGGGTAGGCCCGGGGTGACGGCGACGGCGATGGGTGACGATGGGCTAGGCTGCCCCGTGCCCATCCCTCCTGCACTCCGCCGCCTCGTGCCCGCGACCGCGCTGCTACTCGCCGCCTGCGCCCAGGGCGACCAGCTCGCCGCCAAGCCCAGCCCCGGCACGCCCCACGACGCCGACAGCGGCGACGGCGGCGACAGCGCCTCGCCCACCGACAGCGCCGCGCCCAACGACAGCGCCTCGCCCGGCGACAGTGGCAACACGGGCGATTCCACCGCGCCCGTCGACCCCTGCGGCGACCCCTCGGTGATCCCCCGCTTCGCCGCGCCCGCCGAGCCTGCCCTGAGCCCGGCGAGCGCCGACGACGACCAGGGCTCCGACAACATCTACGCGCCGGACGTGGTCCGGGTTTCTGACACCCTCTGCCTCATGTACTACGGGGGCCAGAGCAAGGAGGGACACGACCAGATCTTCATGGCCACCTCCACCGACTGCGAACACTGGGTTCACTGGCCCCACCGCGACAAGCCCGACCCGGTGGTGACGCGGGGATCGGCCAACCACGTCAACGATCCCTCGGTGGTGCGCTGGGGCGGCACCTGGTTCATGTACTACACCGTGGCCGAAACGGGCATAGACGACCGCATCCACCTCGCCACCTCGCCCGACGGCTTCAACTGGACGCCGCAGGGCCTGGTGCTCGACGTGGGCGCCGCGGGCACCTGGGACAGCCTCAAGGTGGGCCGCCCCGCCGCCGTCCTCACCAGCGAGGGCGTCCGCCTCTACTACGACGGACAGGACGGCACGACGCGCAGCGCGGGCCTCGCCACGTCGGCCGACGGGCGGAGCTTCGGCAAGCACGCGTCGAACCCGCTGGTAGTGGGCGCCGGCGCGGTCGACGTCGACCGGGTCGCCGACACCTGGGTGCTCCTCCACGAGGGCCACTCGGGCACGTCTGCGCTCACCTCGGCGGACGGCCTCAGCTGGTGTGACCAGGGCCAGATTTTCAGCCTCACCGGACAGTCCTGGGACGCCTACGGGCAGGTGACGCCCTTCCTCTACACACGCGACGGATCCAGCTTCGACGCGCTGCTGTTCGGCGGCGCCTCCGACGTCTGCTGGTGCCGCAACCGCGTGGGGCAGGCCCTCCCCGACGGCATCGCGCCCACCGCCGATCCCGACGCAGGCTGCGAGGCCTGCGTCGACGAGTCGGACTGTACCCAGGCCTGCCGCGACGGCGGCTACGGCGTGGACGGCGTGTGCGCCGTGCCCGGGAGCACCGACCCCGGCGCGTGCTGCGCCTGCGTCAGCGGCTGAGGCCACCGGGCGTCACCCGCCCGCCGCCACCTCGTAGTTGCGCACGAGTGCCTCCTCGACCTTGCCGCGGCGGTCACCCCGGCTGTTCACCGACCGTCCCGCGAGCACCGTGTCGATGTGGAACGCCGCGTACAGCTCGCGCACCCGCGGCGTCATCGAGTTTGACAACAAGAACCGGACGCCGGCGCCGGACAGCTCGCGCACCAGGTCGCGCAGCCGCGCCTGCTCCGCGGCGCCAAACCCCCCCTTGGCATAGCTCGTGAACGACGAGGTTGTGCTGACGGGATCGTACGGGGGATCGAAGTACACGAGGTCGCCGCGCCGGGCACGGGACGCCACGCCGCCGAAGTCGGCCACCGAGATCGACACGCCACGCAGCGCCTCGCTCGCCGCGCGCAGGTTCGCCTCGTCGAGCACCTCGGGCCGCGCGTAGCGCCCCATCGGCACGTTGAACTCGCCCCGCGAGTTTTCGCGGTAGAGCCCATTGAAGCACGTCTTATTGAGGTAGATCACCCGCGCGGCACGCGCCGCCGTTCCCCGCGGGCGGCTGGCGCGCACGGCGTAGTAGTGCGCGTCGTCGTGACGCGCCTTGTGCTCGCGGAGGCGGTCGATCACCCCGTCGAGCTCGTCGCGCACGGCAACGTAGGTGTCGACCAAGTTGGGGTTGGCGTCGGAGATGGTCACGCGCTCGGGCAAGGCCCCGAGCCGCGCCAGCTCGAAGAACAGGGCTCCGCCCCCGATGAAGGGCTCGTGGTACCCGCCATCGCCAAGGCCGGCCCGCACGCGGGGGATCAACTCCGCGAGGAGCTGGCCCTTTCCCCCGGCCCACTTGAGGAAGGGACGAGGACCAGCCCCGGCCAGTGCCCGCCGTCTCACCGCGCGCCCCCCTCGGCCAACCGCATCTAGTCCACCCCCTTGAACCGCCTCAGCCCGCTCCAGGGCACCGACAGCGGGCTCGTCTCGAGGTACTTCCCGCCCACGTGGAACCACCCGCCCTCCGGCCCCGGGCACAGGTGAAAGTCCATCGCCGGCATGTAGCCCTGCCCAACGAGCACCCAGATCTTCTCGCGGCTCCAGGCCACGTCGAGCACCAGCACCGCGTGCCCCGGCGATCCCGGGAACATCACCACGTCGCCAGGCTCGATCGCGGTGTGATCGAACTCCCCCGTCTGGTTCACCCGGACGGTGTCGAGCTTGAGCGAGATCGTCCCCGCGTAGGTGAAGAGGTCGACCATCCACTTCTCGAAGTTGCTGTCAGAATCATCGACCACGCCCGTGCGTCGCACCTGCACTTTCTCGTCTTTCAGCACCGGGCGGTCGCCGGCCTTCCACGCCGACCACGCGGACTTCCAGCCGTTGGTGTAGCGAAAGGCAGGGTCGTAGCCCGACTGTCGCATCCAGGTGGCGCGCAGGCGGAGGATCGAGTCGGCGCACTGTTGCAGGTCGCCGGGGACGAGCGGCATGTCCACCACGCGAAGAGACTCGATGGCCATCACCCGGCCCCGGTAGTCCTTCACCGGGGTGCCGTCCGGGCGGAGCGCCAAGGCACCGAGGAAGGCCCCCCAGGGGTCGCCGGGACGATGGCGGTTGCCGCGCCCGAGGGCGCCGGGGGGCGGCAACACGCCGCTCACCCGGTCGCCGCCGGCCGTGGTCCCGAGCAGGAGCGGCGCGGCGATCGAGCAGGTGACGAACTGGCGGCGATTCACAGGGGCAGTGTAGCGCGCGCCAGCCGGCGAGGGATCTCCTGGTCGGGACCCTCCTTGTACGCGCCAACCCCCTCTTTCATCGCATCCATCAGCACCTTCACCACCGAGGGGTCGCGCCAGCGTGCCGCGCGCGCGAGGGCGATGGCGCCGAATGTCGCGGCCGACCGCGCCACGCCGGGCCAGCCCCGGTGCTTGCGCACGAAGTAGCCGGTGCTTCGAAAGCGCCACTTCTCGCCCCGGAGCGCGTCCTCCACCCGCACGCCCCCCGTGGGCGAGCTGAGGTGTACCAGCTCGGCCCGGGGCTCGTACACCAGCCTCCACCCGGCGCGGTGCACGCGCCAGGAGTAGTCGGTGTCTTCGAGCAGGGCGGTGCCGATGTAGTTGCGGTCGAAGCCGCCAACCTGCCGCACGGCGTCGATGCGGTAGCTCATGTTGGCGCCCTTGAGCCCGCGGATCTCCTGCTTCTCGGTGCCCCACATGTTGGTGAGCGTGCGCCCGCCGGCGCTGAGGTGCGCAGCCACGTGATCGACGTTGGGCCGCACGAAGCGCTCCACGATGCGCCCGGTGACGCCACCCACCCGCGCGTCGGCGTAGTTGTCGACGTGGGCACGGAGGAAGTCGGGGTGGATGAGGATCACGTCGTCGTCGAGAAAGAGCACTACCCGGCAGTCGACGCGCGCCAGCGCCTCGTTGCGCGCGTTGGGCAGGCTTTTCCTTGCGACGTAAACGTGGTGCAGGCGCGGATCGGCAAGCGCCACCACCAGGGCCTCGTTGGCGGCGCGCTCCTCGGCGTCGGACTGGTCGATCACCCACAGATCGAAGTCGCGACAGTCCTGCGCGAGAACCTGCCTCACCGTGTCGTGGAACAGCTTGCCCCGGTTCAAGGTGGGGATGACGACCGAGAGCTCAGGCACGGGGGTAGATCTCCAGCAGGCGGTCGACGCTCGCAGGCCACGTGAACCGGGTCGCCACGAGGCGGCGACCGGCGGCGCATAACGCCGGGAGCGGCTCGGCCATCGCTCGCGCAAGCGCCGACCGCAGCGCGGGAACGCTCTCGCTCTCCACGAGCAGGCCGTTGTCGCCGTCTTGCAAGTAGTCGTCACGCGCCGCCTCCACCGCGCTGCTCACGATGCAGAGCGCGCCGGCGTACATCCCCTCGAACACGACGCCACCCACGGTTTCCCCCCGCGAGGGCAACGCGACGATCGACGCCTCCGCGATGAGCGCCACCTGCTCCTCGCGGGGCAACTCCGTGATGACGATGTCGCGACACGGCGACGCCGCGTTCCGTACCGTCGCCGCGAACTCCGGCTCGTTGACCGGCCCGGCGATCACCAGCTTCCAGCCGTCCCGCGCCAGGGGGAGGAAGGCCTCCACCAGGAGGTCGGCCCCCTTCTGTCGCGACAGGCGCGAGGGGGCGACCACCAGCTTCGCGCTGCCGAGGCCGAGCTTCTCGCGCAGCGCGCGGCGCCGCGCGGGCGTGACCGCGTCGAACTCGGCGGGATCCACCGCCATGCCGATGTGGGTGCGGACGTTGTCGAGGCCGAGCTCGGAGGACAGGGCCGCCGTGGCCGCGGGCGAGTCGGCGATCACCACGTCGGCGCGGGACAGCAAGGGGCGCACCCAGCGGCGCCAGTAGGCCGCGCGGACACGCTTGTTCAGGCCCCCGGCACCATCGAGGATTTCCCTCAAGAAATCGGCGGTGATGTAGTTTTGCACCACCAGCGGCGTGCCCGTGGCCGCGCTCCGCGCCGACAGCAGGTCGAGGTGCAGGGAAGGGTAGCCCACGCACACCAGCAAGTCGGCAGGGAGCCAGCTATCACGCAGGAAATCGGGTGTGATCGCGTTCTTCTCCAGGGGGTTGCGTCCCGGCGCCCAGCGCGAGAGCCGTCGGCAAACGTGCACGCCGCCCTCGACGAACTCACCGCTTTCAACCTGTGTAGACCCGTCCATGTTGGTG
>VGRE01000127.1 GCA_016875435.1 Deltaproteobacteria bacterium | reverse complement strand
GCTGATGGCCGCGAGCAGCAGGAGAAGCGGCCCGCCGGCGTGCCCCGACCGCGCGAGCAGCGCCCCCGAGGCCACGAGCAGGAGCGCCGCGCTCCCGAGCGAGTCGAGGTCGACCTCTGCCGGATCTTCACGGCGGGCCAGCCATCGATCGGCACCCCAGGCCAGGACGGCGGTCACGACCACCGCCCATGGCGGATCCGGGTCGGTCCACCCGCCGCGAAGGGCCAGCCCGATCATCACCACCAGGGCGAGGCCGCCCGGAGCAAGGCGGGCCACCCAGCCAGCCCGGTCCATCAGCGGTGGCCCGAGGTGCAGGGCTGAGGCGATGGCCGCCCACGCGAGGAGCACGCCCGACTCCGCCCCGCCCACGAGCGCGAGTCCCGCCCCTGCGTTGAGCACGAGCAGGCGGAGGCCGAGGCGCAGGAGGCGGGCGCGCCGGCTGGCCGGCACCAGGTCGCCATCCGCCGTCGCGGCCGGTTCCCGGAGGAAGGGCTGGGCGATGCCGACGACGACCAGCACCGCGCCGACCCACCCGATGGGGGCCAGCGACTCGCCGTACACCACCACGCCCAGGGCCGTGGCGAACACCACCTCTGCCATCGCGAGCAGCGACGCCAGGCCCGCGCCCACGCTGCGCATGCCGAGGGTCAGCAAGAAGAAGGGAACGTTCGTGCTGACGATGGCAAGTGCCAGCACCCAGCCGAGCGCGCGGAGCGGGATGGCAAGCTGGCCCATCACCAGCGCCAGCGCGCAGAGCACGACCGCCGCGACACTCCACGCCACGAACAGCGTGGGCACCATGGGCGCCTCGGTGCGCCGGGCAGCGCGGGTGCCGACGAGGACCGCGCCGTACCCGGCCGCCGACAGCAGCGCCAGGAAGTCGCCGAGGAGGAAGCGCGTGTCGGTGTAGCGCGACACGTGGAAGATGGAGACGCCCGACAACAGCGCCACCCCCAGCACCGCCACGCCAGTGCCGAGCAGGGCGCGCGGCGAGGCGCGCTCGCCGAAGGCCCAGGCGGCGAGGGGGAACACGAACAGGGGGGCGAGGCTGTGCAGGAACACCGTGTTGGCCACGGTCGTGAGCGCGTAGCCGCCCACGAAAGTGGAGGAGGCCAGCGCCAGCGCCAGCCCGTAGGGCACGCCGGTGCGGAGCGTGCTCGCGTCGGGCTTGAGCGACGACAGGCCGCCATCCCAGAGTGCCCAGCCGCCGAAGACCACCGCCACGATCACCGCGCGCCAGGCGGCCACCGCCAGCACCGGGGCGTCGGCGCTGCGGGAGAAGATGGCCATCAGCGCGAAGGCAAAGGTGGCCCCGACGATGAGGGCGGCGCCACGACTCCAGGTCGGCCCAGCGTCGCTTCCTGGCGGGGTCTCCATCAGCACGACACACTACGCGACGGTGAGGAGCCTGTAAAGCGAGCGCACCTGCGTAGCGACGACGCACCCCTCTCCCCTCCCCTCCCGGCTGGTTAGCCACCACCGATGCCCGCGCCGGGGTTGTTGATGGTCCGCCCAGCCGCCTTCGGGTTCAACCCCGAGGCGGCCAAGAGCAACCACTTCGCGCGGGCCCCGTCGCGCCCCGAGGAGGAGGCCCAGGCCCAGATCGCCGACGCCGCCCGACGCGAGTTCGACGCCTACGTGGAACTTCTAGTCCAGGCCGGGGCGAGCGTCACCGTGCTTGATGACTCACCGAGCCCGGCCAAGCCCGACGCGGTTTTTCCCAACAACTGGGTGAGCTTCCACGAGGATGGCCTCGCGATGCTCTACCCCCTCGCGGTCGCGTCCCGTCGCGTCGAGCGGCGGCTCGACGTGCCCCACCGGCGGCTGGTGGACCTCAGCCCGCTCGAGGCGCGGGGGCACTTCGTCGAGGGCACGGGCAGCCTCGTCTTCGACCACCAGCGGCGCGTCGCATGGGCCGGGCTCTCCCCCCGCACCACCGCGGAGGGGGTCGCACGCGCGTGCGAGACGATCGGCTTCGCGCCCCGGTGTTTCACGGCCAGCCTCGGCGGCCGCCCGGTGTACCACACCAACGTGTACCTCGCGATCGGCCGCGAGATCGTGGCGTACGCCCCGTCGCTAGTCCCCGCGCCCACCTTCTGCGAGGGACGGCAAGCGGTCGAGTTGACCGAGGAGCAGGTCGTGGCCTTCGCCGGCAACATGCTCTTGCTCGACGGCCTGGTGCTGGTGTCGGCCGCCGGCTGGGCCGCGCTCTCGCCGCCGCAGCGCCGTCTCCTGGAAAGACACGGGGAGGTGGTGCGGCCACAACTGCCGACGATCGAGCGCGTGGGCGGGGGATCGGCTCGCTGCATGGTCGCCGAGATCGTCCAGGAGCCGGCTCCCACCGGCCCGGGCGCGGGGCTATAGTTCCGTCGTGTCCGGGATCCTCCGCCGCACCGACGAGGTTGCCGGGTGGCCGCGATGAACGCGCTTGCCGCCCTCGATGTCGCGCTGCGACTCGCGCGCGGCGTGGTGCGCGCGATGCCCGCGCGGGTACGCAAGTCGCTCGACGACCGCTTCTTCGGCGCGGTCTTCCAGGTCACCCGTGTGACCAACGACGCCTACGGCCACAAGCCTCCTCCTCCTGGAAACGGATGACCTTCTCCGAGCGCCTGTCCGCCGCCGTGCGGGCGGCTGATTCATGCCTTTGTATCGGCATAGACCCCTGGCTGGATCGCCTTCCTGGTCGGGCGGACAGCACCGACACGGTTGCCCTCGTGGCCGCCTTCGCCCGCGCGGTGGTCCTCGCCGCCGAGGGACAAGTCCCCGCGGTCAAGCCCCAGTTTGCGTTCTTCGAGCAGCTGGGTCCGCCGGGGATGGCGGTCCTCGCCGACACCTGCAAGCTGGCCCGCGAGCGGGGGCTCGTCGTCATTGGCGATGCCAAGCGCGGCGACATCGGCAGCACCGCATCGGCCTACGCCAGCGCCACGCTGTCTCCCGGGGCGCCCTTCCCCTGCGACGCGCTCACCGTCAGTCCCTTCCTTGGCCCCGACACGCTCGACCCCTTCCTCGAGGCCGCCGACCGCCACCAGCGCGGCCTATTCGTGCTGCTGCGCACCTCGAACCCCGGGAGCCACCGGTGGCAGGGCGCGATCCGCGACGACATCGCCGGCTGGATCGAGGCGGAGAACCAGCGACGCGGGCCGGGCCTCGGCCCGGTCGGCGCGGTGGTGGGAGCCACCAAGCGAGACGACCTCCAGTCGCTGCGCGACCAGATGCCCGGCACCTGGTTCCTCGTGCCCGGCTTCGGGGCCCAGGGCGCTTCCGCGGCCGACGCCCGGGCCGCGTTGCGCCCCGACGGGCTGGGGGCGCTGGTGGCCAGCGCGCGGGGCGCCACCTTCCCCAGCGCGCCCGACGCGGACTACGACGCCGACCCCCAGCGGTGGATCAGGAGTCGGATCGCGGTGGTGAAGGCGGAGATCCGGGACTGAAGGGCTGGTCGGCCCCGCGCGACCGTGCCATCGACACGACGCGCGCCCAGGTGTCGCGAGCGTACTCGGCGCCGGAGGTGTACGCCGACGGGTCGAGCGGCGCGCCGATCTCGAGGCCGACTTCCTGACGCAAATGGAGGGCGATGCCTGCGGCTGGTACGGCGCGCTCGGTGCCCCACACGCAGGCCGGCACGACCGCGATCCCCGACTGGTGACATGACGATAATAGGCGAAGGAAGACCTTCTCACGCACGCAGCCGTCGCGGGTGCGAGTGCCCTCGGGGAAGACGTGGAGGTTGGCGCCCGCGTGGAGCAGGTTGAGCGCGTCCTCGATGACTCGGCCCCGGGAGATCTTGCTGCGACGGTCGAAGAAGATCACGCCGGCGAGGTAGCCGGCGAGGCCGAAGAAGGGGATGTAGGCGATCTCCTTCTTCGAAATACCGAGCGAGCGGGTGTGCAAGATGAGCAGGCCCACGTCGGCCCAGGAGCGGTGATTGCTCACGACGAGGTACCCGGGCTTTCGCGGCAAGTTCTCGACCCCCACCAACGTCACCCGGGCGAGGCAGGTGACGTACACGCAGAGCCATCCGAACAGGCGCGCCGGCCAGATCGCGAGCCGCTCGCGCTTGCCCCGCGGCAGGACGGCGAAGGGGTAGATCATCGCGCTCGCGAGGGCGGCCCAGAGCACGACCGTCACGAATCCGGCGAGTCCGAGCAGGGAGGCGACCACGCCGCCCGAGCTAACCTGCGGACGGCGCGGCCCGTGCGCTTGCCCACCGCCGCGCGGCTACCCGCTGGGCGTCGCGGGGATTAGCAGCGGCCCGGGAGTACCCGATGTTTCATGCTTCCGAGATCAAGCGGCTCATCGAGGCCGGACTGCCGGGCGCGGTGGCGCTCATCAACGACGACGCGGGCGATGGCGAGCACTTCTCCGGCGACGTGATGGCGCCGGGCTTCGCCACCCTGTCGCTGGTGCAGCAGCATCAGGCTGTCTACCGGGCGCTTGGCCGCCACATGGGCACCGACATCCACGCCCTGCAACTGAAGACCTACACCCCCGACCAGTGGGCCAAGTCGCCCCACGCTAAGAATGGAGCATGAAATGAGCGTCAACGAGCAGATCGAGCAGATCGTCAAGGGCAACGACGTGGTGCTGTTCATGAAGGGCACGCCGATGTTCCCCCAGTGCGGCTTCTCGGCACGGGCCACCGCGATCCTGCAGCAGTGCGGCTCCAAGTTCCACCACGTCAACGTGCTGGCCGACGGCGAGATTCGCGAGGGCGTCAAGGCCTACTCCAACTGGCCCACCATCCCCCAGCTCTACGTCCGTGGCGAGTTCGTGGGCGGCTCCGACATCATGATGGAGATGTTCCAGAGCGGCGAGTTGCAGAAGAAGCTCGCCGGCGGTTGATCGCGGCCCCGAGCAGCAGGGCGGGGACCAGGCCCGCAGACGCGCCGCAGTCACAGCCCTCGCCCTCCGGCGCCTCGGGACAGCCCTCGTCCACCTGGAGGTTGCAGTCGTTGTCGAGGCCATCGCAATCCTCGGCGTGGCCGGGGTACACGCGGGCGTCGGCGTCGTTGCAGTCCCCGTCGGCCACGCTGAAACGGTCGCCGTCCTCGTCGTAGGCGGTAGCGATGTCGGCGCTGTCGGCGGCGAGGGCGAGGCCGAGGAGAAGCAGGCGCATGGGTAGCGCTTATACTCGCGACCAATGGTGATCATCCCAGCCCGCGACGAGGGACCGCGCGTGGGCGCCGTCGTCCGTGCCGCCCGGGCGGCGCTCCCGGGCGTGCCGGTGGTGGTGGTGGAAAACGCCTCGGCCGACGACACGGTGCGCGCGGCGTCGGAGGCGGGCGCGGAGGTGATCCACTCGGCACCCGGCTACGCCGTCGCCACCCGCGCGGGCTTCGTCCACGCCCGGGAGCGGGGCGCGGAATGGGTCGTCACCCTCGACGCCGACGGCCAGCACCCGCCCGAGGCGGTGCCGCGCTTGCTCGCCGCCCTCTCGGACGCCGACCTCGCCATCGGCAGCCGTTTCCTCGGCGACGCGGGCTACCGCATCCCTCTCGCCCGGAGCGCGGCCATCCACGCGCTCGGGCTCTGGACGAGCCTGTTGTCGCGACAGTGGCTGCGGGATGTCACCAGCGGCATGCGCGCGCTCAGGCGCCCGGTGTTCGAGTCCTTCGCCGACGACTACCCGAGCGACGTGGCCGACGCCAACGTGCTCGTCCGCGCCGTGCGCTGCGGCTGGCGGGTCACCGAGGTGCCCGTGCCCATGCGCCCACGTTCTGGGGGCGACTCACAGCATGGCGGGCTCGACGGCGCCGCCTTCGCCCTGCGCATGGCGTTGTACGCGGCGCGAGAGACGCGACGCTAGGCGACTAGGTGCCGCGAGAGCATGAAGTAGTGCTCCTCCGGCTTGCCGTGGCGGAACACCTTGCCCACGGTCATCCCCGGGATGACGCCGCGCACCCGATCGATCATGTGGCCGTACACGAGCTTCGACAGGCCCTGTTCGTTGGACACCACCGGTGGCCAGCCCTCGGGCACCGAGGCCGGGACGACCGTGTAGTCGAACCACACCTCGGGACCCTCCTGTCTCAAGGTGAAGTGGCCGGGACCCGTGGCCCAGGCGAAGCGCTGCACGTTGATGCCCTGAGCGCCGCCCTCGCGCCGCACCACGTGCTTCTCGAAGCGGTCGAAGAAGGGCAACAGGTCGTTCTGGCCCTCCTGCACCACGATCTCACCCTCGCCGCCGATCAACTCGTCGAGCAACACCGGGACGCCCTCTTCCCACAGCTTCCGCATCTCGCGCTTCGGCAGGCCGTGCATGAAGTTGCGCTGCTGGTCGACGGGGAGCGCCGCCAGCGCCGCTCGGAAGTCGTCGAGCCTCGGGGCCAGGGTGGGAAGCAGGATCATGCTCACTCCACGTAGCCCAGCGCGCGCAATTGCTCGTCCGGGGGTTCGGCCGGCGAACCGTTCGCCGGCACCACGGGGCGCTCCGGGCGAGCCGCCGTCCAGCGCGCGTCGAGGCCGTCGAACAGCGCGGGCAAGCTGGCGCTCGGCCGATCCTCGCCGGGATCGAGCGCCAGGTCGTAGCGCTCCTCGTGCCCGTCGGAGCCTGCGATCAGCTTGTGCGCGCCGCTCACGTAGGCCCGCCGCACCCGGTTGAAGCGGTCGCCGTAGTCGGCGTTGCCAAGGTCTTTCTTCAGGGTGTAGTGCAGCTCCGAGACCGCGAGTTCGGCCGTGCGCTCCATTTCGGCGGGCACGGGCAACCCAGCCGCCTCGAGCACCATCCACGCGAGGTCGTGAGTCTGGATCATGCGCTCGTCACGACCTGGCGGGTAGCCGGGCCCCTTCGCGAGGAAGGGCACGTGAATCACCGGCTCGTACACGTCTTTGGCGTGCTCCACGAGCGCGTGCTCGCCGAGGTACTCGCCGTGGTCGGCGAGCACGAAGACGTACTCGAACTCTCCCAGCGCCGCGAGCAGCGCACCCACGTGCTCGTCGAGGAAGCGCAGCTCGCTGTCGTAGGCCTCCACCCAGGTGGCGATGTAGCCGGGATCGATGGGCTTGCCGCGCATGAGCGCCGTCGCCACCTTGCGAAAGCCCTTGTTGCCCGGGATCACCTTCTTCACCAGCTTCGCCGGATCCTTCACGTAGCCCCGCCGCGCCTTGTAGGGCGTGTGGGCATCCATGAAGTTCAGGAACAAGAACGTGGGACGTTCCTCACGAACACCCACGGCTCGGGCGAGCGGCGCCACGCGGTCGGCAGCGGTGTAGGCCACGCCGCGGGTGTCTTGCTCGAGGTTGTTGCACAGCCAGACGTCGAAGCCCTGGTCGAGCTGGTAGGCCGGGTCGAGGAAGGCGCGGTTGCCGGCGATGCCGATGGTGGCGTAGCCAGCCGCTCTCAGGCGCTCGGGAACGGTCTCGAAGGCGAGGTCGAGCGGCGCGCCCTTGCGCGGGTCGCCCAGGTCGAGGCTCCGCGCCGCGTGCAGCCGCGCGGGCAGGCCGGTGAACATCGACGCGTGCGAGGGCAAGGTCCAGGGCCCGTCGGCGTAGGCCCGGGTGTACACGCGCGCGCCCTCGGCCCAGGCATCCAGCCGAGGCGACGTGTCGCGACCGTAGCCATACATGCCAAGGTGGTCGGCCCGCACGGTGTCGAGCACGATCACGGCGATGTCGGGCGCCGTCCCCCGCGAGGCCAGCGCTGGCGACAGTTGCCCCAGCGCCCGCGCCAGCTCTGCCGCGTCGTTGGCCAGGAGCGCCCTCGGCACCGGGGCCCAGTCCACCAGCGCCGCCTCGCCGTTCTTCTCCTGCTTCTTCGACCTCTTCTCCGCCTTCCCCGGCGGTTCCGGCGAACACCCCGCCGCCAGCATCACCCCAAGGATGCCAAGCCCCACCGCCCGCGCCCCGGAGCCCAGCCACTGACGGAGAATCACCACCCCCTCCAGCCTACCTTCTCCAGCCTAGTCAGGTGCCGTCACGCGAACGATCTCTTCCAGCGAGGTCATCCCCTCGCGGAACTTGGTCAGCGCCGACATGCGCAGGGTCTTCATGCCCTGCCGGATGGCCTCCCGCTTGAGCTCCAGGGTCGACGCGCCGTTGAGGACGAACTCCTTCACCTCGTCGTTGGCGACCATGATCTCGTAAACGGCGATTCGACCCTTGTACCCAGTGTTGTTGCAGGTACGACAGCCTTGCCCGCGCATGGGCTTCACGCTGTCGGCCTCCTCGGGCGGGATGCCGATGTCGATGAGCTGCTGGCGGGTGACCTCGACAGGGACCTTGCAATCGGCGCAGAGCTTGCGCACGAGGCGCTGGGCGCCGATGAGGTTGACCGACGAGGCCACGAGGAAGGGCTCGATACCCATGTTCAAGAGTCGCGACACCGTGGACGGCGCGTCGTTGGTGTGCAGCGTCGAGAGCACCAAGTGGCCGGTGAGGGCCGCCTTGACGGCGATCTCCGCCGTCTCGAAGTCGCGGATCTCGCCGACCATGATGATGTCGGGGTCTTGCCGCAAAAAGCACCGGAGCGCCGCGGCGAAGTTGAGCCCGATCTCGTCGTGCATCTGCACCTGGTTGATGCCGTAGAGGTTGTACTCGATGGGGTCTTCGGCGGTGCTGATGTTGTGCGTGCTCTTGTTGAGCTCAGACAGCGTGGAGTACAGCGTGGTCGTCTTGCCGGAGCCGGTGGGGCCGGTGATGAGGATCATGCCGTAGGGCTTGTTGATCGCCTCCTTGAAGCTGCGGAGGATGCTCTCCTCGAAGCCGAGCTTCGTCATGTCGAGCTGCAGGTTCGACTTGTCGAGGAGCCGCATGACGGTCTTCTCGCCCCAGAGCACCGGGCAGATGCTCACGCGGAAGTCCATCTCCTTGCCCTTGCCCATCTTCAGCTTGATGCGGCCGTCCTGCGGCAAGCGACGCTCGGCGATGTCGAGGTTCGACATGATCTTGAGTCGCGACGTGATCGCGTGCTTCAACCGCAGGGGCGGCTTCATCACCTCGTAGAGCATGCCGTCGATGCGGTAGCGGATGCGCAGCTGCTTCTCGTAGGGCTCGATGTGGATGTCGCTCGCGCCCTTGCGGATGGCGTCGAGGAGCACGAGGTTCACCAGCTTGACCACCGGCGCGTCGCCCGCGGACTTCTCAAGGTCGAGGACGTTGATGTCCTCGTCGACGTCGCTGGTGAGCTCGAGGTCTTCCTCGCCGCTGTTGAAGTCGACCATCACGTCTTCGAACGTGACGTTGCTCGTGTAGTACTTCTCGATGGCCTCGGCGATCTGGCCCTCGGAGGCCACCACCACGTCGACGTTGAAGTTGCTGATGAACTTGATGTCGTCGACGGCGTAGATGTTCGACGGGTCGGCCATGGCAACGATCAGGGTGTTCCCTGACTTGTTGATGGGAATCACCTGGTGCCGAACCACTACTTCCTTCGGGATGACCTTCAGCACCTCGGCGTCGATCTCGAAGTCGCTGAGGTTGATGCTCGGCACGCCGTACTGTTTCGACAGGAAGGCGGTGAGCTCGTTTTCCTCGATGAAGCCGAGCTTGGTGAGCTGGTGCCCGAGGCGACCCCCGGTGCTCCGCTGCGTCTCCATCGCCTTCTGGAGCTGGAGCGGCGAGATGAGGTTCTCGCGAACCAGCAGGTCGCCAAGGCGGGCCCCGGTGCCGACCCCGGTGGAAGTGGATTTGCGTTCGTCGGCCATGCGCGCGTACCTCGCGAGGGCCGCAGCTTAGCGCAAGCCGCCCCCCACCGGGGAACCCCGCAGCCTGCGCTCCTGGCGATCTAGGCGAGGTACCACGCGATCGCGGCGACCAGAAGCGCGGTGCCAAGGGCGGCGGTGAGCGGGCTGGGGCGGTAGCGGCGCGGCGCGGGCATCGACGGCGGCAGTCCCGGCGGGAAGATCAAAGCCTCCACCGGCGGGGAGCGCAGGCACGCGGTGTAGACGACGAGGCGCGCGTTGGTGTCGGCCGCTGGCTCCAGGAGCCGGTAGGCGGCGCGCACGGCGGGGTCGGGGGGCGTCCAGTCGAACAAGATGTCCACCAGGTAGCCAAGGCGTACCCGGGGCGGAAGCTCCGCCACGCCTTCCTGGGTGGGCGGCAGGCGCGCGGCGGGGAGCTCGCCGCCGGCGGGGAGGCCGTCCCGCAGGTGATGGTAGAGGGCCCGGCCCACCTGCGCGCCGAGAGCCTCCTCGAGGTTGAAGCTGGCGGCCTTCTCGGCCAGGTCGATGCGGAAGGAGGCAAGCCAACCGAGGGCCTCCGCGTCGGAGCGAACCGCGCCGCGCACCGCCGACCAGAGATGCCCGGCCTGCGCGTTCCACAACTGCGTGAACGGCCCCTCCCCCTCCTGGGCGCGCAGCGCGCGGACCAGTCGGAACTCGGCCAGGTGGAGGGGCGGCGCGGTCGTCATCCGGCGGCAATTGTGGCACGATGGCGAGGTGGTGATCGCCCTTGCCGCCTGCGCCCGCTGGGAAGCCCTTCCCGACGAGGACTTCACCCCCGATCCCGTCCACGAGGACTACCCCACCCGCGACGAGCTGGCCGCGCACCCGCCCGGGAGCTCGGAGACTCACGGGGTCAAGGTGGACATGTCTCCGCAGTCCGTGGTGCGTTTCGTCGCCCTCGGCGACGCGGGCACCGCCTACCCGGCGCAGTTCGACGTGGCCGACGCGATGCGCGACGTGTGCGCGGCGCGGGGCTGCGACTTCGCCATCTACATGGGCGACAACTTCTACAACACCGGCGTGGAGGCGGTGGACGACCCCCAGTTCGACGAGAAGTTCGAGGTGCCCTACGCCGAGATCGGCTTCCCCTTCTGGACCGTCACCGGCAACCACGACTACGGCGGCAACGGCGCAGGCTACGAGTTCTGGAAGGGACAGCTCTACATCGACTACGCGGCGCTCTCGGATCGCTGGCGCTTCCCCGACCTCTACTACACTGTCGATTACGGGCTGGTCGATCTCTTCGGCCTCGACACCACCGCGATGATGTGGGGCTTCTACGAGGGGCAGCAGGAGTGGCTCGACGCCGCCGTGGCCGCGAGCGACGCCGAGTGGACGATCGCCTACGGGCACCACCCGATCCTCTCCAACGGGCCGCACGGCAACGTGGGCGTGTACGACGGCTACACCTCGCCCATGCCCATCTGGGACGGCGCCTTCGTGAAGGAATTCATGGACAGCTCCGTGTGCGGCAAGATCGACGTGTACATGTGTGGTCACGACCACAGCCGCCAGTGGCTCGAGGACACCTGCGAGGGCACGGAACTGTTCGTGAGCGGGGCCGGCGGCAAGGTGAGCTACCTCGACGGCGAGAACCCCACGTGGTTCGAGATGGACACCGAGGGCTTTCTATGGGTGGAGATCGAGGGAAAGACCTTCCGGGGCGCCTTCTACGACGCCTTCGGGAACCTGGAGTACGAGCGGGCGTACACCAAGGGCGACTAGCGGACGGTGCCCTCGGGGCCGGTGAACTCCTCTTCCGGCGTTGCAGCACTCGATCACCAGGGGGCTGCCCTCGGAGTCGTGGGGGCGGCCGTCGATGCCGGTCCAGCGCGCGGTGGGCGCGAAGCCTTGCTCGCGAGCCTGGCAGTCGTTCTCGTGGTCCAGCGTGCAGCGCAGGCTGGCCACGTCATATTCCGAGGGCTCGCTCGAGCTGGATCCGTCCACGGCGCCGGCAAGGCGCGCCGCCCAGGCGATCACCGTGCTGCCGTCACCCGAGGCAGCCGAGCAGGAAGAGGATCATGGGGGCGCGCCTGCCCCCACATTCTGACACGCGACGCTACTCGCCGCTACCGCGAATGAGCCAGGTACCACCGTAGCTGCTGCCACTGGTGCCCATGTCCCAGCCGGTGGCGCCGACGAGGAAGTCGTCGAAGCCGTCGGCGTCGGTGTCGCCGGCGAAGGCGAGCTGGCCGCCGAGCGCGTCGGAGCTGAAGACGCCGGTGACGGCGAAGTCGGCCTCGTCGAGCGTGTAGGTTCCGCTGGCGATGGGGCCGTACCAGAGGAAGGCGCCCCCCGCGTTCGTGGCTGGAGAGTCGTAACCCGAGGCGCCCACGATGACGTCGTCGGTACCGTTACCATCGAAGTCGCCGCCGCCGGCCACCGAGCGGCCGAAGTTGAGGCTCGCCGCGTTGCCGGTGAGAGTGACCGTGGCGTCGGCCACCGACATCGAGCTCGCCAGCGAGGCAAACACGTAGGCACCGCCCGCGTCGGAGTACGAGGACGACCCGATGGTGATGGTTTCCTGGTGGGCGCCCACCACGAGATCGTTGTCACCGTCGCCATCGTAGTCGCCGGCCGTGTCGACGGAGCGGCAGAACTCGGCGTCGGTGGTGCCGGATCCCTCGATCACCACGTCGGCCGCGGTGGAGAGGTTGCCGCTGGCGAGCGCGCCGTCGCCAAACACGACGTAGGCGATGCCATCGTTGCTGCCGTTGCCGTCGCCCTTGTAAGCGCAGATCACCATCTCGTCGCGACCGTCACCCCCCAGATCGGGCACCATGGCGAGCACCTGCCCGGTCTGG
>VGRE01000126.1 GCA_016875435.1 Deltaproteobacteria bacterium | reverse complement strand
ACATCGCGTTGACCAGGGGCGGCGCGTCGAAGGGCTCTTTCCCCTGCTTTGCCACCCACATCGGCGGGAAGCCCCACCGCATGGTGACCACCGCGCGCTCGCCGTCGGCCTCGCGGATCACCACCGGGTAGCGACCGCACATCCGCCCCTCCTGACTCCCGTTGCATGAACAGTAACCTGAACATAAAATCAGGTATGCTCGCGCTCCACCTCCCGGCCTTCCGCCTCGAGCGCTGCGGCCACGACCCGGCGGCGGCGGTGGTGCTGGTGGAGTTCGCGCGCAGCGCCGACCGGGTGCTCGCCTGCACGCCCCCGGTCGCGCGCGCGGGCGTGATGCCGGGGATGGCGCTGGCCGAGGCGCGGGCGCTGTGCCCGGAGTTGCGCGTCGAGCGCCGCGAGGGCGAGGGCGAGCGGGGCGACCTCGAGTCGCTGCGCGACATGCTGCTGCGATTCTCGCCGGCGGTGGCCGCGGTCTTCCCCGACGGGTTGCTCGCCGACGTCGCGCCCGCCGACGCCCGCCCGGTAATCGACTGGCTGTCGCGACTCGGCCACGCGGTGCAAGCGGCCTGGGCGCCCGATGCCTGGGCCGCGATCTTGTTGTCCAGGAGCGCGCCCCAGGTGGCCACCACCCCCGCCGAGGCGGCGCGCGCGCTTGCCCCCTTGCCCGTGGGCGTGCTCGGCCTGTCGCCCGATGTGCTCGAGTCGATGGCCGACGCCGGCGTGCGCACCATCGGCCAGTTCGCCCGCCTGCCGCTGGCGGCGCTCGCCGGGCGCTACGGTGCCGACGTGGCGCGGCTCCACGGGATTGCTCGCGGCGCGCCGGGCGTGCAAAGTGCGCTGGGCCAGCGCGTCATCGCCAGCCTCGACCACGCCGAGCCTGCCTCGCCCCGCGCCGACGAGCCCGTCTACATTTGCGACATCGACGACGAGATCGACGACCTCAACTCCATCTTGTTCGTTGTTCATGGCCTGTGTCGCGACTGCGAGATCGACCTCTCACGGGCCGGTCTCGCCGCCGCCCGGGTCGTGCTCCGCCTGCGGCTCGCCGAGGGCGAGCACCTCGTGCCGGTGCGCCTCGGCCAGCCGGTGCGCGGGGCCGACCGCATGTTCCGCCAGCTCCGCGCGCGGCTGGAGCGTGTCACCGTGGGCGCGCCGGTCACGGCGGTGTCGCTCACCCTGCTCGAATCCTGTCCCTGGCGCCCGCCCCAGGCGGGCCTCTTCGAGCGGGCCGACGCCGCCGAGCCCCTGCCCGAGTTGCTCGCCCGGCTGCAAGACGCGCTCGGCACCGAGTCTGTCTTTCGTCCCGCCGAGGTCGACACCTGGCGGCCCGAGGCGAGCTGGGTGCCGGTGTTGCCCGGCAAGGAGGCGCCGCGACCGGTCCCCCCGCGCAAGGCCGACCCGGCGCTGGTCCACGAGCCCGACGCCCACCGGTGGACCGCCCAGTACGAGGGCGGGAAGGTGCCTCGCCACGTGCCGCTCCCCGCGTCGCGCCCGCGGCCCGCCGTGATCCTCCCCGGCCCTCGCCCGGTCCGCGTGGCGGTGGGCCCGTCCGGTCGCCCTCGCGCGCTGATGCTCGACCGCGACACCGTGGCCATCGCCCACCTCGAGGGCCCGGAGCGCGTGCAGGGGGAGTGGTGGAAAGATCGCGCCGCCTACGCCCGCGACTACTGGATCGCTCAGCTGGCCGACGGCCGCCGGGCCTGGCTCTACAGCGAGCAGTTCTCGGCCGGGGGCGAGGGCCGTCCCGCGCTCGCCCGCCGCTGGTTCCTGCACGGCTGGGTCGAGGTCGGCACGAGTGTCAGCCCGGCTGAACCCGAGCCCCGGGCCACCGTCCTCCGCTTCCCCGGGGTTGGGCCCGCGCCGGTCCCGCGTGTCGTCCCGCGATCGGCGCCCCGCTACGCCGAGCTGCTCTGCCGCTCCAACTACTCCTTCTCCGAGGGCGCGAGCTTTCCCGAGGAGCTGGTGGAGCGAGCCGCCGCGCTGGGCCTCTCCGCCCTGGCCATCACCGACCGCGACGGTCTCTACGGCGCCGTGCGCGCCCACCGCGCCGCCAAGGCGAGCCCCGTCGCGCTGCTGCATGGCGCGCTGCTGAGCGTGGAGAACGGCGCCAGCCTCGTGGCGCTGGTGCAGAACCTCGATGGCTGGTCTACCCTCTGTCGCCTGCTGAGCGCCGAGCGCTTGCCTCCCGGGCAATCGAGTCTCGACGCCTTCTCGATCGGCATCCCCGGCGACCCTCGCCACGCCGACCCGCTCGTGCCCGATGCCGCCACCCTCGCCGCTGGCCAACACGCGGGCAAGGGCTGGCCGCGGCTGCCGCTGAGTGCCCTCCTCGCCGACAACCAGGGCCTCGTCTTGCTCGCGCGTGGCGCGTGGACCGGGCGCGATCTCGATGCCGTGCGCGACGCGGTGGGGAGCCGCCTCTACCGTGCCGTGTCGCGACGTCTCGACCCTGGCGAGAGCGACCGCATCGACGCGCTCGTGGCCCAGGATCTCCCCTGCGTGGCGGTGGGCGACGTGCTCTACCACGACCGCGGGCGCCAGCCCCTGCAAGACATCCTCGCGTGCATTCGCCTCGGACTCACGCTCGACCTGGCGGGTCGGCGGCTGCAACCCAACGCCGAGCGATCGCTTCATGGCCCCGCCGAGATGGCGCGCCGTTTCGCGCGCTGGCCCGAGTTGCTCGACCGGACGCTCGACATTGCTGGTCAATGCCAGTTCTCGCTGAAGGAGCTCACCTACCAGTACCCGCGCGAGGTGGTCCCCAGTGGCTACTCGGCGCAGGCCTGGCTGCGAGAGCTGGTGCGCCGCGGCCTGATGACCCGCTACGGCGCGGTGGTGCCCGAGAAGGTGGCGCGGCAGGTGGAGTACGAGCTCGGCGTGGTGGAGCGCCTCGGGTTCGCTGCCTATTTCCTCACGGTCAACGATCTCGTCCGCTTCGCGCGTGGCCGCGGCATCCTCTGCCAGGGGCGAGGGAGCGCCGCCAACTCGGCCGTGTGTTTCGCGCTGGGCATCACCTCGGTCGACCCGGCGCACTCCTCGTTGCTCTTCGAGCGCTTCATCTCCGAGGAGCGAGGCGAGCCGCCCGACATCGACGTGGACTTCGAGCACGAGCGCCGCGAGGAGGTGATCCAGTACTGCTACCAGAAATACGGGCGCGACCGTGCCGCGATGGTCAACGAGATCGTCAGCTACCGGGGACGTTCCGCCGTTCGCGCCGTGGGCAAGGCCTGCGGGCTCGGCCTCGACCAGGTGGATCGGCTGTGCGGCTTGCTCGACTCCTGGGGCAAGCTCGCCGAGGGCGACGAGGTGCTCAAGGAAGCCGGGCTCGACCCGGCCGGCGGCCGCGTGTCGCTGGCGATGAAGCTGGGCCGCGAGATCCAGGGCTTCCCGCGCCACACCTCGATCCACGTGGGCGGCTTCGTGATCAGCGACGGGCCGCTGGTCGATCGCGCCCCGGTGGAGCCCGCCACCATGGCCGGCCGGACGGTGATCCAGTGGGACAAGGACGACGTCGACGAGCTCGGCTTCGTGAAGGTGGACTGCCTCGCGCTCGGCATGTTGACGGCCATCCGCAAGTGTTTCGACCTGGTGCGCGCCAGCACGGGACAACACTACGATCTCGGCACCGTCCCTCGCGAAGACCCCGCGGTCTACACCATGCTCGGCGAAGCTGACAGCATCGGCGTGTTCCAGGTGGAGAGCCGGGCGCAGCAGGGCATGTTGCCGCGCCTGAAGCCGAAGAACTTCTACGACCTCGTGATCGAGGTGTCCGTCGTCCGCCCCGGCCCCATCCAGGGGGGCATGGTACACCCCTACCTGCGACGGCGACAGGGGCTGGAAGAGGTGGAGTACGCCGACCCGAGGCTGGTGCCCATCCTCGAGCGCACCCTCGGCGTGCCCATCTTCCAGGAGCAAGTCATGGCGATGGCGGTGGCCGTGGGCGGCTTCACGCCGGGCGAGGCCGACCAGCTTCGCCGCGCGATGGGCGCATGGCGCAAGCGCGGGGGCCTCGGCGAGCTCACCGAGCGGCTGATGGGGGGGCTCCTCTCCAATGGCCTGGCGCTCGAGTACGCCGAGCGCGTGTGTAAACAAATCCAGGGCTTCGCCGAGTATGGTTTTCCCGAGTCACATGCGGCGAGCTTCGCCCACCTGGTGTACGTGTCGGCCTGGCAGCGGTGTTTCTTCCCGGCGGCCTTCACCGCCGCGCTCATCAACAGCCAGCCGATGGGGTTCTACGCGCCGCGCACGCTGGTGGCCGACATCGAGCGGCACGGGGTGGAGGTGCGCCCGGTGGATGTGACCGTGTCGGACTGGGACTGCACGATCGAGCCCGGCGCCGACGGCCCCGCCATCCGGCTTGGACTGCGCCTGGTGAAGGGCCTGGGCGAAACCGATGCTCGCCTCGTGGTGAAGGCCCGCGGCGAGCGTCCATTCGACAGCCTCCCCGATCTCGCGGTGCGGACGGGGATCGACCGCGGCGCCCTGCGCGCGCTGGCCCGGGCCGACGCCCTGCGCTGGTTGCCCGTCATCGCCGGCGTGGTGGATCGTCCGGTGGATCCCCAGCCACGCCGGGCCATGGCCTTCGCCGCCGATGGCCTCTGGCCGGGCATGTTCGCGCGCCTCTCGCGCGGATCCGACGCCGAGATGCCCGAGGCCACGCCCGCCGAGGAGCTCCAGTCGGACTATGCCACCGTGGGGCTCAAGCCGGGCACGCACCCGCTCGCCCTGGCCCGCCCGGCGCTCGATCGCGACCAGGTGGTGCCTCTCTCGCGGCTCTACGAGCTGCCCGACGGCGCCCCGGTGGTGATCGCGGGGCTGGTGGGCGTCCGCCAGCGGCCCGACACCTCGTCCGGTGTCATCTTCCTGATGCTCGAAGACGAGACCGGCACCGCCAACGTGGTGGTTTGGCCGAAGCTCTACAAGCGCCAGCGCACCACCATCCGCACCGAGCGACTGCTCCGCGTCTGGGGCGTGCTCCAGCGCATGGACGGGGCGATCAGCATCGTGGCGAGGCACGTCCGCCCGATGACGATCGGCGCCGACATCGTGGCTCGCAGTAGGGACTTTCAATAGATTTGGCCGATGGCCACCCTCTCCCGCTACGCCCTCGTCGCTCACCTCCGCGCCGAGCCCAACCAGTACATCCTCCACTTCAAGAACGGCGCCCTCGCGGCGCAGGGAGCCGGGCTCGCCTACTGGTTCTTGCCGCTCTCCGCCTCGGTGGCGCAGGTGCCGGTGGAAGACATCGAGACCACCTTCATGGTGGTGGAGCGCACCGCCGACTTCCAGGAGGTGAGCGTCCAGATCACGGTGCGCTACCGCTGCGAGAAGCCGGAAGAGTCGGCCAAGCGCGTGAATTTCGCCATCGAGCTGGCGCGGGGCACCTGGCAGGAGGAGCCACTGCAGAAGCTCGCCAGCTTCTGGGCGCAGCGGGCCGCCGCCCCGGCGCGCGCCGTGCTCACCGGGATGACCGTGGCCGAGGCGGCGCAGTCGGGCGCCGAGGCGCTCGGCCGCAAGGTGGAGGCGGCCCTGCGCGCCGACGCCGAGATCACGGAGATGGGCTTGCTCACGGTGAGCGTACACGTGGTGCGCGTGGCGCCCACCGCCGAGGTGGAAAAGGCGCTGCAAACGCCCACCCGCGAGGCGATCCAGACCAAGGCCGACGAGGCCACCTTCGTCCGGCGCGCGCTCGCGGTGGAGAAGGAGCGCGCCATCAAGGAAAACGAGCTCAACAACCAGATCGAGCTCGCCCGCAAGGAGGAGCAGCTCATCACGCAGACGGGCGCCAACGCGCTCGCGCGGGTGCGTCACGAGGCGGAGTCGGAGCGGGCCCGGGCCGAGGGGCAGGCCGAGCGCGATCGCATCGCCGCCGACTCCATGGCGCACGCGGTGGAGTCGAAGGCGCGCGCCGAGGCCCAGGGCAAGCAGGCCCTGTGGCAAGTCGACATCGACGCCGAGGCACGTCGCCTCTCGCTCTACGAGAACCTGCCCGCCTCGGTGGGCGCGGTGCTGGCGGCGCAGCAGCTCGCGGGCAAGATCCAGTCGATCAACCACCTCAACGTGAGCCCCGATCTCCTCGGGAGCAGCTTTACCGAGATGCTGAGGCGGGTGGCCGACAAGTGAAGCGCGATTTTCGCGTCGTCGTCGTCACCCGCAAGACGCCGCTCGATCACCTCGTGGCCCGCCACGGCACCGTGGGACAGGCCGACTTCTTCCTCCGTGGCCAGGGCCTCGAGATCGCGGGCTTCGAGGCGGTGGCCAGGGCGCAGCGGGTAGCAGTGGCGGCGTCGCTGTCTCACTTCGGCGCCGAGGTGCGCCGCGTGCACATCGACCGCGACGAGCTCGACCGCTTCGTGTTTCACCCTGACGACGTGATCCTCGCCGTGGGGCAGGACGGGCTGGTGGCCAACGTGGCGAAGTACCTCGACGGGCAGCCGGTGGTGGGTATCAACCCCGACCCGCGGCGCTACGATGGCGTGCTCTGCTCGCTCAGCGCCGGTCACGCGGCGGGCGCGGTCCACTTCGCGCTCTCGGGCGAGCCTGCCAACGCCACCTACGCCCGCCAGATGCGCACCCTGGCGGAGGCTCGCCGCGGCGACGGGCTTCTGATCCGTGCGCTCAACGAGGTGTTCATCGGGCACAAGACCCACCAGTCGGCGGTGTACACCCTCGCCGTGGGCGGCGCGTCGGAGCGGCAGTCCTCCTCCGGGGTGATCGTGTCCACTGGCACCGGGTGTACCGGCTGGGGTCGATCGATCGCCACCCAGCGGGGCCTGGCCGACTTGCCCGCCATCGACGAGCCCTCGCTCGCGTGGTTCGTGCGCGAGCCCTTCCCCTCGGTTTCTACTGGATGCAATATGAACTTTGGACGCATCGGGCCAGGCGAGAGCCTGCGACTGGGCTCTGAGATGGGCACCGGCGGCACCGCCTTCGGCGATGGCATCGAGGCCGACAACCTCGACCTTCCTTCCGGCCAGTCGGTCGAGGTCACGGTTTGTAGGCGTCGCCTCGCCCTGGTGGGTGCGCCCGTTCGCCGCCCGGCGCGGACCCGTTAGTTACCCCGGGACTCACGGGGATCCACGATGGCCGCCACGGGCCTCATCGCGCTGCTCGACGACATCGCCTCGATCGCCGACGACGTGGCCACGCTCACGGCGATGGCGGCGAAGAAGTCCGCGGGGATCGTCACCGACGACATGGCGGTGACCGCCGAGCAGGCCGTGGGGATCAAGCGCGAGCGCGAGATCCCGGTGGTGCTGGCCGTGGCGCGCGGATCCTTCTTCAACAAGGCGGTCATCCTCGCCCCCTCGGCCCTGGCGCTCAACGCCGTCGCGCCCTGGTCGATCACGCCCATCCTGATGTTCGGCGGCGCCTTCCTCGCCTACGAGGGGGCCGAGAAGGTGCTCCACAAGCTGCGCCCGCCCGACGGCGACGAGGACGACGACGGCAAGCTCGTCGCCGACGACCCGGTGGCCTTCGAGGCGATGCGGGTGAAGGGCGCGATCCGCACCGACCTGGTGCTCTCGGCCGAGATCCTCGCGCTCACGCTGGCGCAGATCAAGGCCGAGCCGCTGCTCACCCAGGTGGGCGTGATGTACACCATCTCGGTGGTGATGACGGTGGGGGTGTACGGCATCGTCGCCGGCCTCATCAAGCTCGACGACCTGGGCGAGTACCTCGCGATCCGGGGCAAGAAGCGAGCCTGGCTGGGGCGCTTCATCCTGCGCTTCGCGCCCACGCTGATGCACGCGATCTCCGTCATCGGCACCGCCGCGATGCTGGTGGTGGGCGGCGGCATCCTCGTGGAAGGCATCCCCGGGGCACACCACGCGGTGGAGCACGCTCTGGCGGGGCTGCCGCTCCACGGGCTCTTGATGGTGCTGGCGCAGTTCCTGTCGGGACTCGTTGTCGGCATCGCCCTCATCGGGCTGTTATCAGTGTTAAAGGCTGCGAAAGCGCGTATTCGTCGCTAGGGGTAGGCTTCCTCGTTCCACGCCTCGACGTTGTTGGTCTCGTCGCACTCGCGCGCGGTGCCCTCCACCTCCACGCGCAGCCCGTTGCTGCCGATGTCGCCCACGAGGGTGCCGAACTCGATGGGCGCGGTGCGGCAGCCCGGCCACCCGGTTGCCGGTGTCCTTGGCCTCGTCGGTCTCGATCGGCGCATCGCAGGCGAAGGCGAGGAAGAGGGCGAGCATCCCTTCACCCTAGCGAGCGACTCGCTCGGGCGATGGCGCCACGAGCACCGCGAGGCCGCCGCTCATCGCGAGGTCGGCCGCCCCCGGGCCGCCAATCGTCGTGTCGCCGGATCGCACGAAGGGAAAGTAGAAGGCAACCTGCGGCAGCAGGGTCACCTCCTTGGTGGCCTCCCAGGCGTAGCCCACGGCGGCGGTGGCGCCGAGGCTCCACAACGAGTCGTGGTCGCGCGGGCGCCCTTGCAGGTGGGTGAGGAGCCCGCCGGCCAGCTGCACCTCGTGTCCCTCCACCAGCGGGATGCCCACGAGCACCGGCGCGTGGAGGGCGCCGTACGCGGTGGACAGCTCCTCGGTGTCCACGAAGGCCCCGCTGGCGCTCGGCGCGATCGACACCGACACGTCGGCGTAGCGCGGGTCGGTGAAGCCGAGCTTCATGACGAGCTCGACGCCGCTCGAACCGGCTCGCACCCCGAGGTCGGTCTGCTCGCCGACGCCGTAGCGGAAGGCCACGTCGAGGGTGGGCGACCCCTGCCCGCCGCGCTCGGCGATGTTTCCCGTTCCACCCGTCTCGATACCGAGCTCCCAGTTGCCATAGCCGAGCGCCTGGGCGCGGTGGTACGGGGCGAGCGGCGCGCAGCCGAGCACGACGAGGACAAGCACGGTCGGGAGCCTACCCCAGATCGCGACACCTCCTGGCATCAGCGGGGGCAGGCCGCTCCACGCGGTGGGTTATCGTTCGGGCCCAGCGCTGCATGATCGTGCTCGTTCTTCACGCGTGTTCTCTGGACTCGGCGCCGTCGCCTGGCACCGAGGCGCCTCCCGCCGCGGCGGGGCAGGGCGCGGCGCCAACTGCGCTGCCGGCGCAGTTGCCCGGCGAGCTGCCCCGGGGTGCCGATGCCACCGCCACCCCGGCCAGCGTGATCCGGCTGGCCGAGGGCAACGTCTACGTGCCCAACCGCCACCTCGAGGTGCGGGTGGACTTCGACCAGGCCGACTTCGCCCTCGTGCACGATGCCCTGGTGCGCTGGGGCTTCACCGTGGAAGACGGCGACGGCGCCTCGCTTCGCGTCCACGCTCCCCCGGGCGACGACTGGCCAGAGCGCCTCGAGCCGCTCCCCGCGCTCGGCCGGGTGACGGAAACGCTCGGTCAGGACACCCTGCCGAGCGGCGCGGCACGCGGAGGAAGCGCCCGCTTCGGGGCCTCGCTGGTTCACACGTGGGAGATCCGCGAGGGTGGCGTCCAGGAACGAATGGAAGGGGGGCCGCTGCCCGCGAAGCTCGAGATCCCGCGCAGCCTCCCGGCGGCGGTGGTGCGTTGCCTCGCGCCGGTGCGCATGGCGATGGTGGATGGCGAGTCGGAGGGGCCGGGCTGGGAGCGCGCGGTGCAGGCCGATCCCCTGGCCTGGGTGGTGGTGCTCGACCAGTACGGCGCCTGCGGGGCCGGGGGCTGGTTCGTGGCCCGGGCCGACGCGCAGGTCGACAACGTCACCGTGGCCGGGCAGCCGGTGAAGGCGCTCTCCGAGGAGGCGCTCTTCACCACCGCGATCACCTTCCTGTCCACGCCGCGCGCGGGCAACGACGACTCGGCCATCGCCGCCGTCGACATCCTCCGTCGCGCCCCGGGCGACGTGGTGGAGCGCGCGCTCGCCGCCGTGGCCCCGGGCGCCCACCAGGAGCGGCTCCTGCTCGCCTACGCCGAGCGCGACGAGCAGAAAGCCATCGCCTTCGCCCGTACGAGCGGGTCTACCACCGTCCAGGCCTGGGCGGCCGGGGTCGATGCCGACACCCGGGCCGCCGTGCTGGCCCGTCCCGACGCCGGGGCCGACGCGCTGGTGTCGGCGATGAGCGCGTGGCGTCCCGAGCTTCCCGCCGACCAGCCAACGCTGTCGCGACTCCAGGCTCACGCCGATCCTCGGGTGCGCATGCGGGCCAACGAGCTTGGGATCGACGCCGGCAACTCGGCTTGCACGGCCAAGATCCCCAGCGCGAAGACCCTCGACCTCGCCGGCGCCCGGGCGCTCTACGCCGGGTGCCCACAGCAGCCGGTGCGACTCCAGGCCTTCAGTCGCCTCGCGCAGCTCGACAAGGCGGAGGCGGCCACCGCGGTGAGCGTGACCCTGGGTGCTCCCGAGACGGTGCGCACCGGCATCGCCGCCGTGCGCGCCGCCAACGGGCTCGAGCGCGACGATCTGCTCGAGGCCCTGGTCCCCGACCCCTCGGGCGACCGCGACGTGCGCGCCGAGGCGCTTCGTACCCTGCTCCGGGTGGGCCGCTCGGCAGCGGCGGCCTCGCTCGCGGAGAAACACGGCGCTTTCCTGGGCGTCAAGCCGCCACCCGCGAAGGCGGTAGCGGGCGACAAGTGATCCTCACCCCGCCTTACTGGCTCGACGCCGCGCGGCCGCTGTCCTCCCCGCTGTCGGGCCGGGTGGAGGTCGACGTTGCGGTGGTGGGCGCGGGGCTCTGCGGCGCCGCGGCGGCGCTGGCCCTGGCCGAGGCCGGCGTGAGCGTCGGCTGGGTGGACCGGGGGCTGGTGGCTCACGGTGCTTCCGGTCGCAACGCCGGTTTCCTCCTGCAGGGGACGGCCGAGCGCTACAGCCGGGCGGTGGCGGTGATGGGGCGCGATCGCGCGCGGCTGGTCCACCAGGTGAGCCGCCACAACCACTCGGCGATGAAGGCGGCGATCGACCGCCTCGGCATCGACTGCGGCTACATGCGGCGAGGCGCCCTGCAGCTGGCCTGCTCGCCCGAGGAAGAGGCCGACCTGCTCGAATCGGCGGCCATGCTCCGCGCCGACGGCTTCTCCGCCGAGCTGCGCGAGGGCGCGGCCCTCGACGCGGTGTACCGCGAGGCTGGCTTCACCGTGGGCGTGCACATCACCGACGACGGCGAGCTCGACCCGGCGCGCTTCGTGCGCGGCCTCGTCGAGGCCAGCATCGCGCGGGGAGCGCGCCTCTTCGAGGCCTCGCCCGTGCGCGCGATCGAGGCGCCGTCCCCCGGCGACGCGCGGGTGTACACCGAGGGAGGCGAGCTGCACGCCCAGTTCGTGCTGCTGTGTGTCAACGCCTGGGCCGGTGACATCGTCCCCTTCTACAAGGGCAAGGTCGATCCGGTACGCGGCCAGATGCTCGCCACCGCGCCAGCGCCGCCCCTGTTTGGCTGCCCGGTCTACGCCGACCACGGTTTTGACTACTGGCGCCAGGACGAGCACGGCCGGGTGGTGCTCGGCGGCTGGCGCAACCTGGACACCGAGGGCGAGGTGGGCACGGCGGACGTGCTCCACCCGGTGATCCAGGCCCGCATGGAGGCCTTCCTTCACCGGTTCCCCGCGATGCGGGCGGTGCCGGTGACGCACCGCTGGTCGGGCACGATGGGCTTCTCGGTGGATGGCCTGCCGATCGTCGGGCCCGTCGCGGGCCTCCCGGGGGCGCTGGGCGCGGTGGGCTTCACGGGGCACGGTTTTGGCTTCGCCTACGCCTGCGGCCAGGCCCTGGCCGAGCTGGTCACCGAGGGAAGCAGCCCGGTGGCCGAGGTGTTCTCATCGAGACGCTTCTCTGCCTGAGAAGGGACCTGAATCGCGCGTGCCGCTCGCGCGTTGGATACGTCGCCCCGATGTTCCTCCTTCTCGCGCTTGCCTGTGCCCACGGCCCGGCTGACAAGCCGGCCGCCCCGCCGCCGCCCCCGCCGCCCCCACCGGTGATCCTCGGCGAGGCCGACGCCCAGGGCAATCCCACCGTGCTGGGCGACCCGGCCACCCCCGGGATCACCGCGGTTGCGTCCGACCCGCGGGCCCTGTACCAGGCCTGTCGCGAGCGCGTGGAGGGCGTGGAGGCCGACGGCGAGTGTGCCGCCGACACGGACTGCACCGCCGGCGGCTGCTCCGGCGAGGTGTGCGTGCCCCTGGCCCAGGCCGCGACGCTCAACACCACGTGTGACAAGCTCCCCTGTTTCGCCGTCCTCAAGACCTGTGGCTGCATCGAGGGCCACTGCTCCTGGACGGTCAACGCCACCCCCTGAACCCCGGACCGCCCATGCGCCTCATTCTGGCCTTCGGAATCCTATTCTCGCTCGCCTGCTCCGGCCTCGTGCCCACCGAAGACGCGGCCCTGCCTCCGCCGCCTCCGCCGCCCGAGTCCGACATCAGCGTGGTGCCCAACACCGCGAAGGCCACCGCGCGCAGCTCGCCGGTGGAGTTCCCCGAGGCTGTCCCCGGGCGCTACGTGGTGAAGTTCCGCGACGAGGAGAAGGTCAGCGTCGACGAGAACGGCAAGCTGCACGTCGTCGGCCTCTTCGACGAGGCCAACGCGGGCACGATCACCGCGGCCAGGGCGGTCAGC
>VGRE01000125.1 GCA_016875435.1 Deltaproteobacteria bacterium | reverse complement strand
CGGGCCTCGCGCGCTTGCCGCGCGCGTCGCTCGGATGACTCGCGACCGGCCCGCTGCGCGGGGTCCGCAGCCTGAACTGCCCGGAGGCGCAATGGCGCCCCCGGGCAGGTTCGAACTGCCGACCCCCAGTTTAGGAAACTGGTGCTCTATCCAGCTGAGCTACGGGAGCTTGAAACCGGAAGCTAGGCCGGCGTCAGAGTGATAGACACCGTGGTCTGGCCGGCCATCGCGGTGCAGCCCACCGACAGGCGGTCGCTCCCCTTCTTCAGGGTAACCGCGTAGGTGCCCGAGGAGTTCACGTCGAACTCCGTGGTGAAGCCTGCGCCCTCGGCCCAGGACTTCACCGACTTGCATGCGTCGGACGGGTCGCCCGAGCCGCTGAGCACGATGCTGTCGTTGCCTCCGCCCTCGCTGCACACCATCACCGACATGCCGGGCGGAGCGTGGAGGCTCATCTCCTTGAAGCGGCCACAGGTGCCGGCGAGCACGCTGCCCGCGGCCATCTCGGGGTCGCCATCACCATCGACGTTGATGTTGATGTCGAAATCGTCGCCGCCCGAGCCCGCGAGGCCCTGTAACTGGGAGACGATGTCGCCACAGCAGCAGAAGCCGCCGGCAACGATGACGGTCGCGATCGGCAGGAGGAGCTTCACGGTGGCCTCGGAGAGCGCCGAGAGACTACTCCATCCCGCAGTTCCGGGCTAGGCTTCGCCCATGCTTTGGTTGATCGGCTGCACCGATGACGAGCCCCTGGACTCCGCGCCCGCCGAGCCAGTGCCCTGGTCGCGCGAGCGCGCGCCACTGCAGGAAACCCGCGACGACGGCACGCACCTGAAACGCGCGATCATCCACCTGCATAGCCCGCTGTCCCACGACGCTTGCGACGGTCACGAGATGGACGCCGCCACCTGCCTCGCCGACTTCCGCGCGGGCCTCTGCAACGCGGCCATCGACGTGGCCTTCGTCACCGACCACCCGTCCATGGCCTCCGAGCACACCTACGACGAACTCTTCAACCTGCAAGACGGCGACGAGATGATCGACGGCGTCGCCAGTCGAATGACCTGCGACTCCGGTCACGCGGTCACGATGTTCCCCGGCATCGAGGACGAGTTGATGCCGGTGGCGCTCGACCGCCACGTCGCCGACAGCGCCGAGGCCAACGACGCCACGTACAACGCCTACGACGAGGCGAGCTTGAAGGCCACCATCGAAGCCGGTGCCGTCCCCCTGCAGGCGCACACGGAGGGCAAAGGCCTCGACGACCTGCTCCAACGGCAAGCCTGGGGACAGGCCGGCGTCGAGATCTTCAACCTCCACGCGATGGTCGATCCCACCAAGCGAGAAGACGATCTTGGCCTCGGTGGGCTTGACTACCTCACCCAGGCTGGCCCCTTCATCGCGGGCGACAACGACGCGGAGCCCGACCTCGTGTTCCTCGCGATCTACGAGGAGCAGGCGGTGTCACTCGAGCGCTGGGACGCGCTCAACGCCGTGGCGCCGAGCCTCGGCGCAGCCGGGACCGACGCGCACGAGAACGCGCTGCCCATGGCCATGCCCGACGGCGAGCGGGTGGACAGTTACCGCCGCATGGTGAGCTGGTTTGCCAACTACCTCGCCGTGGCCGACGACAGCCCGGCGGCGCTGGAGTCCGCGCTCCGCGAGCGGCAGGCCTTCGTGGTCTTCGACACCCTCGGCACCCCCGAGGGCTTCGACGTGGCCTACGGCAGCGCGCGCCTGTCGGCCGACGAGGTCGCGACCGGAGGGCCACTGGAGGTCACCTGTCCGACCTTGGCCGCGTCGTCACCCACGAACACCGAGGCGCCAACCATCAGCGCCATCGTCTACAAGGACGGCGCTCCCTGGGCCGAGGGCTGCGGCCACCACGACGTGACCGAGCCCGGGGTCTACCGGGTGAGGATCGACATCGTCCCCCACCAACTCGCCGACTTTCTCGGCAGCGCGCAAGACCTCGTCCACGCGTACCCCTGGATCTACTCGCAGGCCTTCCGCATTGGCCTCTGATCCGCGCGCCGCGTTGACGATCGACCCCTTCTCGACTACCCTCCCCGCGTTCCCGGAGCCGCCTTGCGGACGTCCGCCACGTTCCTTGTTTGCACCCTGTCAGCGCTGGGCCTGGAGGCCTGCGAGGGCTGCAACGACACCCAGGTTCACGAGATCGTCACCGAGGGCGAGCCCGAGTTCCCCAACGACGCCGGCTCCTGGCTCTCGATGGCGGTCACCCCGGATGGGGCTCCCGCCGTGGCCTACTACGACCGCACGATGGACGCGCTCGGCTACGCCGTGGGCTCGATCCAGGACGATGGCAGCGTCAAGTGGACGCGCGAGGAGGTTGACTCCTACCCCGAAGACAACGGGCTCAACCCCGGCGACGCGGGCAAGTACGCCTCGCTGGCCATCGCCAGCGACGGCCAGGTGTGGATCAGCTACCAGGACGCCAGCAACGGCACGATGAAGTACGCCCACAAGGCCGACGGGACCTGGGCGGTGGGCATGGCCGACGCCGGCCAGGGCGCCACTCCCGACGGTGGCTACTGGACCAGCCTCGCGCTCGACGGCAGCGGCAACCCCGTGGCCGCCCACCACGACAGCGGCAAGGGCAACCTGCGCGTGGCGCACTGGAACGGCGCCTCCTGGACGGGCGAGGTGGCGGCCGAGGGCGAGAGCTACGACCCGCCCGACACCGCGGCCGACCCCGGCACGACAGACGCCGACGTGGGCGAGTACGCGCGCCTGGTGATCGCCCCCGACGGCACCGAGTACATCGCCTTCTACGACCGCGCCTTCGGCGACCTCAAGCTCGCCACCGGCAAGGCCGGCGCCTACAGCGTGGAGACCATCGACAGCGACGGCGACGTGGGCCAGTGGCCCAGCATTGCCTTCGACGGCAGCACCACCTGGATTGCCTACCAGGACGTGGGCAACCAGGACCTCAAGGTGGCCCAGGGCTCGCCGGGCAACTGGAGCCTCGTCACCGTCGACGACGGCGATCACGCCGGCGCCGACACCCACGTGTTCGTCGACGACGGCGCCGTGGGCATCCTCTACTTCGACGGTTTCAACAACGACATGAAGCTAGCGAAGCTGCGGGATGGCGCCTGGTCGAGCGATACCGTCGCCGGGAGCACCGGGGCCCTGGGCTACCACAACGAGTCCGTGCGCATCGGCAGCGCGCGCTACGCCGGCTGCTACGACTTCACAGCGCGAAACATCTACTTCACCGCGTTGCCGTAGCCCTCGCCCGTGTTTGCGGCCCTCCTTGGCTTCGTCGGCGCCGCCCTCGCGGGCGAGGTGCGCGTCGACGTGATCGACGTGGGCCAGGGCGACGCCATCCTCATTCGCACGCCGGCCAACAAGACCATCCTCATCGACGCCGGTGATCGCGGCAGCAACATGCTGGCGCAGCTCGCGAAGCTCGGCGTCGACCACCTCGACCTCGCCATCGCCAGCCACCCGCACGCCGACCACGTGGGACAGATGGCAGCAGTGGTCAACGCTTTCCCGCCGAAGGTGTACGTCGACAACGGCATGCCCCACACCACCCAGACCTACGAGGACCTGATGCGCGCGGTCGAGGCCAACCCGGCCATCGGCTACCGGGAGGGAAAGCGCGGCACGGTGTTCAACCTCGACGACGGCGCGAAGCTCGAGGTGCTGCTCCCCGGCGACACGCGCTTCTCCAACACCCGGTCCGATCTCAACAGCAATTCCGTCGTCACCCGGCTCACGCACGGCGACGACTGCTTCCTGTTCCCTGGCGACGGCGAGGAGCCCACCGAGCGGGCGCTGCTCGACATGGACGTGGGCGAGTGCGACGTGCTCAAGGTGGCCCACCATGGCAGCAACCACAGCTCGGTGAGCGCCTTCCTCTCCGCCCTGAAGCCGAGCATCGCGGTGATCAGCGTGGGGATTGGCAACCGCTACGGTCACCCAGGCGAGGAGGCGATGTCGCGCCTCGGCGCCACCGGGGCGACGATCTACCGCACCGACCGCGACGGTACCGTGAGCCTGTTCAGTACCGGCGGCGGCATCCGCGTGGAGACGGAGAAGTCGGAGGGCGAGCAAGCCGCGAATGTGCCCGCGGCGGGGATGCCCGAGCCGGAGAAAGCCTTGCCGGCCGCGCCGGAGGCCGCGAACACGCCGACCGCCCAGGACGAGGCCTGTCCTTTCCCGGCCTCCAAGAAGTCCGAGGTCTTCCACGAGGCCGGCTGCGGCAACGCAGCGAAGATCAGTAGCGGCAACCTGGTGTGTTTCCCCTCGAAGGAGGAGGCCGAGAAGTCGGGCAAGCACAGCGCCGGGTGCTGCCACCCATGATCGTCGTCGATCGCATCGAGGGCGACCGCGCCGTGCTCGTGGCAGGCGAGCAGAGCTTCACCCTGCCCGTGGCGCTCCTCCCCGCGGGCACGCGCGAGGGCGACGTGCTGGCCGTCGTGCGTGACGATGCCGCGACGGTCGCGCGCCGGGCAGACGCGGCCGCGCGACTGGAGCGGCTACGCAAGCGGACGCCTCAGGGGCCTGATAGCATCGACCTCTAGTCGAGGTGACCGCGTGCCCTGGCTCTTCGCTCTCGCCCTGGCGGGCGAGCTGATGGACATCAACAAGGCCGACGCCGCCGCGCTCGAGTCGCTTCCCGGCATCGGCGAGTCCACCGCTGCCAACATCATCGCCTATCGCGACCAGAACGGTCCTTTCACCTCGATCGACCAGCTCGACGCCGTCTCGGGCATCGGCGAGAAGACCATGGAGAAGCTCCGCCCGCTGGTGACGGTGTCGGAGGGCGCCGGCGCGAAGTCGGGCGACGACGGCGCCACCGTCACCGCCGGCTCCGCGGCGGCGAGCGAGGCAGCCGCCACGGCCACCACCGCTGCGGGATGCCCGGTGAACATCAACACCGCCAGCGCGGCCGGCCTCGACGTCCTCCCCGGCATCGGCGACGCCAAGGCCGCCGAGATCATCGCCTACCGCGAGGCCAACGGCGCCTTCGCCAGCTGCGACGGCCTCGACGCCGTGAGCGGCATCGGCCCGGCTACCGTCGACAAGCTGCGCGCCTGCTGCGTGGTGAAGTGAACTGGGCACTGCTGCTCGCCTGCACCGGAGCGCAGGACCCCGAGAAAGACACCATCGACGACAGCGGCGAGCGCGGCGACAGCGCCGCCGACAGCGTCGACACCGACGTTGCCACCGGGGATTGCCCCCCCGGCAACGGCTACGCCCCGGCCGAGCCCCACGCCGCGCGCACGCTCGCGGGCAGCGCCGACTGGACGCTCGACTTCGACGCGGCGGCCGAGGCGCAGGGCTACGCCGACTGCAGCTACCACCGCGAGTACGCCGAGATGGTCGAAGTCGAGGGCCATCGCTGGGCCTGCCCGGCTTGCGACTGGTTCACCCTCGGCGAAGCCACGATCACCTCGGGCTACGAGGACTGCTACCTGCTCATCTCCACCGGCGACGCGGTGCGGAATGAGCATCTCGGGCTCGGCGAGGTCGACGGCGCCCTACACTTCTGGCGCACCGGCTCCGAGAACGTGGCGCTCGGCGACATGGGGCCCGTCACCGGCACCGGGAGCGCGGCCGACCCCTACCTCGCAGCCTGGGAAGACGAGGGCGAGATCGGGGACGGTGCCTTCACCCTGGTCGCCAGCGGGGCCTTCGTCACCGGGGAACGCGGCGACGTGAAGATCGCCGACGTCGACGCGCCGCTCGGCGCCGAGTCGAGCTGCGGCTGGCCCATGTGCAACCCGGGCGGCCCCACCGAGTCCTACGTGCTCGCGACGGGCGGCACCTTCCCCAACGCGCGCCTCTTCGACCAGTGCGCCGAGCAGGTGGACATCTGGGACTTCTGGGGACGGTACCTCGTGATCGACAGCTCGGCGCCCGACTGCGGCCCGTGCATCGCCATCGCCCAGGAAGAGGCGGCGTGGGTGGAGGCGATGGCCGCCGAGGGCATCGAGGTGGAGTGGATCACCCTCCTCAACAGCAGCCTCGGCGCGATCAACTTGCCCGCCAGCAGCGAGCAGGTGGACGAGTGGATCGAGGGCACCGGCACCACCGGCGCGGTGCTGCAGGACGAGGGCTTCGCCTACGCGGTGATGCCGGCCTACGCCGGCTACGACAGCGGCATGAGCTACCCCACGATGATGGTGGTCAACCGCGACATGGAGCTCATCGGCTGGGACGGCGGCTACAACGGCGACGACCCCTTCGGGGTGATCGAGAGGCTCGTCCTCGAGGATCTAGGCAACTAGCGGCGACGACGAAGGTGGGTGGCGGCGAGGGCCGGAAGCGACTCCGACGCAAGGGTTTGTTCGTCGTGAGGGCTTGCGAGGCACCGCGAAGGGATCTACGGTGGCGGGGTGCTCGCCCCGGAGCCCGGTTCACGTTGCCTATCCTCTGGGCGCGAGGGCGCTGTCGAGGCGTTGAGCGTCGCCTCCCATCAGGCGGCTCTCCTCGTCGAGCGCCGCTGCGGGAGCTGCGCGGAGCGGGTGAGCGTGCGGGAGGTCTGGAGGGTCGGCGTCTGCTCCCGGTGCAAGCGGGCCTTGTTCACGTCCGGCGGCGTCGACGCCAATGGCCTTGTCGCGGGCGTGGTGGCCGGGTGGAAGCGGTGGCGGATGTGGGTGGTGGGGATGGTCGGCGTGGCCTGCTTCATCGCCGGGCTCGTCCCCCTTCTCGCGCCAGCGGTGTTCGCCGCCGCCATGCTCCTCGCGAACTTCGTGATCATCCGGCAACCCCTCCGTTGGCTCCGCCCCGGGCGCCGGATCTGTACCCGCATCAGCCTGAAGGTCCTCCTCGCCGGCCTCACCGTGGTGAACCTGATCCTCACCGTGCTGGTGTACCCGATCTTCGGCGTGGCCCAGCTCACCGCCGCCGTCCTCTCCAGCCTCCTCGCCCTCGCCTACGTGGAGGCCGCGCTGCGCCTGATCAGCTCCGGCTTGCGGCGCGAGGCCGCCCGGACTCCGCTCCAGGTCTGGGAGTGGTTGCCCCCCGTGCTTCTCCTAGGCGCCTGTTTCCTCTTCGTCGTCGTCGTGAGCGCGGCGGCCGGCGGCTTCTTTTGGCTCCTGTTCGAAGTGGAGATTCCCGACATCAGCACGCTGGTGGACTGGTTCGGAGAGGAGGCCCCCCCATGATCGACACCGCCCTTCTCGTGGCCCGCGTGCTCGGCTTCGCCATGACCAGCAGCGTTCGGCCTGCAGCCACCTGCTTCTCCGTGCAACTCCTCGCCCTGGGGCTCGTGCACTTCGAGTACGCCTCCCTCCCTGCGTCCGCCGCCTGGTCGGTCTCCCCGCTTGCCCTCGGCCTTGGCCTTGCCGCCTGCCTGCTCGAAGCCTTCCTCCACCACACCGAGGGAGTCGACGAGCTGGTGCGTGCCCTGCACGCGGACAAGCTCGTGGCGGCGATCCTCACCGTGCCCACCACCCTGCTCCTCGCCTCCCTCACCGCCTTTGCCGACGCCGGCGTGACCGCCGCCGATGCCGCGATGTCCGACGCCGGCCTTTCGGCCGAGACTCGCGCGGAGATCATGGCCGAGGCCGAGGCGCAGGCCCACGAGGCGCTTGGCGATGCCCCCGCGGCCTCTGGGGCCGCCGCGGACGACCTCACCCGTGCCACCCAGAAACTCGTCGCCTCGGGCCGCCCCCCCGCCGAGCAGGCAGGCCTGCTCGGCCTGGCCCTCCTCGTGAACTTCGCGCTCACGTGGCTGCGCGGCGAGGTGCGCGAAGTCGTGGAGAGCCTGGAGTTCGAGCGCCTGTGGGCCTGGTTGGAATCCGGCGGCGTGTTCGCGGCGCTACTCCTGCTTGCGTTTGCTCCCGCCCTCGGCCTCGCCTTCGTGGTCCTGCTCGCCCTCGGAGCGGCCGCCGCGTGGGTCGTGGGGCGCGGCGTCGCTCTGGTTGCCGATGCCGCCAAGCGTCGCCAGTGCCCAGACTGCAGGAGCCAGATCCGCGTCGAGGCGCAGCTCTGTCGCCACTGCGGGGCGGAGGTCACACCGCTACGCTGGCTGGGGGACCCAGCCTCTGCGCCGGCCGCGCCGCTCGCCAGGAAGCCGACGGTGCTCGCCATCGACGGTCCGCCCGCCTCCTGAGTTGCCTTCTCCCGAAGTGGCGGCCTACCCGCCCTCGGTGCTGGCCCCGACCCGCGGCGACCAGGCCACCTGGCTGAACTAGGTAGTCGCCGTTCATGCGACGCCCCCTGGAGCGGACGGGAGTTGCTCGACCGCCTGGCCGCACTCGGCCCGCGGCACCTAAGTGTGCAGGGCTCACCGGTGCGGGACGCGCTAGCCGCATGGAGCCGAGCGCGCCTCGCCCGCCACGGCGCCTTACCCGCTCACAGTGATCCGCGCGCGTGCTAACGTCCCGCACGGAGGTCCCGATGCGCCCCAAGCGCCCGGCCCGGTTCGCCTCGCTGCACCCAGGCCACGGCGCTCCGGCTCCCCGGCCGGCCGAACCGACCCGGGCAGCGTCCTTGATGGGGCGCGCCGGTGCGACGCTGGCCCTTGCGTGCCTGCCACTGACGGGTACGGCCCAGGACGCCGCCCCGCAGGTGCCGCTGGCACGAACCCTACCCGCGCTGTCCGACGTGGTACCGCAGCTGTCGCTCCTCGCGCTGCCGGTGGACTCCGTGTGCGGCATGCGGACTGACGATCCCTTCGAGCTGCGGGACTGCGCGAAGGAGATGGAAACTCTGCGCGCCGCGGCTGCCCGGCTCCTGCCCTCGCAGCGCTTCCACGCCACCGGCACCCTGCGCGCCCGGCCGTTCGACTTCGACCGCGGCGTGTACGTGGTCGCGCTCGAGGACATCAACGGGGACGTCGTGCCGCCGCTGCTGCGCGACGCCGACCTGTACCTCGGGGGGTTCAGACCGGACCAGCGCGCCAACATGCTCCCGACCGTCCACAGCGGCAGCCTGTCCTGCAAGGTCGCCACGATCCCCGGCCTCCGCGGCGTCGACACCCCGTACGGCCGCGTCGGGGATCGCTACGCCACGATCGTGCTCGACCCCTGGACGATCACCTCACCGCGCCTCACCGAAGACGCCGCGCGCGAGAGCCCGCTGCGCGACGCGGAACTGAGTGTGGATCTCGTCGTGCGAGTCGAGCAGGAGGACGTGAACCTCTGCTGCGACATCGGGATCCGCGCGCTGCTTCACGACGCCTGGCCCGCCTGTCGCTACCGTCCCTGGCGCGTGGTGGTCGAGGAGGCCAGGGCCGAGGGGCTGCCGACGCTCGGCTTTGCAACGCCCGTGGAGCCGACCGACGGCACGGGGCTATTGCCGCTTCCCGAGTAGCAAGCCGCCGCGAACGACACAGCCAGCAGCGCGGGAAGGACGCACAGCACGACTTCGCCCCGCATCACGGCACGGACGGCGGCGGCGGCGTTGAGGACGCACAGGAGCGCATCGATGACAGCAATGGACTGCGACAGGGAGATCGCAAAGGCGAGCCCGAGCGCCAGCCACGCGGGACCGGCCGCCCCCCGGGCGGGTGGCGCGTCCCCGCGCGGGGTTTCGCGCCGCCCGGGCGCCGACCTCCCGTCGCCCGGTCAGCGGGCGAAGGTCCCCGGCGCGGCGAACAGCCGCCGTCGCGGGTCCAGGAATACTGCCGCGCTCCCCTTCCCGAGATCGGCGGCCTCGGCCTTCGCCTGGGCGGGTAGTCGCCAAGCGCTCCAGGCCTGACCGCCGTTGTTGGACTCGTAGAGTCTCAGGCCGACACCGACGCCGTCCCGCGTGGCGTAGGCCAGCCATCGGAGGTGGCTCCCCTCCGCGACGAGGCGGAAGGGCCGGAGCCCAGCAGGGAAGGCCGCGATCCACCTTGGGCCGCCCGCCTCCATGAACCCGAGCTTCAGCTCTCCTTCGTGGTCGGCGAGGAGGGCCGAGCCGTCCACCGCGTAGACCCGGCTGCCGTCCACGCCGTTGTCGAGCCAGGTGAGGCCACCGTCGGCGGTGGCGCGGACCCCGGCGCCTAGAATGAGCACCCGGCCACCCACGACGGCGAGGCGCTCCTCGACACCGTCGCGGGTACCGCTGGCGTGTACCTGAACCCAGGATGCGCCGCCGTCCACCGTGCGCAGGAGCGTGTCGCCGCCCAGCACCCAGGCCTCCATCGGGCCGACGACGCGAAGATCGGTGACCGAACTCGCGGGCACTGGCCCCGCTTCGTTCCAACTCCGCCCGCCGTCGATCGAACGGAGGGCGCGGTAGCTGCTGTCGACCCCCTCGGGACGCAGCTCCGCCGCAATCGCCCACGCAGACTCCCCCGCCACGTCCAGCGTGACGATCCAACCGGGGCCGCTGTACGTCGACACCGGGGTGCCCCCGTCCCAACGGAGAATCTCGGCGCGCTGGTCTTCCACCGCGCCGACCTCTCCACCCTGGAGGTACCCTCCCACCAGCGCCGCCTCCGCGCGCAGGCGCGTGGCGGAAGGGTGGAAGCGCTCAGGCACGTTGGCGGAGGGTTCCCATCCCACGGTCTTCTCCTTGCAAGCGGTGAGACTGCCGAGCAGCCAGGCAAGAGTCACCTACCAGTCCGTGGCCCAATCCCAGGCCTTGCCAATTGACTCCGCCGCTCCTCTGACCAGCTTGCCCGCGCCGTCGATCGCCTTGCCGCCGAGGTCGACCGCGCCGTCGATCGCCTTGCCGCCGAGGTCGACCGCGCCGTCGATCGCCTTGCCGCCCCACTGTGGCAATAGGCGCACGCCGGTTTCGAGAATCTGGGACACGCCGTCCATGGTGGCGAGATCGGCCACGTCGGGTGTACTGGCGATCAGCGCGAGGTCGCTGGGCCCGAGGTTCTTGAGCCCGGCATCGAGGTACGCGTCGGGGTGGGTGCCATAGGCGAAGGCGCGGAACTCGTCGTTGTTCCGCTCCAGGGAGGCGAAGGCCGTGCGGTCCTTCCGGAGGCGTCCCTCGATGGCGTTCTGGAGGAGGATAAACGCCTTGTCGAGCCACTTCTGCCCTTCTGCGGAGAGCTTCGGTCGCAGGATGGTGGTGAAACGACGGGCGTACTTGTTGCCGTAGTTGAGGTAGTAGTCGGGCGGGGGGGGCGAAGAGTGCCGCCGGAGGTAGTCGGCGTTGCGGTCCTGATAGTAGGTGATCTTTCCGACCGAGCCAGGAAGCGGCGTGGGTAGCGCGGCCGGTGTTTCACCGGCGCCCTTCTGCATCCTCGCCTGCACCTCGGTGTTTCCGACGGTGTTCTGCTGGGTGCTGGCCTTCCCCTCCAAGCTCGTGCCACCCCGGGATGTCTCGGTCGTGGGGGCCGGGGTGGTCTGGAGGACCTGCGTCTCGGATTTCGCTACGGAGAAGTCGCCCATGCGCGCCTGCTGGGGAGGAGGGGTGCGTTCCACAATATCATGAACTGGCTTCTGCAGCCGGGCGCCCGCTACGCCACCTCGCTCAACCGCTCGTCAAACTCGCCCACCCCCTCCATCGCACGCGACATCCCGCGCCCGAGGCGGTGCAGCAGGTCGTTGGGCTCGCCGTCGACAGGAAAGTCCAGCTCGGCGACGAAGTCGGTGACCCGCCGGAAAATGTCCGACAGCCGCAGGTCGTGTCCCAACTCCTTCGCCAACAGGTTCGCCGCGGCCAACTGCTTCTCCCGACCGATGCGGAGGGCGTCGCGGGGGGAAATTCCCAGCGCCCGCAGGTCGCCGGAGATCTCCCGCAAGAGCGCGAACTGCGCGAAGTAGGCGCGAAGCTGCCATGCGTGGAAGTCGGCCGCCGCCGCGGGTCCCATCCCCCGCACCATCGCGGGCAGGTGCAACACCCCGAGCCCCACGTGCCGCGCCTCGTCGCGCTCGTAGAGCACGAGCAGGTCGGTGAGCACGGGTTCGACGCGTTTGCGACGCAGGAGCATGAAGATGGTGAGCGCCATCGGCTCCACCATGAACTGCATGCCGAGGAGCTTCTTTGCCGTGGTGTCGGCGAGCAGCACCTCGTCGAACATGCGCCGGCTGGCGGGACCCAGGGCGCGGGGGACGGCGCCGTGAAGCGCGAGGTAGTCGCGCATCGTGGTGAAGTGACGCGCCTCGTCGTGTGCCTGCGAGGTCGCTGCCATCTTCGCGCCGAAGTCATCGATCTGGAGCGCGAGGTCGGCGCTCACCTTCCAGGCGGCCAGCTCCCCCCAGAGGATCACCGCCAACACCGACTGGAGGGCGGCGGTGGTGCCGGGCGCCAGGCGCGGCGGCCCGTACCGTGCCCTCAGGTCGTCGAGTACCGGTTTCCCAGCCCAGATTTTCTCCTGTCCCCGGTGGTAGAGGGCTTCCAGCTTGCAGTCGAGATCCAGATCGCCGGGGCGAGGCACACCGAAGGCTTCGATGGGGAGCGGGGAGCGACGGAGGCGGAGGTGCAGGCGGCGCATGGGGCTCCGGGCCGTGGCGGAAGCATCGCTGTTCTTTCGCTCGTGCGTCAAGCGGTGAGCCGCGATCGCATTCCGCGAGGGGCGGGGCGTGGGCGCGCGCGCGCGTCCGGGTGGCGCCACGTGGACCGAGAGCGCGAGGTTGCGGGGCGCTCCGGGGGCCATGCCGGCCGCGTCGGGCGCCACCCA
>VGRE01000124.1 GCA_016875435.1 Deltaproteobacteria bacterium | reverse complement strand
ACTGCGCCGCCGACAGCACGTGCAGCAGCGGTTCCGGCACCGAGGCCTGCCTCGACGGCAACGACAACGACGGCGACGGCCTCGTGGACTGCGACGACCCCGACTGCGCCGCCGACAGCAGCTGCACCGGCAGCGGGACGCCCACCGAGGCCTGCCTCGACGGCGCCGACAACGACGCCGACGGCCTCGTGGACTGCGACGACCCCGACTGCGCGTCCGACCCGTCCTGCTGAGCGCCCGGCCGCCCCGCCGACCGGCTCAGTAGAGGGCGAACACCCTCGCCTCGGGAGTGTCGCCGAGCGTGCGGAACCGGCTCTTCAGCACCCGCACCGCCGGGGCGAAGGTGGCCTCCATCGCCTCGTCGGGGTGGATGATCACGTAGCGAACGCCCTTCTCCCGGGCGATCTCGGCCGCCTGCTCGGGCGTGAGCGCGTGCTCCTCCACCTTGCGCAGGGCGGCCAGCACCGCCAGCGCCGCGGGGTTGAGCCCCGCGTTGATCGACGCGGTGAGCGGGTGCTGGTGCGCCGTCTGCTCGAAGAGGCGCGTGCGCGCAAAGCTCGACGGCAGGCTGATCACCGCGCCCTCCGGTTCCGCGGCGAGCGCGGCGACCGGGCCGGGGACATCGGTGGCGACCTGGCCGGGCAAGGCGCGAACCGGCGACAGCAAGAGCGTTTCCGCCACCACCAGCGCGCCGAGGGACGGGTGCGCGCGGTCGGCCAGCAGGCCGAGCCCCAGCGGCACCAGCGTGGCGAGCCGGTAGAGCAGCGACAGCGCGCCGAAACCCGGGAGCGCCTCGACGATCGCGTAGGGCAGGGGCAGGGCGCGCCCCATGAAGGCCACGGGGCCTCCCTCGCTCACCAGCACGGGACCGTGCGCCAGCACGAATGCAGCAACGGTCGCGACCCAGAGCGCGCGGGAGCGGCCCTTCCACAGCGCCAGCAACAAGAGCGCGTAGCCCAAGTAGGTGGTGTGTACGAAGTCGCTGGCGTTCTGCTCGAAGCGCGAGAAGTCGGGGATGCGCGCGTCGCCTGGCAGCCAGGCGCTGCGAACGTCGGCAGCTCCGATGGTTCGCCGGAGTCGGGACATGGCTTCGTCTGTCTTGATGTCGATGAGGCCCCCCGCCCCGGCCGAGAGCTCGCGGTGCATCATCGCCACCGGCGCGCACAACAGCGCGCCCACGACGATCGCTGGCCAGAGGCGACGCCCGCCGGGCAAGAACAGCGCCATGGCGGCGGCGAGGATGAACGCGTCGATCCCCGCGTACCAGCCGCCGCCCACCGCGCAGGCGGCCAGCGCCGCGGCCGCGAGCGCCGAGCGCCGCGGGGACTCGGCCTCGCAGGCCCAGGCGCAGGCGAGCCCAGCCAGCGGCAGCCACGCCACGCCGGTGGCCTCCGAGCTGCCGTTGTGGAGGTGCGAGATGACGATCGCCGACCAGGGGTAGGCGATCCCGGCGATCCAGCCTCGCCCGCCGAGGCGACGGCCTAGGGCGTCGGCGAAGAAGCCCCCGAGGGCGAGGTGCAGGATCGCCATGGCGCCGTAGGCGAAGGCCGGGCCCTGCCACCACGTCAGCGGCGCGGCGAGCAGGGTGTTTAGCGGGTCGGCCACCAGCAAGCGCCCGCCCTCGGGATGGTCGAGCAGGGTGGTGGCTACCGGGTAGTGACCCTGCGCCAGGCCGTCCGCCACGAACCAGTAGCTCCAGATGGAGTTCCACACGTCGGTGCGGACGCCCCCCACGGCGACCTGGCCCGGCGAGAGCACGAGCGGCCAGGTGATGGCGACGGCTGATGCAAGGTAGACCAGCAGCCGGACGGCCGTCACGGCGCGATTATCCTCGGCTCGCCGCCGGTGGAGGGGTCGAGTTCCATCTCGGCCACCAGCACGCTCGGCACGTCCCAGGAGACGGGAACGCCGCCCGTCGACCCGATGCCGAAGCGCTCTGGTCCCGGGGGGCCATCGAGCGTGTCGATCGGTCCCGCGCCGGGCCCCGCGGCGACGATGTCGCGCAGCGAGCGCCGATCGACCCCCACGAAGCGCAGGTTGCGCACGGGCTCGCAGTGGCCCTGCCTGTCGAGCAGGCAGGCCTCGTAGGGGTCGGTGAGGCCCGGCGGCGGGCCCTCGCCGGAGATGGTGATGTCGAGCCGGTCGGCCATGGCCGGCGGGCGGATGCGCTCGATCACCAGCACGCGGTCGAGGCCCACCTGCCTTGCCAGCTGCAGCGCCTTCCGCCGCAACGCCGCCTCGCTGAGCCTTCGGCCGGGCGTGACGTGTACGTAGCCTGGCATCGCGCCCCGTCGCGACTCGCCGAGGCTACGACCGTGCCCGGTGCTCGCCGCGCGGAACTTGGAGGGCACGCGCGACATCAAGACGTCGCGCAGCACGCCATCGACCACCAGATCGACCCGCCGCGGCGCGACGACGTCGTGATCGTAGGCGTACTCTCCCGCCCGCCCGGTGCGGGTGCTCGGGTCGTCGTGCACCCGCCAGCCATCCGGCAGGAGCCGCCGGCCCAGGCGCGCCATGGCGCCGCGCGTGGAGGCGAGGAAGCTGTCGCCGTCTTCCAACTCGGGCGGGGTGCCGACGATCTCCGCGGCGAGCAGCTGCGAGAAGAGCTCGGTGGCAGCTGGCCCCTCGAAGAGCACGGGGCCGAGCCAGGGCTCCGGCGATGGTCCCGTCACCACCGCGGCGAGCCGTGCCCGCATCGCCGCCACCTCGCCTTCCATCTCGGCGAGCGAAGGCAGCGAGGAGCGGTCCTTCCCCACCCACCACCGGGCATCTTGCACCGGGGTGCCGTCGGCGCGGCGCGCCGTGGCCTCCACGCGGACGACCACGTTGCCGGTGGGAATCCACGCGCGCGTGCCCTCGCTGGTGACGACGGTGCGCCAGCCGTGCCAGTCGCGTACCACCGCCTGCACCTGCTCGATGCTCGTGGGCGCCCCCGCCGTCAGGCGCGTCACCACCTCGCGGCACTCCGCCATGCCCAGGGCGTTGCCGTCGTGCTTGCCCTCTCGGACCACCACCGGCGCCGCCGCGGTCCAGTCGGGCGGCAACGGCTCGGGAAGTTCCTGGACTGCCGCCTGCTTGCGGCTGAGTTGCTCCACCGCGTGCTTGTAGGCGGCGTCGGTGGCGAGCCACACCTCGCGGCGGAGCGCATAGGCGTCGTCGGCCACCGGCAGGCGCCGTGACACCACGCCGTCGGGCTCCCCGAAGGCCCGGAAGCTCGAGGAGTCCATCCCGGCCTCGGCCACGCGCACCTCGACGCGCAGGTTGCGAAAACGCTCGAGGCTCTCCACGACGAGGCCCCCGTCCTCGCCGAAGCAGCTGCGCACGTCGCCGTCGAGCACGTCGTAGAGCACCAGCGAGGGCGCGGACTTGCCCGGCAGGCGAAGCTCGCGCGCGCGCTCCAGCTCCGCCACCAGTGAGGCCTCGATCGCCGGGGAAACCTCGGGCACGCCCTCATCGGCGGGGGCCGCCCCAAGCGCCAGCGACACGCCAAGGCCGGCAAGCGCGATCATCGCGGCACCGGCAAGAGCGGCGGTCGGTCGTTGCCTTTTTCCCGGCGCTGCACCTCCACCTCGCTCACCAGAAGCGAGGGCGATGCGGCGCTCACCGGCACCCAGCCGCTCTCCGCGCCGCACACGCCGTTGAACACCTCCACGTCGTCGGCCGCCGCCACGATGCGCCCGAAGGTGGCCAGCGGCGTGCCGATGAGGTCGACGCCGCGAACGAGCTCGTCGGGCCGCCCGTCGGCGAAGACCTTCCACACCGTCACCGGCTGCACCGCGAAGCTGTTGGGGGTGCTGCGGCCGGTGAAGGTGAAGCCGCCGCTGATGTCGTCGAACACCAGCCCGAACTCCTTCTTCTGCGCGCGCACCTCGGCGACGAGGCGCTCCCGGAGGGCCTCGTAGCTCACCGATTGCCGCGCGCTGACGATGAGGTTGCCCTGGCGCGCCACCACCGCGTTGCCCGGCTGCCGCCGCCCGTGGCCGTTGCTGGCCGGGAAGCCCGCCACGGGCGAGCGGCTCAGCAGGAAGTTGCGGAGCACACCGCCTTCCACCAGCGGCACGGCCTGGGCACGCACGCCCTCGTCGTCCACCTTGTAGTGGCCGTTGAGGTCTTCGCCCGCGAGACGCGCCTGGAGCGGGTCGTCGATGACGTCGATGAAGGGCGGGAGGATGCCCTCGCCCACCTTCTGGGTGAACGTCTGTCCTTCATCCTCGTCTTTCTGGCGATGCCCTTCCACCCGGTGGCCGAAGATCTCGTGGAAGAAGACGCCGGCCGCCCGCCCCCGGAGGATGGCGGGGCCCGACCAGGGCTCCACCAGCGGCGCGGCGCGCAAGGCGAGCAGGCGGTCTGCCACGCCGTCGACCAACGCCAAGGCGCCGTCGCGACGAGGCAGCGCACTGGGCGACGCCACGTCGACGTAGTCGTAGACGGTTAGCGCCATCCCGTCGTCGGCGACCGTCTCGGCCCAGGTGGCGAGACGGTAGTGCTGCCGCCCGTCGCGCACCCGGGTGCCCTCGCTGTTTACAATCCAGCGTCGCGACTCGCTGACGACGAGCTGCACGGCGCTGTCGAGCACGTGCTCGCGGCCGATGTAGCGCCCGGAGGCCTCGGCGAGCAGTTGCTCCCACGCCTGGATGTCGACCGGCTCGGCGCCGAACTCGATCTCCTCGCTCACCACCGGGGCCGGGGCGAAGTCCGCGGAGTTGTCCTCCCGTTCCACCTTCACCGCGGCGTTGGCCCGCACCTTCACCAGCCGGGCGCGGGCCTGCCGGTACACGTCGTCGGTCCCGCGCACCAGGGCGCGGCGGAGCGCCTCGGCGGGGCCGCGGAGCGGCACGTTCCACGACGGTCTCGACTCGCCGGAGAAGAAGCTGGCGTCGCGGATCTTGTGGGTGTTGTCGAGCGCCATCGAGCCCACGCGCACGTCGATGTCGAGCGTGCGATCGGCCTCGCGCAGCGTGCCCGCGTGCACGCCGTGAGTGCCCTGGATGGTGGTGCGGCGCTCCTCCACCACGGCGTAGCTCAGCCAATAGGGCGCGTCGGCCGAGCCCCCGGGTGGGTCGGCGCGCAGGCGCGCCTGCACGGAGGCAAGAGTGCTCACCATCACCGGCAGCGGGTTCTGGATCTCGTTGGCGAGCGCGAGGGCTGCGAGGGGCGCGAGCAAGGCCCCCCGGCCTATCCCGCGCGGCTAGAGGTCCTCGTCTTCCTCGCCGCTCATCTCGTCGAAGAAGCCGTCGGGGTCGTCGTCTTCGTCGTCGTCGTCCACCTCTTCGTCGTCGTCCTTGGTGGTCCACTCGACATCGCACACCTTCTCGACGAGGCTCACGATTTCCTCGCCGGTGTACTCGAAATCCTCGTTGCTCTCGAACTCCTCCTCGAGCATCTCGACGAGGCTCGCGTCGAGTTCGCCAGACGACTCGAGCCTCAGCACGATCTCGTCGGCGTCGTCGAGCTTCATCTCGTCGGCCACGGTGCAAAGCAACTCGACCACGTACGCGGCCACCGACTCGGGCTCGGGGTTCCCGGTCTGCGCCTCGAGGTACTCGTCGAGCGTCTCGACGAGCGTGTCGCGCATCTCGTGCGGGAGCTGCATCATCCGGGGGGTCTCCTGAGCCGCGGGGTTAGCGTTACGGTCGCAGCACGTCAAGCCCACGAGGTGGCGGAGCGCGATAGTCCACGCGCAAGCCTGACTTGTCGGCCCTCTGGGCAAGGCGCGGGCGCGGCGGGCGCGGCGAGAGGCATCGGCGCCTACTGGTGCGGCATCACCAGCGGCCAGTCGAGGTTGTAGTAGTCGTAACCCTCGCGCAGCTTCTGCAGGACCATCTCGCTCTCCATCGAGTGGATGCTGCGCGACTCCACCGCGGCGTCGATCTGCTCCCGCGTGGGCAAGACGTCGGCGGGGTTCGTGCCGTGGCGCCTCGCGGCGCGATCGAGCAGGCCCGCGGTGCGGGTGAAGAAGGCGCGCATCTCGGCGCGGGGGTCGTCACTCTTGCCGTCGCCATCGGCGTCCGAGCGCGCCGACAGCGACACGCCCTCCACCTCGGCCGGCTCGTCCACCACGAAGATCAACAGGCCGTAGCCGAGCACCAGCACCGCGAGCCCACTCGCCACGTTGGCGCCGATCGACAGGCGCAACCAGAGGCGAAGCTTCGCGGCGTCGGCGTCGTGGAGCATGCCCGCGCGCCATATCGCCCCGGGATATGGACCCGCCCCTCCGCAGAGCACACCCGTGACCACGATCCTGTTCGCCAGCCTCGCCCTCGCCGGCAGCGCGAATGCGCCCGCCTGCGCCGCCGACCTGCAGAAGGCGCTCGCCGAGGCCAGCCCCAGCGGCGTGGGCAAGGCCTGGGTCGAGCTGGCCAACTGCGACGCCGCCACGGCCAAGGCCGCCGCCACCGCAGCCTTTCCCCGGATGATCGCCGGCGCCGGCGCCGACGCGGCGGCGCTGTCCGCGATCAAGCTCGGCCTCGGCGCGGAACTGCGCGCCTGGGTGCCCTCGATGGAGCCCGACGAGCGCTCGAGCTTCTTCAACACGCTCGGCGAGCAGTGCGCCGTGACCGAGGTGCCCTCCTTCTTTGCCGAGTCGGAGAAGGCGCTGGGCGACAAGTTCTGGGGCGACCGCTGGTACGCGGCGCTCGATGCGTGCCGCGACCCCCGGGCAGTCGACGTGCTCAAGGCCGGGCTGCGCTCGCAGGCCAGCGAGCGCAGCCGCCTCAAGGCCATCCTCGAGACCCTCGCGCGCAACCTCGGCAAGGACGCGCTCCCGATGTTGCAGGAGCGCGCCGCCGCCGAGAAGGACGCCGAACTCTCCGCCTACATCGTGGGCGCCTTCGCCGACGCCGCCGGCGTGGGCTCCGCCAGCGGCATGAACGCCGCCGCCGCCGAGACCGCCATCGCCATCATCATCGCGCTGGCGCCCACGCTGCCCGAGGCCGGCCTCGAGCAAGCGCGCACCACGCTGCTCGCGCTCGGCAGCGAGCAACGCTCCGACGAGATGGCCACCCACCGCTACCGCGCCGTGGCGCAAGCCGACGGCAGCCTGCAGTACGCCATCTACGTGTCGAAGGTCGCTACCTGCAAGAAGGACAGTCGCGTGGAGGTCCACACCGCCACGGTCACCGGCGCCAGCCGCACCTGGCCCGACCAGCTGGTGGCGCGGGTGAAGCCCACCGTCGACCTCTTCGATTGGCACCTGCCAAAGGACTGCGTGGGCGACGTGGTGATCACCGGCTCGTCGGCCCCCCTGAAGGACAAGGCCGCCGTGGAGGCCTTCTACGCGGCCCAGGACGCCGAGCTCCAGAAGAAGAACCCTGGGCTCAAGGCGAAGGTCTTCCCCGAGGAGCCGATCGGACTCTAAAAGCGGCCGATGTCGACGGTCGCCGCGCTCCCGCGCGCCCGTCCCGTTACCCGGTACACATGCTGTTCTTCCTCCTCGCCTGCACCCCCGGCGCCGACTCCGGCACCGGCGACACCTCCCTGGGCGCAGGCCGCTGCCTCTCCGGCCCGGCGATCGCCATCACCAGCCCGGAGTCGAGCGCCACCCTGCCGCTCGGCGAGCCGGTGAGCCTCGTGGCCGAGGCCAGCTCGGAGGTGGACAGTGTCGATCAACTCCGGGTCCTCTGGGCGGTGGTGCCCAACGGCGGCAACGACGACAACGTGGGCACCGGGCTCACCCAGTCCTGGACCCCCGACGCCCCTGGCATCTGGTCGATCATCGTGCAGGTGGAAGACAGCTGCACCGACGACGCGCAGTACGACCTCGACCCCGTGCAAGACGACGTGCGGGTGAGCGTCGAATGATGGCGCTGCTGCTGTCGTGCGAGGCGCCCACTTGCGACAGCGGGCAGAAGTTCAACGCCGACGGCCCGTGCGTGCAAGACACCGGCCGACCGCCCGAGGCCGACGCGGACAGCGACAGCGACACCGACACCGACAGCGACACCGACAGCGACACCGACAGCGTTCCAGACAGCTCGGGCGACACCGCCGACTCGGGCAGCGACACCGGCCCGGTGGAGCTCTTCGTCGAGTCTTTCGACCTCTCGGCCACCCTCGGCAGCGGCGCCGCCTGGTACGGGCTGTCCATCGCGGCCGACGGCACCGCGTGGGCCGCCACCTCGGTCGGCCTCTTGCGCTTCGAGCCCAGCACGGGCAAGGCCTGGCTCTACGGCACGGGCGACGGCCTCTACACCGGCGATCCGCGCGCGGTCGTGGCCCACGGCGACGGCACGGTGTGGGTGGGCCACCACGCCGACGACAGCCGCCAGGGCGAGCACTTCCAGCCCAACGTCGACGGCACCCTCAGCGCGCTCGGCCTCGTCGACTTCGACGAGACGAGCGAGATCACCGGCGTGTACCGGATGCGCGAGCAGCCCTACGGGGTCGGCGCGGGCGACGTGTGGATGGGCACCAACGAGGGCCTCTGCCTCTGGGACGCCGACCTCGACGTGTTCCAGGAGCACGCCCACCCCACGCACCCGCACAGTTACAGTCGCGGCGTGGCCTTCACCGAGGAGGGCGACGCGTGGAACGGCGACGAGTACCAGCTCTCCCGCTGGCGCTACACCAACGACGGCGACCTCTCCACCAGCGCCGACCTATACGAGTACTGGGTGCCCTGGCCGGTCGACGTCGAGGTGCCGATCTACATCGTGGATCTCGACGCCGCCGACGGGATCGTGTGGGCGGCCTCGAGCGTGTACGGCTACGCCCGGGTCGACGTGGCCGCCGACGCCGGCGCGAGTGTCACGACGCTGTTCGACGAGCCGCCGAGCGTGCTCGCCATCCGGGTGTACAACGACACCGTGCTGCTCGGGACGGTGGGCGGGCTCCACGTCCACGACATCGCCAGCGCGAGTGTCACGGCGTGGACCGGCGACGCGGTGCTGGGCCAGTCCATCCAGCAGATCGCGGTCGACAGCGCGGGGAACGCCTGGTTCACCGTTCCCGGGGGGCTCGTGCGGGCGTCGGGGCCGATCTGATGCGATTCCCCTGGTCCGCCTACTCCACCCGGTAGACCACCCCCGGCCCATAGTCCGCCACGTACATCCGCCCCGCCGCATCGCGCCCGAAGGTGCTCGGGTTGAGGCCCGACCTGCCGAGTTCCGTCACCTCGCCCTCGCGGGTGGTCGCGAAGAAGCGGCCCGAGCCAAAGTCGGCGTAGACATACTGGCCGTCTATGGCCGGGATCGACGGGCCTCGGTACACCAGGCCGCCGGTGATGCAGGTGCCCACCTGGTGGTGGTACCCGGCCACCGGCTCGGTGAAGCCCCCCTCGCAGAGGGCGCCGCCGTAGCAGTGGCGTCCCTCGCGGACGTTCCAGCCGTAGTTGGCCCCGGCAACGCCCACGTTCACCTCCTCCCACTGGTCCTGTCCCACGTCGGCAAACCACAGGGTGTCACCATCCAAGGACAGGCCCCATGGGTTGCGGACACCGTAGGCCCAGATCTCGGGCCGGACGCCGCGCTCGCCCACGAAGGGATTGTCCGGGGGCACCGCGTAGGGGACGGTATCGACGTCGAGCCGCAGGATGCTGCCGAGGAGGTCGGTGCGCGACTGGCCGGTGCCGAGCGGGTCGCCGCCGGACCCACCGTCGCCCACGGTGATGTAGAGCTTGCCGTCGGCCCCGAAGGCCACCGGGCCGCTGTTGTGGTTCGACCAGGGCTGGTCGTAGGTGATGATCGTCACCTCAGAGTCCGGGTCGAGGATCTCGCCACCGGCGGCGAGCCGGAAGGAGGCGACGCGCGTGTGGAGGCCGCCGCTGTCCCGGTAGGTGTAGTTGACAAAGGCACGGGGGTCGGCCGGCCAGCGCGGATGGAAGGCGAGCCCGAGCAGCCCGGTCTCGCCGCCGGACTTGACCCGGGCGCTGATGTCGAGGCGGAGCTTGCCATCGAGGGAGTGGACCTGTCCGGGTTGAGAGGTCACCCAGGGCAGGTCGGCCCCCGGCGGCGTGGCGATCGCCGTGGGACGCGACACCCGGCCCGCCTCGACGAGCCGGAGGCGGAACTCCGGCGGCGCCGCGGCCAGCGTGTCACACCCCGGGAGCGCCACGAGGATCATCCGCGCACCACCAGCGTGGCCCCGAGCGCGAGCAGGACGATGCCCGCCCCGCGCAGCAGCGACATCGGGTGGACCGGGCTGCCCACCCAGCCGAAGTGATCGATGGCCGCGCTCGACACGAGCTGGATCGCCACCGTGAGCGCGGTGAAGCTGGCGATGCCCATCGCCCCCACCGCGCGGTTGGCGAGGATCACCATCCCCGATCCCACCACGCCGCCGAACCAGGCCCACCACGGCGCGCCGCGTGCCGCCTGCCACCAGCTCCCCCCGGAAAGCGGCAGGAACGCGATCGCCCCGAAGACCGCGCCCACCGCGTGCACGGCGAACGACGCGGGCAAGTGGCCGATGGCGCGCGACAACGACTCGTTCATCCGCACGACAAAGGGCAGCAGGAGGCCAAAGACCAGCGCGTAGGGCATGGCATGGCCTATCCGCCCGGATCTGGCGATGTGGTGGGGGCCGCGCCACAGCCCGCTGCAGCGCGACCAGGCCCGCCGCATCTTCGATGCCCTCGCGCACCTTGCCCGCGACGTGGTGCTGGCGGGGCCGATGGCCGCGGCGCTGCAAGGGGCGGGGTGGCCGGCATCAAGATTCGCGACCAGCAGGGCCAGTAGGCGGCGCTAGCCGCAGTCCTCGCCCCTGCCGCAGGGTTCCTCCTCCTCCGGCTCGATCTCCTCCTCCACCTCGGTGAACTCCGATCCGTCATCGAGCGCGCGCTCGTACACCGCCCGCACCTTCAGCTCGGCGAAGCAGCCCGGCACGTCGACCAGGAACACGCCGCCGGCCTCGCGACGGCTACTCGCCTCGAGGTCGAGCGACACGGCGGCGACGCGGGAAGGCTCGTCCACGGGAACGTCTTCCACGTCCTCCACCTCGCACTTCTCCGAGGCTTCCTCATCCTCGTCGACGTCCTGGCCGCCGCGGTCCGCGCCGTCCTGGGGCCGGCGGCCGGGCTCCTCGCCCGACGGGATCTCGCCGTCGAGGTAGACGAGGGCGCCCTTGGCCTGGCCCTGGAGCTCGATGCCGTCGAGCCGCCCCCGGGCCTCCTGGCCCTTTATGGCGAGGCCGAGCGAGGCCTCCCATTTGGAGATCTCTCGGGCGCTGGCGTCGCAGTCGAGCTCGATGATCTTCTCGACGCTCACGACGTACACGCCGTTTTGCAGGGCCGGCTGGCTGTCGGGCACGGCGACCTTGGTGATGGGCTCGTCGCAGGCAACGAGGCCGAAAAGAGCAAGAAGAAGCGGAAGCTTGTTCGACACAGTGATCCTCGGGGTTGCGCCGGGAGTGGCAGCAGGAACCGTGCCAGACCCGATAAGCTACTGAAACTACTGGCAGAATGTGGCGCGCCGCTCGAGGGGGAGGGACCGGAGCATGGCAACGGCGTCGCTCTCGGCCGTGTTTCGGTTAGGTGAGCGCCGTTTCCGGGTGCGCTCTTGTCCAACTTCGACGATTCCCCCGAACCTGTCGGAAGCCGCGGCGGCGGTTGCCTCATCCAGATCGTCACCCACGGCGTGGCCCTCGTGCTCGGCGCCGTGCTGGGCGTCGTGGGTGCCCAGGTCGTGGAGTACATGCGCGACCCGGAAACCCTGTCTCGCCCCGAGGGCGCGCTTTCTCGCGCCGAGCTGATCGCCAAGCTCGACGACGCGGAGCGCAAGTACTCGGAGCTGCTCGCGGAGACCGCGAAGAAGGAAGAGGCCGCCCGCAGCGAACTCGAGGCCGCCGGCAAGAAGGTGGTCGACCTCGAGGGCGCGGTGTCGTCGAAGGGCGAGGAGATCGCCGTGCTGGAGCTGAAGGTCAAGAAGGCCAAGGGCCAGTCGGCCGCGCTGAAGAAGGAGCTCGAGGCCAAGCAGGCCGAGCTGACCGAGCTCACCGTGCAGCTCGAGGAGGCGCGCGCGGAGCAGGAACGCCTGCGCGAGGAGCTGGTGGGGTCGCAGGAAGAAACGCGCGTGGCGCGCGAGGAAACTCGCGTGTCGCGTGGTGAGACCACCGACGCCCGCTGGCAGAGCTTCCGCAGCGACGTGACCCTGACCGTGTGCGAGAAGGGCAACCGCAAGAAGCTGGCGGAGTGTCGCGACGAGGTGAGCGGCATGCTCGACAGCAAGCGCGCTGCGCGCTTCAAGCAGTGCGTGGGCTCTCGGCAGTCGCAGCCGCGGCTGGTGCGGGTCGACGACAAGGAGAAAGACCCGCAGCTCCCGAGGTGGTCGGAGTGGCTCGACCAAGAGTCGAAGTTCACAGAGAACAAGTACTACATCGTATTCTGCGACCCGACGCTGCCCGAGGCCACCGTGGGCGGCCCCGACGAGGAACTCGACGACTTCTAGGGCACCCGCCCCGCCGCCACCTCGAGCTGGGCGGCGCGGGTGCGCAGCTCGGCCGCGTCGGTGTGCAACTCGGCCAGGCGCTCCAGCCGTCCCGCGCTGGCCACGCTCTCGGCGCCGAGGGCCAGCTGCTCGGCCGCCTCGCGCACGCGCGCCGACGACACGTCGACC
>VGRE01000123.1 GCA_016875435.1 Deltaproteobacteria bacterium | reverse complement strand
TCGATGGCAGGTGCCTCGATCGTGGGCAGGAAGGCGTCGGGCACCAGTCGAACGTACTCCAGCGTGATGCGAGTGTTTTCCTTGCGCCACTCCTCCTTCACCTCGCCGTCGGTCACCACCGCGCCCTTGGTCACCAGATCGTAGAGCTTGTCGAGCAGCAGCTTCTTGTGTACCTGGCTCTCGAAATCGACGCGGTCGGTGGCGTTGGCCTCCAGCACCTTCACGTACTTGGCCTCGCTGAACTTGCCGCCCTCGTGGAAGGCCTCGACCTTGATGATCTCGCGCTTCACCTCGTCCTCGTGTACCGCGAGACCGGCGGCCTCCGCCGCCTGCAACTCCGCCTCGGTGCGGATGAGCTGATCGAGCACGCCGCTCGCGATCTCGGCGCGCTTGGCCTCGTCGAGGGCGCTGCCCGCCTGACGGTAGGCGGCCCGTCGCAAGTTGTCCCACTCCTGAGTGGTGATGTTCTCGCCGTTGACCGTGGCCACGACGCTACCCCCGCGCCCGTTGGCGCTTTGTCCACCCACCACCACGAAGGAGGCCACGACCGAGAAAAGCAGCACCTTCATCAGGAGGCTGTCTGTGCTGCTGCGCATCCGCTCGATGAGCGACATCCCGTCTCCGGCAGAGCCGCCGGTGCTATCCCGTCGGCAAGTTGGCGAGAAGGCCGACGATCTCTTGTCACGTCAAGGGAAGTGCGGTAGAGTCACCTTCCCCCCCGTGCCGTTTCCCCACGGCGCAACCCGCTCCCCGCTCTTCCGTCCCCCGGGTGCCTCATGATGTCCTCCGTCTTCGGCCTCTTTTCGCCTGACATGGCAATCGACCTCGGCACCGCGAACACCCTGGTGTACGTCAAGGGGCGCGGCGTGGTGTGCAACGAGCCGAGCGTGGTGGCCATCCACCACGACCGCAAGGGCAACCGCAGGGTGGTGGCGGTGGGCACTCAGGCCAAGGCGATGCTCGGGCGTTGTCCCTCCGACATCACGGCGGTGCGCCCCCTGCGCGACGGGGTGATCGCCGACTTCGAGATGGCCGAGCAGATGCTCCGCCACTTCATCGAGCGGGTGAACGGTCGCAAGAGCTTCGTGTCGCCGCGCATGGTGGTGTGCATCCCGTACGGCACCACCGAGGTGGAGAAGCGGGCGGTGCGCGAGAGCGCGGAGTCGGCCGGCGCGCGCGAGGTTCACCTGATCGAGGAGCCGCTTGCCGCGGCGATCGGCGCCGACCTGCCCATCACCGAGCCCACCGGCAACATGGTGGTCGACATCGGCGGCGGCACCACCGAGGTGGCGGTCATCTCGATGGCGGGCATCGTGTACAGCCGCAGCATCAAGGTGGGCGGCGATCACATGGACGAGGCGATCGTCCAGCACATGCGTCGCCGGCACGACCTGCTGATCGGGCCGCGCACCGCCGAGGACATCAAGATCCGCCTCGGCAACGCGCTGCCCGACGACCGTTTCGAGGAAATGCAGGTGAAAGGTCGCGACCTCGTGCGCGGCTTCCCCCGGACGGTGACGGCCCATTCCGACGAGATCCGCGAGGCGCTCGAGGAGCCCACCAACCTCATCATCGAGGCGGTGCGGGCCTCGCTCGAGCGCACCCCGCCCGAGCTGGTGGGCGACATCATGGAACGCGGCATCATCATGACCGGCGGCGGTGCGCTCCTGCGCGGCCTCGACGCCTGCATCTCGCAGGCTGTCAACCTCCCGGTGCTCGTGGCCGACGACCCGCAGTCGGCCGTGGTGAAGGGGAGCGGCCGGGCACTCGAGGAGATCGAGCTGCTTGGGCTGGTGGGGTAGGCTGCCGGTTGCAGCCGAAGAGCCTGGGCGGCGGCGGGGCTGCAACGCCGAATGCTCGGAACTGCGGATCTTCGCCAATGGCTCAAAGTCTAGGATGTAATGCCTATAGGCTATAGCCGTTGGGCTGCAGCCCATAGTGTGCCGCCTATGGCCTCCACGCGTTCCGCTTCCCGTCGTTGTCGCGGCCGATCCACTTGCCTTGCTTGTGCGAGGGGTCGGGCCTCGCGGGCGCGGTCGGAGCTTTCTCGGCGGCCACCGGAGGCGAAGCCGCTGCCGAGCCAGATGCCCACGAGAACCAGCACTGCGAGCGTGGCGAGCACGGCGGGGACCAGTATTTCGCGGTCCATTTGGGGAGGTGCACCGCGCCCCGCGGCTGGGGGTCGCAGCGGCGCGGGGGCGAGGGCCTAGGACACGACGCGGGCGACGAGCTGGTCGATCACCGGCTTCGGCGCGGCGCCCACGCGGCGGTCGACGAGCTGGCCGTCCTTGAAGACAAGGAGCGTGGGGATGCTCTGCACGCCGTACTTGTTGGGCGTCTCCATGTTGTCGTCGATGTCGAGCTTGTAGACCGCGAGCTTCCCGACGTTGGCATCGGCGATCTGGTCGAGGATCGGCGAGATGGCCTTGCACGGGCCGCACCAGGTCGCGGTGAAGTCGAGCAAGACAGGGACGGGGCTATCGAGCACGGCTTTCTGGAACTCTGCGTCGCTGAGCATCTTCACGTTGGCGCTGGCCATGGGTACTCCAGGGGGAAGGGCGGTCGGTCGGGCGCGCAATATGATCGCCCGGCGCCCGCCGGTCAACCTCCCCTGCGCCGCAAGATCGATGGCCCGAGTTCTCGCACTCGACGACGATGCCCTCGCCCGCGCGGTGATCGTCGATCTCGTCCGGGGCCTGGGCCACGAGGTGGTCGCCGCGCCCGGTGGCGCCGAGGCCCTCGACCTGCTCGACCAGCGCGCCTACGACCTCGTGATTGCCGACATCCTCATGCCCGGCATCGACGGCTTCGAACTCGCCGAGCGCATCGCCGGGCGCGACAAGCCACCCCCCGTGATCCTCACCTCGGGCTTCTTCCGCGGCGACGCCGAGGCCCACGCCCGGTCGCGGGGCATCCCGGTGCGGGGATTCCTACCGAAGCCGCTCGAAGCGGCCACGCTGAAGGCCGTCGTCGAGGCCGTGCTCCCGGCCAGGGCCGCCGGGCGCAAGCCGGTCGCCGGGGCCGGCGCTGATACTTGGAGCGGGCTGAGCTTCCTCGCGGGCGTGCGTGGCCCCTTCGAGCGCGTGCCGCCGATGCGAGTGCTGTTCCTCGCCCACCGGGTAGACGCCACCGGCGCCGTGATGCTCGACCGAGAGGAATTTACCGGGCGCGTGGTGGTGCGTGGGGGCCGGGTGATGCACGTCGAGGGGCTCCCCGGCCTGCTGGGGGAGCTCGACCGGGCGCTGCCCGACACGCGAGACCTCGGTCGCGACGTGGGCGCGGCAGTGGCGGCCGGGCACCCCGTGGACCGGGTGATCGAGGCCGCTGCGCTCGGCCTCGGGGAGTTCCTGGCGAGGCTTGTAGGCCAGCGGGGCGGGATGGTGTCCTTCGACCCCGACGCGGCGGGCCCGCCCGGCGCCTTCCCGCTGCCGGTGCCCATCCCGCGCCTCGTCTCCGCGGGGCTGAGACAGGGTCGGCCCCTCGCCCAGGTGGACAGGGCCTGGTCGAGACTCAGCCAGGCCAGCGTGAAGGTGCGCGTGCCCGACGACTCCCCGGAGACACGCTGGGGCCTCGACGCCACCACCATGCGCGTGCTCCGGGTGGCCCAGACCTGCCTCGACGTGGGACACCTGCTGCGCGAGGCCGGCGCCACCGACAGCACCCGACGCGGCGAGGTGCTGCGCGCGCTCGACTTGCTCTACCTGCTCGGCCTTCTGACGGTCGATGGCGGTCCCCTGGAGCAAGAATCGACGCCGTCCCCAGCTTGCACGCCGCCTCCAGCAGCGCGCACCGTGGAAGACCCGCGCATCGGGCGGCTGCGGAGCGCGCTCTCGGCCATGGAGGGCGCCAGCGCCCTCGACGTCCTCGAGATCGGCGACCGGAAGACGCTGGCGGAAGACGACCTCGTCTACGCTTACCGCGACATCTCCAAGCGTTTTCACCCTGACAGCTTCTTCAGCGGGCCACCTCTGGTTCGCCAGCTCGCGGAGGCGTGTTTCGCCAGGGTGAACGAGGCCTACGAGGCGCTTCGCATGCCGGGCGCCATCGCCGAGGCCCGCCGCGTGCTCGCCGCCCGCGCCGCCGGCAAGCCCTACGTCAGCGACCGCGACCACCAGGCCGCCCGGGTGGCCTTCAAGCGCGGCGAGGTGCTCTACCGAAACCGCGACTGGCGCGGTGCCGATGCCCTCTTCGTCGAGGCGGTGCGCCTCGACCCCGACGCCTGGCCCCACGCCCTGGACGCCGCCCGCGCAGGCTATCTGTGCCGCCGCCTGTCGCTCGACCAGGCACTGGCGGCGCTCGACATGATCGTCCCGCCCGACGCCGCCAAGCGCGCCCAGGTGGCGGTGTCCGCGGGCAATATGCTCAAACTTGAGTCGCGACATGACGATGCGCTAAAGCGCTATCGCGCGGCGCTGGAGGCCGACCCGGAGAACCACGACGCGCAGCGGGAGATCCGCCTGCACAGCCAGCGGCAGGAGCGGGAGAAGGCCTCCGACAGCGGCGTCCGCTCCTCCACCGGCGTGATCTCCGACCTCTTCCGCCGCTCGACCGACAAGAAATAGCGGCTACTGCGGGCACACCTGGGCCGGCATGCACTCGGCGGGGGAGGCGTCGCAGTCCACGTTGGCGACGGCCGATTCCCAGGCATCCACGCAGGCCTGCATGTTGTCAGCCCGGTAGGCCGACCGGGGGCAGTCGGAGAAGGCCTGGCCCTCGGCGTCCTCGATGCAGGCGTTGAGGCTGTCGTACCCCACCAAAGCCAGCTGATCGCAGGCATCGAGGAGCTCGCAGTGGAGGCGACCTTGCTCGATCATCCCCTCCTCGTAGGTGGGTCCGCAGCCGAGCAGGGCGAGTAGAATCACGCGTGGGCCCGGGCGCGGGCGAGGTCGCGGGTGATGTTTTTCTGGTGCGACTCCAGCGTGCCCCCGCCGATCTCGATGAGCTTGGCGTCGCGCAGCAGGCGCTCGATGGGGAACTCGGTGCAGTAGCCGTTGCCGCCGAGCACCTGCATCGCGCGGTCGGCCACGTGCTTGCCCACCGGCGCGCCGAAGAGCTTGGCGGCGTCGCTGCCGAGGCGGTTGCGCTGGTTGGGCCCCACGTGGTGGGCCACGTGGTACACGAGGCAGCGAAGGGCCTCGGCCTCGGCGTAACTATCAGCGATGTAGCGCTGGATCTGCCCGTACTCCGCGATGGGCTTGCCAAAGGCCACGCGCTGGTTGGCGTACTCCACCATCGCGTCGAGGCAGCGATCGGCGATGCCGAGCGACATCGCCGCCAGCGTGAGCCGCTCGATCTCGAGGTTGCGCATCATGTGGGTGACGCCCTGTCCCTCGGCGCCGAGCAGGTTCTCCGCGGGCACCCGGCAGTCCTCGAAGATGAGTTCGCTCATGGTCGAGCCGCGCATGCCCATCTTGTGCATCGGGTTCCCGGTGCGGAAGCCGGGGCAGTCGCGGTCGACGACGAAGCTGGTGACGCGCCCGTTCACCTTCGCGTACACCAGGAATACGAAGCCGTCGGGGCCGTTGGTGATGAAGGTCTTGGTGCCGTTGAGCACGTAGTGCGCGCCGTCGCGCACGGCGGTGGTGCCCATGCCCAGCACGTCGGTGCCGAAGCCGGGCTCGGTCATGCCCATGCCGCCGATCCACTCGCCGCTCACCGCCTTGGGCAGGTACTTGGCGTGCTGTGCGGCGTTGGCCGAGTGGTAGAAATTGTTGACGAACAACATCGCGTGCGCGAGGTAGGCGAGACAGAAACCTGGGTCGGACTTCGAGATCTCGTGGTGAGCGATGACCGCCGCCACCGCGTCCATCCCGGCGCCGCCGTCGTCGGTCGGCACGGTGATGCCGAGCAGGCCCAGCTCGCCGAGTCGGCGAAATAGCGGCAGGTTGAGCGCCTGTTTATGGTCGAATTCGGCGGCCTGCGGCTCGACCTCGTCGCGGGTGAAGTCGCGGACCATCTGCCGGAGCATCTCGTGCTCGGGGGTGGGGTCGAGAAGGGCGAACGACATGCCCCGCGGGCTAACCTCCGGGGACGGCGGCGCGCCCCTTCTGGGTGATGCTCAAGCCGGCGCACGCCCCGGCAAGCGTCGACGCCCGAGAATACGGCGTCTTCATGGTCACTATTCTTGAACGCTGGCGCCGAGACATCGGCCGCGTTTTCGTGCAGGACATCTGAGGTGGCGCCGCAGTCGCGACTCGGCCTGCCGTCCAGCCGTTGCAGTAGCCGCGAGCGTTGCGGCGACCGGCTGCTGATCGAGGCCGATGGCGCGGTGTACGCGTGCGGTCACGCCGTGGACGAAGCTCAGCGCCTCGGGCGAATGCCTGCCGCGTCGCGACCTCGCCACGGGTGTGGCCGCGCGGTGCGGGGGACACCCGGCCTTCTACGGCGCGGTCAGCTCGTCCCGTGCAGGTGCGCGCGGTGGTGGTGCACCCATCTCCACCACGACACCGTGCCGAGCCCCCCGAGCACGTGCCAGAAGCTGTGCAACTGCAGGGCCTGCAGCGGGTGGTCACAATCGAGGAAGACGTGCTCGGGCAGCCAGAAGGCGAAGAAGGCGCTGCCCACGCCGAGCAGCATGCCCAGGGCGCTGCGCCTCATCGCCGCGGTGGACGGGGAAAACCACGTGAGCCGGATGGTCATGAGCGCCACCCAGCCGATCATCAGCCCATACACCCCCACGAAGAGCCCGAAGGCCCAGGGAACGGTGGCGTAGGCCACGGCGAAGCCGAGGCCGAAGGCGGTGAGCGCCCACGCCAGCCTACGCCCCTCGCCGAGGGGTGACTCGCGATGCACCACTGCCCAGGCGCAAGCCAGGCCGGTGGCGACCATCGGTAGCTCGTCGAGCGCCTGGGCCACCCGCAGGAGCGTGCCGTGAAACAGGGCCGAGCCCGTGCCCACCGAGGCGAGCCCGATCATGCCGGCCACGTAGCGCCAGCCCTGGCCGCGCAGGTGCCAGAGCCCCACCAGCGCGATCGGCACCATCGCCACGCTCGACCAGGTGTTCCACCACTCGGCAATCCAGGGCGAAGCCACGAAGTTGGGCTCGCACCAGTCGACCAGCGCCGGGGGACCGAGACCGTTCAGGGGGCCGCTCACCGGGGGCGGTTAGTCCGGGACCGTCCGTGCCCGCAAGCCCCGGGGTCCCCTTGCCCAAGCTCCTCCTCGTCGACACGCCGAACCAGATCTTCCGCGCGTACTACGGCATTCAAACGGACATGCGCGCGCCCGACGGCTTTCCCACCCGGGCGCTGTTCGGCTTCACTCGCATCATGAAGGCATTGTTGAGGGACATCCAGCCGGACTACCTCGCCTGCGTGTTCGACAAGGGGGCCGACGCGCGGCTGGCGCTGTGGCCCGACTACAAGGGCACCCGCCCGGACATGCCCGACGATCTCCGCCAGCAATGGGACGAGTTCGAGCCACTCTGCCGCGCCTTCGGCTTCGCCGTGCTGGAGAAGCAAGGGGTGGAGGCCGACGACATCATCGGCACCCTCGCGCGGCGCTTCGGCAAGGACGACGTGTTCGTGCAGATCGTCTCGGGCGACAAGGACTTCTGCCAGCTGGTGAACGACAACGTGTCGGTGCTCGACATCGGCAAGAACGTGGCGGTCGACCGCGCCGGGGTTGTCGAGCGCTGGGGGGTGCCCCCGGAGCGCGTGGTCGACCTGCTCTCGCTGATGGGTGATACATCCGACAATGTGCCCGGAGTGCCGGGTGTCGGGCCAAAAAAAGCGGCACAATACATCGAGAAGTATCAGTCTCTGGATGGCGTGCTGGCCGCCTGGAAGGAGATCGGGGGAAAGACGGGCGAGGCGGTGCGCGACAACGCCGACCGGGCGAGGCTCGCCCGGCAACTCGTGGAGATTGATACGAACATCGATGTATCAGTTTCACTCGACGGCCTGAGGCTCCGCGAGCCCGATGCCGACGAACTAAAGCTGAGGTTATTACGATACAATTTCAAGACGCTATGGAACGAGCTGGGCCTCGGCGACCGGGCCGAGGCGGCGGCGGCCACGGTGGCCACCGGGTCGGGCAAGCGGCGGGAGGTGTGGGGGCAAGGCCCTCTCGCGCGGCTGGCCGACGAGCTCCGCGCGTCGCGACGCTTCGCAGTGGCACTGGAGCGCGCCCCGGACGACCCGGCCACGGTGCGGCGCATCGCCCTGGCCTGGGCCGGCGGCTGGGCCACCGTCCCTGCCGAGAGCGCGTCCTTCGCCGCGCTGCGCGAGATCCTCGAAGACGAGGGGGTGGCGAAGGTCGCCTACGAGCTCAAGCCGCTCTACAAGCTCCTGCGCGACCGGGGCATCCGCCTGCGCGGCCTCGGCGGCGACAACACCCTGGCCGACTACGCGCTGCAGCCCGAGGCGCGGCGTACCCTCGACCACGTGAAGAGGCGCTGGCTCGAAGAGGCCCAGGGCGCCGAGCCGGGCGACGAGGCTCGCGACGCCTGGCGCATCGACGAGGTGTTCGCGTCGAAGCTGGCCGATGACAGGGTGTATCGCGACATCGAGCTGCCGTTGCTGCCCATCCTCGCCGAGATGGAGCGGGTCGGCATCGCCTGCGAGGCGGGAGCCCTCTCCGAGCTATCGGTGGAGCTGGGCAAGCGGGTGGAAGTCGCGCAGGGAGCCATCTGGCAGGTGGCCGGCGAGGAGTTCAACGTGAACTCGCCCCAGCAGGTGGCCACCATCCTCTACGACAAGCTCAGCCTCCAAAGCGGCAAGAAGACCAAGACCGGCCGGAGCACCGACGCCGAGACCCTGGAGAAGCTCGGCCACCCCCTTGCCGACGCCATCCTCGCCTTCCGCGAGTTGTACAAGCTGAAGAACACCTACGTCGACGCGCTGCCCCGGTACATCGCCGCCGACGGGCGCATTCACACCACCTTCGGCCAGGCGGTGGCCGCCACCGGGCGACTGTCCTCGATCGACCCCAACCTGCAGAACATCCCCATCCGCACCGAGGATGGCAAGCGAATCCGGGCCTGCTTCGTGGCGAAGCCGGGGCATGTCTTGCTCTCCTGCGACTACAGCCAGATCGAGCTACGGGTGCTTGCCCACTACTGCAAGGAGGGGCCGCTGGTGGAGAGCTACCAGCGAGGCGAGGACATCCACCGCCGCACCGCGAGCGAGGTGTTCGGCGTGGCGGCGGGACTGGTCACCGGGGAGATGAGGCGGGCGGCCAAGGCGATCAACTTCGGCATCGTCTACGGCATGGGGGCTTTCCGGCTGGCGAACGAGCTGAAGATCAGCCGCGGCCAGGCGGCCGCCTACATCGACGGCTACTTCGCCCGCTATCCCCAGGTGCGCGCCTACATGGAGAGCGCCACTGCGCGGGCGCGGGAGCTCGGCTACGCGGAGACGCTCTACGGCCGCAGGCGCCCCATCAAGGATCTCGACGCGTCCAACCAGGGCGACCGGGCGCAGGCCGAGCGCATCGCCATCAACACGCCCATCCAGGGCAGCGCCGCCGACCTCATCAAGAAGGCGATGATCGCGGTCGACGGAGCGATCGCGCGCACATCCACGACGATGTTGCTGCAGGTGCACGACGAGCTGGTGTTCGAACTCCCCGAGGATCGCGTGTCCAGCGAGGCGCCTCGCATCTGCGCCATCATGGAGTCGGTCGTAGAGCTCGCCGTGCCGTTGAAGGTGGAGTGGGGGTCGGGACGTACATGGGCCAGTGCGCACTGAACCCTCAGCCCATAGGTTCTCGCTCGCCATGGACGAGCTGACCGACGCCGAGCTCATCACGCGCGTGCTCAAGGGCGAGACCGCGCTGTACCGGCCGCTGGTCGTGCGCTACCAGTCGCGACTGTTCGCGATGGTGCGCGGCATGGTGCGCGACGACGACGACGCGAAGGACATCGTGCAGATGGCCTTCGTGAAGGCCTACCAGAGCCTGTCGAGCTTCCGCATCGACTCGAGCTTCTACACGTGGATCTACCGCATCGCGATGAACCTCGCGATCGACCACACCCGCAAGAACAAGCGCCGCAAGACCACCTCCTTCGAGGAGGCAGTGGCGAGCCGCGATGAAGACGGCACGTTGTCGGAGCAGCACATGGACGACAACCCCGCCCGCGAGCTGCAGCGCAAGCAGCTCCGCGAGCGCATCTACGGCGCGCTCGACGAGCTGACCGAAGACATGCGCGAGGTGGTGCTGCTGCGCGAGGTGGAGGGACTCTCCTACAAGGAGATCGCCGACGTGATGGGCATCCCCGAGGGCACGGTGATGAGCCGGCTCTTCTACGCCCGGAAGAAGCTTCAGGCGCGCCTCGGCGCGAGCTCGGACGCCTGAATGAATGGCTCCCCCGCGCGTCGGATGGATCGATGAACGACCGTCCGCTCGACCCCGAGGCGCTCGCGCTCCTGCTCGCGACCGATGGTCTCGGGCCCGAGGTGCCGGGCGCGGCCGACCTGCGCGTGCTTCGGTCGCAGCTCTGCGAGGCGACGGCTGGCTCGCTCGACGTGGCCGACGACGTCATGCTTGGCGTGTCGCTGAGCGAGGCGGTGACGGGCAGGGTCGACGTGGCCGACGACGTGATGCTGGGCGTGCAACTCTCCGAGGCTCTCGCCACGCCGGTCGACGTGGTCGACGACGTGATGCTGTCCGTGGAGCTCAACCGGGCACTGGCCCCGTCGCGGGTCGATCGTGCGGTTGACGTGGCCGATGCGGTGATGTCCCAGATCGGCGTCCAGGCGGCGACCATGCCGCGGTGGGCGTCGCTGGGCGTGCTCGGCGGCGGTGCCGGCCTGGCCGCGCTCGCGATGGCGGCCGCGCTCCTGCTGGTGGTGTCCGGGCCGTGGTCCGGCAAGGTGCCGCAGGCGGTCACCGCCGAGATCGGCGCGCCGATGATCGCCCTCGCGCAGTTCAACCAGGCCGAGGTGGAAGACCTCGTGGTGGCCGACGGGGCCGTGGCCCAGGTGATGCAGTTCGAGGAGGGTGGCCCCACCATCATCTTCGTCGAGGAGGAGAGCTGATGCGCGCCCTTTTCCTCCTTGGCCTCCTGGCGCTGGGCGGACTCGTGCCCTCCGAGGCTCTCGCCGGTCCCGGGAGTAGCGAGTCCCGGCCTGCATCCTCGAAGGCGCGGATCACGGTCCACGTGGTGCACGCCACCGACAGCGAGACGGGGATCGACCCGCGCCTCCAACCGCTGGCCAGCCAGTTCCGCTACCTGAAGTACAAGGGCTACCGCCTGCTCTCCACCCAGAACATCGACCTCGTCGTGGGCGGGGAGCAGACCGTCACCATCGAGGGCGACCGCAAGCTCGGCGTGGCGCTGGTGTCGCTCGACGACAGCCGGGCGCGGGTGCGCGTGGAGATCGACGGTAGGAAGGGCAAGCTCATCGATACCACGGTGACGATCAATCGCGACGGCACCTTCATCGTCGCCGGCCCCGCGTACAAGGACGGCATCCTCATCCTGCCGCTGCGGGCCAGTTACTAGCCGGGACCACCCGAGACCCGACTTGACCCTCTTCGAGAAGATCGCCGCGCGCCAGATCCCGGCGAAGATCGTCTACGAGACCGACGACATCATCGCCTTTCGCGACATCAACCCGCAGGCGCCCACGCACCTGCTGGTTTGTCCCAAGCTGCCGCTGCCGAAGCTCAGCGACGCCACGCTCGATCACGCGGAGCTGCTGGGCAAGTGTCTGCTCGCGGTGGCCGAGGTGGCCCGTCGCGAGGGGCTCGTGGACTACCGGGTGGCCATCAACAATGGCGCGGGGGCCGGGCAGAGCGTGTTTCACCTGCACCTGCACCTGCTCGGCGGGCGCTCGCTGGGCTGGCCGCCGGGCTAATAATAATAGTAGTAGTAGATCGGGCTACCGCTCGAGGTGATGAAGCGAGCCCAGGAGGCCGCCTCGCTGTCGCCGTAGATCTGGTAGTAGCCGTAGTCGGGGAGATTCCAGGCCTGGAAGTACCAGCCGTCGTAGCGGCCGTAGGTGTAGTGGACGAAGAAGGTCTGGCCCAGGTAGTAGGCCGTCGAGCCGCCCTCGTAGGTGTACGCGGGGTTGGTGCCGACGCCGTCCATGCGGCCGTCGCCAATCCACATCGAGGAGGCGTCGTAGAGCCCGAAGATCGAGTAGCCGGGGTCGGCGCTGCCGGGGATGAACAGGTCGTTGCAGAGGGAGCCGGAGTTGGGCTGGGGGTTGGGCGACACCTCGAAGGCCCAGTCGCAATCGGGGCAACCGGCCTGGCCGTCGCCCACCTCGTCGTACTCCACCCGCATGTCGCAAACGTAGTCGCCGGTGTTGCTGGCGTAGGCCGCGTAGCCCACGTCGATGCTGCCGAACCGGTTGCTGGGCATGCTCCACTCGCCGCTCATCACCAGGTAGGCCAGGGCCGTGTCGCCGCCGATCTCCCCGCAGGCATCGCCCTCGTCGACGAGGCTGTCGCAGTCGTCGTCCTGGCCATTGCAGTCCTCCTCGGCGTCGGGGTTGATGCCGGGGCGGGAGTCGTTGCAGTCACCCTCGTTCTCGGTCCAACCGTCGCCGTCGTCATCGCGATCATCGGGGTGGACCTCGGAGTCGCTGTCGGTATCGGAGTCGCTGTCGGTATCGGAGTCGGTGTCGGTGTCGGTGTCGGTGTCGGTGTCGGTGTCGGTGTCGGTGTCGGTGTCGGTGTCGGTGTCGGTGTCGGTGTCGGTGTCGGTGTCGGCGTCGGCGTCGGT
>VGRE01000122.1 GCA_016875435.1 Deltaproteobacteria bacterium | reverse complement strand
CCTTGTCGCCCACCCTCCCGTCCACGATGCGCATCGGCGAGCTGGCCGAGCGCGCCGGGCGTACGCAGCGCACGCTGCACTTCTACGAGGAGCTGGGCCTGCTCACGCCGGTGAGCCGCACCAAGGGCGGCTTCCGGCTCTACGACGAGGAGTCCCTCGTCCGGATCCACTGGATCGGCCGCCTGCAGGAGATCGGCTTCTCGCTCAACGAGATCAAGGATTTCCTCACCGAGCTCCGGTCCGCGCAATCGGCCCCCGAGATGATGAAGTCACTCGAGGACTTCTACGCGCAGAAGCGCGAGGAAACGCGCGCCCACCTGCTCCGCCTGCAGCAGCTCGACCACGAGTTCTCCGCCGCCCTCGAGTACCTGCACGGTTGCCGCACCTGCGCGCCGCAGACGGAGAAGTCCGCCTGCGGCTGCTGCGAGGTGGAGGAGCACGCCGAGGCGGAGGCTCCCGTCCTGGTGGCCGCCGTGCGCGAGACCCCGAACGCCCACCCGGAAGTGTAGCCCATGTCGGTACAGCTCCCCATCTACCTAGACAATCACGCCACCACGCGCATCGACCCGCGCGTGCTCGAGGCGATGATGCCCTACCTCACCGACGTGTTCGGCAACGCCGGCAGCCGCAACCACAGCTTCGGCTGGAAGGCGCAGGCGGGCGTGGAGCGCGCCCGCGAGCAGGTGGCGTCGCTCATCGGCGCCGACGCCAAGGAGATCGTGTTCACCTCGGGCGCCACCGAGTCCGACAACCTCGCGCTGTTCGGGGTGGCGCGCTTCTACAAGGACAAGGGCCGCCACATCGTCACCGCGCTGACCGAGCACAAGGCGATCCTCGACAGCTGCCACGCGCTCGAGAAAGAGGGCTTCGAGGTTACCTACCTGCCCGTCGATAAGGACGGCAGCGTCAGCCCGGAGGCCGTTGCCGCCGCGCTGCGCGACGACACCATCCTCGTGTCCCTCATGTGGGCCAACAACGAGGTAGGCACCGTCAACGACATCGCGGGCATCGGCAAGATCTGCCGTGAGCGCGGCGTGTTCTTCCACTCCGACGCGGTGCAGGGCATCGGCAAGATGCCCTTCGACGTGGCGGCGATGAACGTCGACCTCGTGAGCATCTCGGCGCACAAGATGTACGGTCCCAAGGGGATCGGAGCGCTCTACGTGCGACGGGGCCGCCCCCGCATCCGGCTGGAGCCCCTCGTCTTCGGCGGGGGACAGGAGCGCGGTCTCCGCTCGGGCACCGCCGCTGTCCACCAGATCGTCGGGCTCGGCGCCGCCTGCGCCGTGGCCCAGCAGGGTCTTGCCGAGGGCGAGAGCGACCGCATCCGCGCGCTCCGCGACCGGCTGTGGGACGGCCTGCGCGCCAACCTCGACGAGCTCTACCTCAACGGCTCGTGGGAACGCCGCCTCCCCGGCAACCTCAACGTCAGCTTCGCCTTCTGCGAGGGCGAGGCGATGATGATGGCCATCAAGGACCTGGCGGTGTCGTCGGGCTCGGCTTGCACCTCGGCGTCGCTGGAGCCCTCGTACGTGCTGCGCGCGATGGGCGTCGACGTGGAGTTGGCGCACACGTCGATTCGTTTCGGCGTGGGCCGCTTCAACACCGAGGCGGAGATCGACTACGCGGTGAAGCTCGTCACCGAGAAGGTGGGGTGGCTGCGCGAGATGTCGCCGCTTGCCGAGATGGTGAAAGAAGGCATCGATCTGAAGTCCATCGAGTGGGCCGCCCACTAGGAACAGGAGTCTCAAATGGCATACAGCAACAAGGTCGTCGATCACTACGAGAACCCACGCAACGTGGGCTCGCTCGACAAGAACGCCGACGACGTGGGCACCGGCCTCGTGGGCGCCCCCGCATGCGGCGACGTGATGAAGCTGCAACTGAAGATCAACGAGGATGGCATCATCGAGGATGCCAAGTTCAAGACCTTCGGCTGTGGCAGCGCCATTGCCAGCAGCTCGCTCGTCACCGAGATGGTGAAGGGCAAGACGGTGGACTTCGCGCTCGGCATCAACAACGCGCAGATCGCCGAGGAGCTGAAGCTCCCGCCGGTGAAGATCCACTGCTCGGTGCTCGCGGAAGACGCGGTCAAGGCCGCCATCGCCGACTTCAAGAAGAAGCGCGAGGCGAAGCGCCAGCCAGTGGCGGAGTAGACCATGGCGATCGAGGTCACCGATCGCGCCCGCAATCGCATCCGCGAGCTGGCGATGAAGCGGCAGACGCCCGACCACGTTTTTCGCCTCGGCGTGCGCGGCGGGGGCTGCTCGGGCCTGAGCTACTACGTCGACTTCGCGCCGAAGGCCGAGGAGAAAGACAAGGTGTTCGAGCTCGGTCCCGACGGCGAGAAGGTGAAGATCGTCATCGACCGGAAGAGCTACCTGTTCCTCAACGGCACCATCGTCGACTGGAAGTCCGAGCTGCTGAAGACCGGCTTCGAGTTCACCAATCCGCTCGCCAAGACGAGCTGTTCCTGCGGCGAGTCCTTCACCGTCTGAGCCATGACCTGCCACGCCTGTCACGAGCCCGTCGGGGGCCCGGTGTGCGTCGGCTGTGGCGCCCTGCAAGCTCCCCCCGTCGACCCTGATCCCTTCGCGATCCTGGGGCTGTCGAGGCGCTACCATCTGGCGCCCACCGAGGTGGAGGCGCGCTACCTGAAGGTGGCGCGGACCATTCATCCCGACAAGTTCGTGTCGCGACCATCGCGTGACAAGCAGGCCGCGCTGCAGTGGACGGCGGCGGTGAACGAGGCGCGTCGAACGCTCAAGGATCCCGTCGCGCGGGCGCGCTACCTCGCCACCGGCTCGGCCCGGCAAGACGAGCGCGGCCCGTCGCTCGACGGCGCCTTCCTGCAACAGATGTTCGAGTGGCGGGAGGCCGAGGAGGAGGCCCCGGGCTCCATGGCTGCCCATGCGGTGGCGCTGCAGGTCGAGCTCGAGGCCGAGATCGACCAGATTTTCTCACGCTGGGAAGGGGGCGGGGGGGCGCTCGACGCCGTGCCCGATCGCCTCGCCCGGCTCAAGTACGTCACCGGGCTCCTGCGCCCGGCAGGGGAGTAGACCATGCCCAACATCGGGATCGACCTCGGCACCACCAACTCGCTGGTGGCGGTGGTCATGGACGGCAAGGCCCGTTGCCTGCTCGACGGGGAGGGCGCGTCGATGCTGCCCTCGGCGGTGCGCTACGAGGGCGAGCGCGTCGTCGTCGGGCGCGAGGCGCGCGACGAGGCGCCCGCCCACGCGGGGTCGACGTTCACCAGCGTGAAGCGCTTCATGGGGCGCGCGCCGTCCGACTGCCGGGCCGACGCGGCGCTGTTCGGCTACCGCATGGACGACACCGAGTCTCGCTTCGTCCGCTTCCTCGTCGATGGCCGCGCGCCGGTCACCCCGGTGGAGGTGAGCGCCGAGATTCTCCGGTCCCTGAAGCAACGGGCGGTCGAGTGCCTCTTCGGCGAGCCCGGCGGCGCCGTCATCACCGTGCCGGCCTACTTCGACGATGCGCAGCGGCAGGCCACCAAGGACGCGGCGCGGGTGGCGGGGATCGAGGTGCTGCGCCTGCTCAACGAGCCCACCGCCGCGGCCATCGCCTACGGGCTCGACAAGCGGGACACCGGCACCTTCGCGGTGTACGACCTCGGCGGCGGCACCTTCGACATCAGCATCCTGCGCCTCGACGACGGGGTGTTCCAGGTGCTGTCGACGGCGGGCGACACCCACCTCGGCGGCGATGACTTCGACCGCGCCCTCGCCGACCTCGCGTGGGCGCAGATCCTCGATGAAGACGAGCGCGCCAACAGCGAGGAGCACCGCAAGGGGCTGCTCACCATCCTGGAGCGCACGCCGAGTCGTCACCGCGCCCTGCTCCTCGCGGCGCGCGCGGCCAAGCACGAGCTCACCGAGAAGGACGGCGCCCTCGTGCGGCTCGAGGCGGGCCTGCTCACCGGGGTGTCGCGCAAGCAGTTCGAGGCGGCCATCCGTCCCGTGGTGGAGCGCACCGGCGCGGCGTGCAAGCGGGCGCTGTCCGACGCGGGCCTTTCGCCCGGCGAGATCGACGCCGTCGTGCTCGTGGGCGGGTCTACCCGCGTGCCGCTGGTGCGGGAGTACGTGGCGGAGTTGTTCGGCCGCGAGCCCTGCGGCGAGCTCGACCCCGACGAGGTGGTGGCGCTGGGCGCGGCGATGCAGGCCGACCTGTTGAGCGGCCAGTCCTCGCTCGGCGACGACATCCTGCTCCTCGACGTGATCCCGCTGTCGCTCGGCCTCGAGGTGATGGGGGGCGTCACCGAGAAGTTCATCCCGCGCTGCTCCACCATCCCGGTCAACGCCTCGCACACCTTCACCACCCACGTCGACGGCCAGACAGCGGTCGACCTGCACGTGGTCCAGGGCGACCGCGAGCTGGTCAAGGACAACCGCTCGCTCGGGCGATTCGAGCTGCGCGGCCTGCCGCCGATGCCTGCCGGGGTGCCGCGCGTGAAGGTCGACTTCCTCGTCGATGCCGACGGCCTCCTGCGCGTGTCGGCGCGCGAGGAACACACCGGGATCGAGGCGCAGATCGAGGTGAAGCCGAGCTACGGCCTGTCCGAGGCCGACATCGAGCGCATGCTGGAAGACGCCATCGACCACGCCGAGACCGACGTGGACGAGCGGCTGCTCATCGAGGCGCGCGTGGAGGCCGAGGGCATCCTCGCCGCGCTCGACAAGGCCCTCGCTGCCGATCGCGCCCTCCTGGGCGACGGCGAGGCCGGCGCCATCGAGGGCGTGGCCAGCGCGCTCCGCGAGGCCATCGCGGGGGCGGATCGCGAGCGGATCTCCACGCTGTCGAAGGATCTCGACGCGGTGAGCGCCCCCTTCGCGCAGCGCCGCATCGAGCGCGACCTCACGCAGGCGCTCTCTGGTCGCGACGCCGAGGTGGTGGGCGCCGAGCTGGGCCTGCGCTGATGGCGAAGAACCCCTACATGAAGGCCGAGGCCCCGCCTCCGCCCACGCGCTCCTACACGATCACCGTGGTGGGACACCCCGAGCCGATCCGCGTCGATCCCGCGCAGTTGCCCGACGAGCAGGGCCAGGAGGGCTCCCTCCTCGCGCTGATGATGGCGGCGGGCGTGGACATCGAGCACGTGTGCGGCGGCGTGTGCGCCTGCTCGACTTGCCACGTGTACGTGACCGCGGGGGGCGCCACGGCCAACGAGGCCACCGACGACGAGCTCGACATGCTCGACACCGCCCCGGCGCTACGCTCATCGTCGCGACTGGCCTGCCAGTGCGTGCCCAGTGGCGCGAGCGACGTGACCGTGGAGATCCCGAGCTGGAATCGGAATGCGGTGAAGGAAGGGCACTAGCAGGCTCGAGGCTTTAGACTTTAGGTATCAGGGGCTGAGCGGCGGGGGCGGTGGCGACGTTGGCGCCCCGCCGAGCCCCGATTTTCTCGGGAGGTAACGAGCGTGCCGTGACCCTTGCGCGCCCCCTGGCATGCTGCGGTCACGACGCGCGGGGCTCATCGTGAGGACAGAGTTCGACTGCGGCAATGGCGGCGTGACGATCCCCGCGAACACCACCACGGCGGTGTTCGTGCCCGGACAACTCGGGAACCGAGGACATCTTCGTGACCCCCGGCCTCTGGCTGAACTCAGGCCTCGGCCTCTGCCGCGCCCCGCCTGGCGGGCTAGTCCCCCGTCGGCGCCCGCCCCCTCGCCCCCTGCCGCCCGCCCCGGCGCTCCTCGCGCATCGAGATCAATTGCTCCCATTGCTCGGGCTTGAGCACCTTGCGCAGGCCGAGGTGCAGCATCAGGCGGTTCTCGCGCAGCTCGTTCTCGGCGGCCACCTGGGCGTCGAAGGCCTTCATGATCGCCTTCTCTTCCGAGGCCGGGTCGCGCATCAGGCGCTCCAGCTCCAGGCGCGCCTTCTCCGCGCGCGCGGCGCTGTCGATGCGGGCGCTCTTGTTGTCGAAGTAGAGCTTCTCGACATCGTCGCGCTGCTTGTCGTCGAGGCCCAGCTTGTCGGCGATCTCCGACCAGTGGCGCATCATGCGGTCGTCTTCCGACGCGAGGCCGGGGCCAACGTCGTCACTCGGTGGCGGCGGGGGCTCGGCGAGGGCGGTGCCAAGGGCAAGAAGAATGGCGATCATCAGAGTTCTCCTTCGGGGCTGAGCGGGTCGGACAGGATGCCGGTGTCGCCGGCGTGGGCGTAGGGGTCGAGCAGCGCCACGGCGAACTCGCCGGGGAGCGCGTCGTCGGCGGGTTGGGCGAGCGCGTCGAGGTCGTCGATCACCTCGCCGAGGGCCTCGGCCACGGCGGCGTCGCGCACGGCGGGCGAGGGGCCCCGGTCGGGGCGTGGCCAGCCGAGGGCGAGCACGGCCACCGCCGCGAGGCCGGCGATCCCGGCGGCCCGGAACTGTCGCGACCGAACGCGCCGGTCGAGTTCCGCCATGCTCGGCACCGCCGGCGGCGCCGGCGAGCCCTGGGTGGCGCGCAGCGCCTCGTCGATCTGCTCATCCATCGGGGGCTCCAATCGCCTCGCGCACGCGCGACAGCGCACGCTCGAGGTGGGTCTTGACGGTCTCGGGGCTCACTTCGAGGGCGAGGGCGATCTCACGGGCCGTCCAGCCTTCCTCGTGACGCAGGTTGAACGCGACACGTTGCTGGGCGGGCAGCCGGGCTGCCGCGGCGCGAATTCGCGCGGCGTCGAGCTTGCCCTCGGGCCGGGTCTCGCTCGCCGGGCCGACGCCGTCCGGGTCGAGCGGTACCCAGCGCCGCCAGGCCTTCCATCGCAGGCTCCGGAGGCACTCGCGCACCACGATGGCGCGCAGCCAGGCCGCCGGCGGGCCCTCGCCCCGGTAGGCCGCCCGCCCGCGCCAGGCGCGCAGCCAGGCCTCTTGAAGCACGTCGGCGCCATCGTGCTCGTTACCCATCATGCGCGTGCAGAGGCCCATCATCCGCGGCGCCTCTGCCGCGATCGCCGCGTGCAGGGCGTCGTCGAGCTCGGCGCGGGCGGGGAGGGCGGCGGCCATCGACATGCACTCCCTATGACCCTCGATGCGCGAGAGTGGGGGACCGCGGGGCACGTCACCGCTTGTCAGCGGAGGGTGTCCCGCGCTAGCCGGGCCGCATGGGAGCCCAGTGGAAACACGCCGGCCGCGTGGCGCAAGGCGCGGCAAAGGGAGCTTTGTTCACGAAGCTCGCGAAGGAGATCATCGTGGCCGCCAAGAACGGTGACCCGTCTCCCGAGCACAACGCGCGCCTGCGGGCGGCGATCGAGGCGGCACGGAAGAACTCGATGCCGCGCGACACCATCGAGCGCTGCATCAAGAAAGGCGCGGGCCTGCTCGAGCCGGTGAACTACGACACCGTGCTCTACGAGGGCTACGCGCCCAACCAGGTGCCCGTGATCGTCGAGTGCCTCACCGACAACAAGAACCGCACCGCGAGCGAGGTGCGCGTGTTGTTCCGCAAGGGACAGCTCGGCACCAGCGTGATGTGGATGTACGACCGCGTGGGCGTCATCGAGGGCAGCCACCCCTCGGGGATGGATCCCGAGGAAGCCGCCATCGAGGCCGGCGCGCAAGACCTCGAAGCAGGCGAGGAAAGCACCACGTTCTACACCAACCCCACCGACCTCGCCGCCGTCAACGCCGCGCTGGCCGGGATGGGCTGGGTGGTGAGCACCATGGAACTGGCCTACCGGTGCAAGAACCCGGTGGACATGGCCGACGGGCCAGAGAAAGACGAGGTGATCGCCTTCATCAGCGCCATCGACGAGAACGACGACGTGCACCGCGTGCACGTGGGGTTGAAGTAGCGGCGGTCGTCAGCCCGGGATCGCCGCCAACCGCTGCTTGAGGAAGGCGACCGCCTCCGCGTCGGTACGCGCAGGCGCGCCGGGGAGTCGCACCATCCGGCGCGCGAGCCAGTCGTGACGGCCGAGCATCAGGAACAGCCACACCTGGAAGAAGTCGATGCCCTCGAACACGATCGCGTCTTGCCGACCGTACTCCGCCTTGTTGGCCTCGAACTCCACGGGGTACTCCGTGTAGTGGGTGCGGGGGCGGATGTGGTGCAGGATGTGGTAGCCGTCGTTGAAACAACGATGGTTATACCTAACGTTTATGCAGGTGATGCTGTTGCGGTAGGGGTTGCCGGGGTCGGCGGCGTCGACGAAGGCGTGCTGGCCCCAGTTCCCGGCCATCATCAGTGCGCGCACCGCCAGCACCGGGAACACGAAGACGATGAGGGTGGCGTGCACGTTGACGTAGAGCAGCAGGGCCGCGCCGATCCAGAAACTCGCCTCGCCCGCCACGAAGCGCCGCAGCATCTTCGTGTTGCCCTTACGATGGTGGTACAGGGCCACCGAGGGGATGCCACCGAGGAGAAAGCTGCCGAAGTAGTGCAGCCAGTGCGCGAACCGGTCGCGCTGGTAGCGCATGGTGGAGGAGAGATCGGCCGCGAGGTTGTTCTCCGGGTGGTGCATCCCCATGTGGTGAGCGAAGTAGCTCTCTGGCGTTTGCCCGTAGAAAGGCCCGACGATCCACGGGATGATGTTGTTGAGCCGCCGGTCTTTGAACAGGGCCCGGTGGCTGGTGCAGTGGAGCATCAGGATGAAACGGTCGAGGAAGCCGAAGCCCCAGCAGGCCCAGTAGAGCGGCGCCAGATACCACGCCGAAGGGCCCAGGAAAAACAGGAAAATCCCAACTAGTTGCCACGCGAGGCACTGCGCGATCAGCGATACGAAGGGCACGTCGCGCGGCTCGTTGAGCCAGTTCGCCACGCGCAAGGCGAGCGGTCCGTCGGGCACGTAGGCGGGGCGAACGTCGGTGGCGATCATCCCGCGCGTGTAGCACGTTGTCGCCGGCGATTGTCAGCGAAGGTGCGGCCGGTCACTCCTCCGCGTCGTCGTCGCCCTCGTCGCCCTCGTCGCCCTCGTCGCCCTCGTCGCCGACCACCGGCGGCCCGTATCGCCGGTATTCCTTCAGGAAGGCAAGCGACCGAGGCTCGGCCCGGTCGACGTAGAGCACGCCGTCGAGGTGGTCGCACTCGTGCTGCACCACCCGCGCCGCCCAGCCATGGGCCTCGAACTCGATCGACGTGCCGTCGCGGTCGAGAGCCTCCACGCGCACGCGAAGCCAGCGCCGCACCCGGCCCCGGAGATCGGGCACGGACAGGCAGCCCTCGTAGCCGAAGCCCGTCTCCTCCCCGATCGGCGTGACCACGGGGTTCACCAGGAAGATGGGACCCGCCCCCTCGTCGAGCTCGAACACCACCACCCGCATCGCCGCGTGCACCTGGGGCGCGGCGAGGCCAGCGCCGTCTTGCTCGTACATCGACTCCAGCAGGTCGTCGCAGAAACGCTGGAAGGCCTCGCTCTGGATCTGCTCGGGCGTCACCGGCTCGGCGATCTTCCGCAGGACAGGGTTTCCCATGCGTGCAACCTGTAAGATGGCCACCTAGGCTCCGGGGAATGGGCTTGCGAGCCCGGCCAGACGGGCTACACGCGCGGCCGTATCGCGGAGATCGTCGTGGCGGATTGGAACAACAAGTGGGAAGACAACATCGGCGGCACCGTCAACGTGAGCGGCAAGAAGTACGGCTTCTTCGTCGATAAGGAGTGCATCCTCTGCTCGGTGTGCTCCGATGCGGCGCCGAACAACTTCCGCATGTCCGATGCGGAAGACCACGACATCTGCTTCAAGCAGCCCGAGAACGAGGAAGAGGTGGCCCAGTGCAACGAGGCGATGGAGAACTGCCCCGTCGAGGCCATCGGCTCCGACGGCCAGTAGCTCCGGCCACGAGAGAGCGCCGGCGGCCTCCCGTGACGAAACAGTGATAGTCGGGCGAAGTCATGCCCGGCATCGCTGTCGTCAGTAATCCTCGTTCGCGGCGGAATCGCCGCGACCCTGCGCTCAGCGGCCAGATGTCGTACATGCTGGGGAAGAAGGGCAAGCTCGCCCAGCCCAGCACCCGCGACGAGCTGGTGCAGCAGGCGCGACAGTTCCGCGACGACGGCGTCGACATTGTCGCGGTGAACGGGGGCGACGGCACGCTCCACGTGGTGCTCACCGCCTTCATCGAGGCCTACGACGGCGCTCCCATCCCCCCGGTCGCCATCCTCCGCGGCGGGACGATGAACACCATCGCCCGCGGCCTGGGCATCCTCGGCACGCCCCCGGAGATCCTCTCGGCCCTGTTGCTTCGCTACCATACCGACCAGCCCCTGCCGCTGGCCGAGCGCACGATCATGAAGGTAGAAGGCGGCGAGAAGCCTGAGTATGGCTTCCTTTTCGGCAACGGGATCCTCTCGAATTTCCTGCAAGAACACTACGCGATGTCCGACCCCTCGCCTCTCTCGGCGGCGATTCTGCTGGGTCGCGCCGTGCTCAGCGCGCTGGTGGGGGGCCAACTCGTCCAGCGCATCGCCCGCCCCGCGATTTGCGAGGTGGAGGTCGACGGCGAGAAGTGGCCCGGCAACAGATTCCTGGCCGTGGCGGCCGGCTCGGTCGACGACATCGGCTTCGGCTTTCGACCCTTCTACGAGAGCCTGCGCCATCCCGGGCGCTTGCACGCCCTGGGCTTCGCCTGCGGGCCGGTGGCGCTGGTCAGGGCCTTGCCGCGCATCCGCATGGCCCTCCCGATCGACGACCCCGAGATCTACAGCGCCGTGCCCACGCGCATGGTGTTGCGCGGCGAGCAGCCCATCCCCGTCATGATCGACGGCGACTTCCACCCGGCCGGGCAGGTGGTGACGGTTTCTTCCGGTCCCCGGGTGCGTTTCGTCCTCCCGTGAGCGCCGACAGGGCGTGTTGGAGGTCGCCGTGCAGCGGGGACACCACGCCGCCGCGGGCCATCTCGACGTGCAGGAATGGGCGCACGAGACCTGATTTTTCGGCGAAGAAGCGGGCCGTGCGCGGGTCGGCGCCCGCCACCGGGTGACCGGCGCGGGCCAGCGCCCCGAGCGCGGCGTCGAGCGGCCCCGCCAGGTCGAGGCGGAGGTAGGAGTGCGTGGCCACCGTCGCGAGGCGACGGTATTTTGACTGCCCGGCGGTCCCGTGGCTGCCCGTGTCACCGACCACCAGCGCCAGCACCCGCTCCGGCTGGCCGAGCGCACCCGAGGGCTCGCCACCCCACGGGCCGCGCGCGTGGCCCCGCCCGCATCGCCAGGTGGCCAGCGCCGGGCCGCGGGCAAGCGACACCACGGTCTCCACCTCGGGCGTCTGCGGGAAGAGGTCTATGGCCGCCAGGTCGACCACGCGCATGCCGAGATGCGCGAGGACGTCGAGGTCGCGGGCGAGCGTCTCGGGGCCGCATGACACGTACACCAGCCGCTCGGCCACGCGCGCCACGGTGGCGAGCGCAACCGGTGACGATCCCCGGCGGGCGGGGTTGAGGATCGCCACGTCGAAGCGCTCGCGCACCCGGCGTGCCCAGCCCTCCACGCGGGCCTCGACCACCTCTACGTTTCGCGGCGCGGCCTCCCTCGCGGCCCTCGCCGCGGCGGGCACCTCTTCCACGGCCACCACCCGCTGCCGCCCGTCGGCGAGCGCGATCGCGTAGGCACCGACGCCCGCGTAGAGGTCGGCCACGGTTCGCGCTCCGCCCACGCGCTCTTGGACCAGCGCCTGGAGCCGCGCCGCGTGCCGAGGATCCACCTGGAAGAAGGCACCGGGATGAAGCCGGTAGCGCGCGCTACCCACCTGCTCGTCGAGGAAGGGAGATCCCGCCAGGAGCCGCGGCGCCGCGCCCATCACCCGCTTGCCCTCCGGGTCGGCCCTGGAAACGGCCACCGAGACGAGCCCGTGCACCTCGCGCGCCAGCGCTGCGGCCGCCTTCCCGCCCCCGCGCAACTCGCCTCCGTGGCAGGCGAGGACCAACTGCAGGGCCCCGGCACCGTTCACGCGGAGGTCGACGCTGTGTACCTCGCGGTGTGCGGCCAGGGAGCGCCGGAGCGTGACGAGCGCCGCCCGCAGGCGCGGCTCGAGCACCGGGCAGCTAGGCGTGTCGACCACCCGCTCTCCCGCGCGATCGTAGAGGCCCACCTGCCCGCCAGGTCCCACCGGCAACTTCACCCGGTGACGGTAGCCAGCCGTGTGGGGGCTCCCCTGCACCGGGGGCGCTTCGAGGGCGAGGTGAGGGTAGAGCGCCAGCGCCGCTGCCAGTCGCTCGCGTTTGAGCTCGAGCTGTGCCTCGTAGTCGAGGCCCAGCAGGGGGCAGCCGGGGCACGCGGGGTGATGCGGGCACTGCACGCGCGCGCAGCTATCCCGGGTCCTGGTGTGGCTGGTGACAAGCGGCGACGGCGGGGCGCTGGACTGCCGTGCGCGGCGTGCGTTCATCGGGGCCGCCGACGGAACGACCCACCCCGGGCGCTTCTGAGCCTAGAAAGCCTCGCCGAAGCCCACCACCACGCCCGGGGAGCCGTCGCTGGTGTAGGCGATGTCGACCCGCATGACATTTTCCCGGCCCGGGGGTACCGCGAGCCGCGCGCCGGCTCCCGCGGTCCAGAAGACCTCGCCCGCGGCGGCCGAGTCGACGAAGGCGGCGAGTGACGCTGGCCCCCAGAGTGGGTGACGGTACTCTACCTGCCCCAGGCCCAGGACCGGCCCGCGAGCCCGCCCGGCCGGCAGTCCCCGCAACGTGTCGGTTCCGCCGGCCGCAGGCCATCGCCACCACGGGTCGCCGTCCAGCGGCGCGGCGCTGGCGCCGGCGTGC